>NZ_AENV01000007.1:0-2500 GCF_000183625.1 Selenomonas sp. oral taxon 137 str. F0430
ACCAACAAAATAAATCAAGCCCTCGACCGATTAGTACTGGTCAGCTGCATGCGTTGCCGCACTTCTACGCCCAGCCTATCTACCTCGTCTTCTGCAAGGGGTCTTACTCTCTGATTGAGATGAGATACTTCATCTCGGGACGGGCTTCACGCTTAGATGCTTTCAGCGTTTATCCCTTCCGAACGCAGCTACCCGGCCGTGCCCTTGGCAGGACAACCGGTACACCGTTGGTTCGTCCACTCCGGTCCTCTCGTACTAGGAGCAGCCTCCCTCATGTATCTTGCGCCCGCGATGGATATGGACCGAACTGTCTCACGACGTTCTGAACCCAGCTCACGTACCACTTTAATGGGCGAACAGCCCAACCCTTGGGACCTGCTTCAGCCCCAGGATGTGATGAGCCGACATCGAGGTGCCAAACCTCCCCGTCGATATGGACTCTTGGGAGAGATTAGCCTGTTATCCCCAGGGTAGCTTTTATCCGTTGAGCGATGGCAATTCCACTCTCTTTCCACCGGATCACTAAGCCCTACTTTCGTACCTGCTCGACCCGTCAGTCTCGCAGTCAAGCTCCCTTCTGCCTTTATGCTCTGCGCGCGATTTCTGTCCGCGCTGAGGGAACCTTTGGACGCCTCCGTTGCTCTTTCGGAGGCGACCGCCCCAGTCAAACTGCCCGCCTGGTACTGTCCCGAATGCTGTTAACATTCCGGTTAGATCCTTAGCATATAAAGGCCGGTATCCCAACGGTGACTCCAATACCTCTAGCGAGATATTTTCCCAGTCTCCCGGCTATCCTGTACGTTATATGCCAAAGACCAATGCCAAGCTGCAGTAAAGCTCCATGGGGTCTTTCTGTCCAGTCGCGGGTAACCTGCATCTTCACAGGTATTTCAATTTCACCGGGTCCCTCGTTGAGACAGTGCCCAAATCGTTACGCCTTTCGTGCGGGTCGGAACTTACCCGACAAGGAATTTCGCTACCTTAGGACCGTTATAGTTACGGCCGCCGTTTACAGGGGCTTCAGTTCGCTGCTTCATCCCAAAGACTAACAACTCTCCTTAACCTTCCTGCACCGGGCAGGCGTCAGCACCTATACTTCAGCTTGCGCTTTCGCAGGCACCTGTGTTTGTGGTAAACAGTCGCTTGGGCCTCTTTTCTGCCGCCGGCTGTCGCTCCATCAGTAAATAACTTCACAACCTCCGGCCATCCTTTTCCCGAAGTTACGGATGCATTTTGCCGAGTTCCTTAACGAGGGTTTTCCCGCGCACCTTAGGATTCTCTCCCCGCCTACCTGTGTCGGTTTTGGTACGGGCGGATCAGTTCTCGTTAGAAGCTTTTCTTGGCAGTGTAGTGCGGCTGAATTCAGATTGACCGTAGTCTCTCCTATCTATCGGTTCTCGGCCTTATAGTACGGGGATTTGCCTCCGTACTAGCCTACCGCCTCCGACGCGCCCAACCAGTCGCGCGCTCAGCTTCCTTCCTGCGTCACTCCATCCTCAAACAAACTGACCCGGTACCGGAATTTTCACCGGTTGTCCATCGCCTATGCTTTACGCCTCGGCTTAGGTCCCGACTTACCCTGGGGCGACGAGCGTTGCCCAGGATCCCTTAGGCTTTCGGTGGACAGGATTCTCACCTGTCGTTTCGCTACTCATACCGGCATTCTCACTTCTTACTCGTCCAGCAGTCCTTCCGGTCTGCCTTCTTCCAAGTAAGAACGCTCCCCTACCCAAAGTATTACTACTTTGCCGCGGCTTCGGTTCTGTGCTTGAGCCCCGGATATTTTCGGCGCAGGGCCTCTCGACCAGTGAGCTATTACGCACTCTTTTAATGGTGGCTGCTTCTGAGCCAACATCCTGGTTGTTTTCGAAGTCCTACATCCTTTTCCACTTAGCACAGCATTTGGGACCTTAGCCGGCGGTCTGGGCTGTTTCCCTCTTGCGTACGGGTCTTATCACTCGCACGCTGACTCCTAAGCTGCCCATATAAGCCATTCGTAGTTTGACTGGGGTCGGTAGGCTTTACGCCCCCTTGCCCGATCAGTGCTCTACCGTCTTTATGGTTATTCGCTTAAGGCTAGCCCTAAAGCTATTTCGGGGAGAACCAGCTATCTCCACGTTCGATTGGCATTTCACCCCTATGCACACCTCATCCGAAAGTTTTCAACACTCACCGGTTCGGTCCTCCACTCATTTTTACCTGAGCTTCAACCTGGACATGCATAGATCACTGTGGTTTCGGGTCTGATCCATACTACTTCCGCCCTCTTAAGACTCGCTTTCGCTGCGGCTCCGCGTCTCCCGCTTAACCTCGCAGTATAAATCAACTCGCCGGTTCATTCTTCAATAGGCACGCCGTCGCACATTGATTGTGCTTCGACTGTTTGTAGACATACGGTTTCAGGTTCTTTTTGCACTCTCCTCCCGGGGTTCTTTTCACCTTTCCCTCACGGTACTTTCCGCTATCGGTCGTTTCGTCATGTTTAGCCTTGGATGGTGGT
>NZ_AENV01000007.1:5000-22249 GCF_000183625.1 Selenomonas sp. oral taxon 137 str. F0430
GATGTTGCATCTGGCTTCGGTTAGATTATCTCTAACCTCTCTGCATTGTGTAGTTTTCAGGGTACATCTTTCGCGCCTCGAGAGCCTCTAGCCTTCATCAGCGCGACTGTAATAATATAACACAACGGCTTTTCTTCGTCAAGCCCCTTTTTCAAGTTTTTTGAAAATAAGGGGTCGCTCCATTCATTTCATCATACGATTTTATATGCTTTAAGTTGTCGATAGATGGAATAGCCTGCCGCAGGGAATCCGAGGAGGATCCCGAGGATGGTGCAGACGCGTCCCGTACCGAGTATATCATCCGCATTTTTCCCAATGAAGATGAAGATGCCGAGAAATACGACGAGATAGATGCCGATGCCGGAAAGCACTCCAAAGGCGCGCAGGGCATCGACGATCCCCGATGACGCGGTGTTGGACTTTTTTCCGTCCGGTGCCGCATCTTCGTTTTTAGTACTCTTCGTTTTCTGCATGGAATGGCTCCGGCGGGATATGACGATGTCCCGCATGGTAGAGAATCGCCTCGATGATGCGCTGCGCTGCCCTCCCATCTCCATAGGGATTCACTGCCTCCGCCATCGCGGCATATGCCCCCGTATCGGTGAGCAGGCGCATGGTCTCATTGTAGACGTGCTCCTCCGCCGTGCCGATGAGATGCACGGTACCTGCCGCGACCGCCTCGGGGCGTTCGGTCGTATCGCGCAGGACGAGCACCGGTTTGCCGAGGGCGGGTGCTTCCTCTTGGATGCCGCCCGAATCGGTGAGCACGATGTCAACGCGTGCCATGAGGTTGGCAAACGGCTCATAGTCGAGCGGGTCAATGAGGTGCACGCGCGGAAGATGCCCCAGCTCCTCCTGCACGATCTCGCGCACCTTTGGATTGCGATGCACGGGGA
The DNA here is from genome assembly GCF_000183625.1 of Selenomonas sp. oral taxon 137 str. F0430. Lineage (NCBI taxonomy): Bacteria > Bacillati > Bacillota > Negativicutes > Selenomonadales > Selenomonadaceae > Selenomonas > Selenomonas sp. oral taxon 137. The sequence goes on from NZ_AENV01000007.1 coordinate 5,897, forward strand.
AAATAACCTCCACGTCGGGCAATCCGTCGACAACGTCATGAATGGCGCGGTAGACGTGACGCATCGGCTCGCCGAGGTTTTCGCGGCGATGCGTGGTAACAAGCAACACACGGTTATTTGCAAAATCGACCTGCGAGAGTTCCGGCGGAAGCATATAGTCCGGGCGCACGGTATGATGGAGGGCATCAATGACGGTATTGCCCGTCACGAAGATGCGCCGCTCGGGAACCCCCTCCGCCGCGAGGTTATCATGCGCCGTTGCAGTGGGTGCAAAATGAAGCGTCGCAATACCGCCCGTCAGCCGCCGATTCATCTCCTCGGGGAACGGTGAATAGATGTCGTGCGTACGCAGTCCCGCTTCGACATGCCCGACAGGAATCTGATGATAGTACGCAGCAAGCGCCCCCGCAAAGGTTGTCGTCGTATCACCGTGGACAAGCACGAGATCCGGGCGATCCTTTTGGAATACTTCGTTGATGCCCATCATCGCGCGTGTCGTGATGTCAAAGAGGGTCTGCCCCGCGGCCATAATGTTGAGGTCATAATCCGGCACGATGCGGAAAAGATGCAGTACCTGATCAAGCATCTCACGATGCTGCGCCGTGACGAGCGTTTTCGTTTCGATTTCATCCGAATGACGCATGAGCTCCATGACGACGGGCGCCATCTTGATCGCCTCGGGGCGCGTGCCAAAAATCGACATCACTTTGATTTTGCCGATCATGCTCTGTTTTCACTCCTCTCGGAATGCCATACACGATTATTTCTGCTGCGCGTCAAGGCGCAGGATGCCGAGTTTGCGAGCACCGATAAAAACTGCCGCCGCAACAATGAGGATGATAAGCAGCGCCGCCTGCGTACTCACCGCCGTCAGTGCAAGCGCGCACAGTCCAAAAAGAGCGCTCACAACGTACATGAGCAGTACTGCCTGTTTCTGTGTAAAGCCGTGTGCGAGCAGCCGATGGTGCAGATGCCCCTTGTCCGGCTTAAAGATCGGGCGGTGATTGCGCGCGCGCCGCACAATGGCGAACGTCGTGTCAAGGATGGGCAGTCCGAGCGCCAAGATCGGCACGATGAGTGCAATCGTCGCCGCGCTCTTCACGGCGCCGATGACCGAGATCCCCGCAAGCATAAAACCGAGGAACATACTCCCCGTGTCGCCCATGAAGATGCGCGCGGGGTTGAAGTTATAGTACAGGAAGCCGATCGCCGCCCCCGCAAGTGCCGCCGTGATCATTGCTACGAAGGGAATGCCCTCCTCCATCGCAACGAGGAAGATCGTCACCGCCGCGATTGAGGACACCCCCGCGGCGAGTCCATCGAGCCCGTCGATGAGGTTCACGGTATTCGTCAGTCCAACCACCCAAAAAATGGTCGCAGGAATCGCGAAATACTCAAGGTAGATAAAATCGCCGAGCGGATCCGTGATCACGTCGATGCGCACGTCAAAGCCGATGACGAGAACGCACGCGGCGAGAATCTGCCCGAGGAGCTTGACCTTTGCCGGGAGATCACGGTAGTCGTCAATGATGCCGATGGCGACAATGATCGTCCCGCCTGCGAGCAGCCCCCACAGACTGGTCATGAGCTCCGGCGAAAGGTCGGAAATACTCATCTGCACGAGCACAGACACCATAAAGGCAGCATAGATGCCAATACCGCCGATGCGCGGAATGGGACGCACATGCACCTTGCGCGCGTCGGGTGCGTCAAGTGCACCCGTGCGCCGCGCAAAAGAAATGACGACGGGCGTCAAAAACAGCGCCACACCGAGCGCTATCATAAATGCTAGGACATGATCGGGCATGTAGTCTTGCTCTCCTTACATTACAGCAGGATATAATTCCTTTCATCTTACCGCAGAGCGCGCCGGCTGTCAATCGCGCCGTGCCGTACCCGCTAAAAATCTCCAGGCAAGCGCAACGGCGGCAAAATCGTCCACCGGCACGGCCGGCGTCAACAGCCCGCGCGGCACGAGCCGCCGCCAGCCGCGGGGCGGGTTCTCCGCCCAGTACAGCCGCCGCCCCTCCTCCGTCGTGCGGTATTCGTCCACAAGTATCACCGCGCCGGCCTGCGCCTCGATGCGCGCCTTTGCCGCCGCGCTCGTCGTACCGTCCCCCATGATGATGCGCGGCGCATATTCCGCTGCGAGCTCGGATACCCGCGTCTCTAAGGCTGCGGTCGGCACGATCTCATGCAGGAGGACGTCTCCCTGCGGCGAGAGCACGGCGATGCCGCATTTATCCCGCCCGGGATCGATGGCAAGAACGGTACTCACTGCGGCGTCTCGTTTTCGATCTTAAACGTGAGGCGCAGCGGTCCCATCGCATCCGTATCACCTGCGGCATATGCCGAGATGACGACAGTGGACGTACGCCCCTGAAGTTCCTGCACCAGTCCGTAAAATTCTGCCCCCTCGATGACGCCGACCGTCCCGCGGATCGGGTCGGGGAGGATTCCCTTTGCAGATGCTGCCGCGTTGACATCGCGCAGGAATGCCATCACCGTCTGCTCCGCCCCCTGTGCGCGCATGGTCTCCGGCGTATAGACACGCGCTGCGATCAGCTCGCCGTCGCGGTAGATGATACTGTTCGGATAGAGCTCAATCGACGCGCGGATCTCGTCGCCGCGCACGAGGTTGCCCGCCGCGACAATACGCACGATCATCCCCGTCTTGCTCTCCTCGATCGCGCGCACGGCGGCGTCGTATTCTGGTTGATAGATCCAGATATCTTGATCCGTCTTATTTTCCCCAAGACGTGCGGAGATATTGCGCGTACCGAGCTGCGCGAGCCCCGCCATGCCGCGCTCGACCTCCTCATGGCTGAGCCCTGCGGGAATGATGCCGCTCGCGATGATCTCGCCCGCCCTGTAGGTGATGTCCCCCTCGCGCAGGCTCAAAATATTTTGCCGCAGCGCATTCGCACGTATGCCCAGTTCCTTAATATCGGTGAGAAGGGTTTCATTTTCCCCGCTGAGCCGACCATTGAGCGAGATCAGCCCCTCTTTTTCCAACGCAAGACGGCGGTTGCCCTCCGACAGTCGCTCCGATTCCTCTGTGAGCCCTAGGCGTTCGCCCTCGAGCCGCGCAATCTCGTCCTCCGACTGCTTCAGCTCCCCCTGCGCACGCTCCTGATCCGACTGTGCCTGCGTGAGCGCATCCGCCGTCCGCGTAAGCGCCGCCTGCGTCTCAGCCATCATCCTGTTCAGGCGCTCCATGCCAAAGAGCGCCGTCCGTACATTCTCTGAGACCGCCGCCATCACGCCGAACGTCACCGTCGTAATGCAGACGCCTGTAAAAACCGTCACAACGACCGCTGTGTGGCGCGGGCGCAGCCCAAAGATCGAAAGCCGCCGCTTGCCGATGCGCGTACCGAGCCGGTCGCCAATGAAGGCGATGACCCCGCCCACAACGGCGAGCACGAGAATGAGCGTAATACCGTACATAGTGCCGTCACCTTAATTACAAATCTATAGCCTTTCAGGAAAATATTAGTGCGAGGCGCGCCGAAAGAGAATTGCCCCCGCAATTATGCCGACGATATTCGGAATCCACACGGCAAGCATCGGCGGCAGAACACCGCCGCGTGCGAACGCGTTGCCCATCGTCATGAGCGCATAGTAAAAGAAAATGATGATAACGCTCATCGCAAAGCCCGCCGACGACGAGTTGCGCGTCGGCTGGATCCCGAGCGGCACACCGATGAGTGTAAAGATGAGACTCGCCATCGGTACGGAGACGCGCTGATAGAGCTCCGCCTCGAGCTTGTTCGTATTTACATACTGCGTCTGCATCAGCGCAATCTGACGGCGCAGTTCGCGCATTGTCATCTCCTCCGGTGATTTCTGCTCACGGATGATCTGACGCGGGTCTTTCTGCACGGGCAGCACCTGCGTCTCGAACCGCATATGCCGCTCCATATGTTCGTCCGCAATGTCGTAGACGTCCCCGCTGTGCATGATCCACTCTTTGCCCGTCCACTCCGCATACTCCGCGTTCTCCACATGCGAGACCTTACCGTCGTCGCCGAACACCTGCAGGCTGACATTCGTGAGCCGCTGTTGTTCCGCATCGTACGCACGCGCATAGACCAGACGACGGATCTGCCCGTCCGTGATCTCCTTGATGATGACATGCTCCTGCGACTTCATCCCGGAGTTGCCTTCGATCTCATAATAAATGACATTCCGGTACGCCGTATTCGCACGCGGTACAACGTATTCGTTGAAGAGAATCGCGCCCACACTGACCACGAAGCCAAGCAGTACCGCCGGCGCCGCAATGCGCGTAAAATTGATGCCGCAGGACTTCATCGCCGTGATCTCACTCGCTGACGAGAGCTTGCCGAACGTCAGGAGACTCGCAAGCAGCATCGACATTGGGAATGTCCACATGACGACGCCCGGCAGACTGAATACGAAAATCTTGATCACCGACGGCAGCGACGCCCCATAGTCCGTAATGTACTGCGCAATGCGAAAGAGCGTCCCCGAGCCGATGAAGACCGCCGAGAACGCGCAGATGGCAAAGAGGAACGAAACAAAGACCTCGCGAAAAATGTATTTGTCGAGAATCCGGATTTTCAGACGCACGTGAAACATGCCCTCCGATCACTTCCAAAACTTTTGGTCATATACGCTTTATTCTAGCATTTTCCTACGCTGTTGACAAGGATACAAAAAGGAACGCTGCACCAATTCATGCATCGTTCCCTTGTTTAGCATTTCAAAATTGACCTGCGGCGCTCAGTGTCCCTCTTTCTCATAGAAATAATCGTACGCATCGATGACGTCGAGGAATGCGCCGTCGAATCCTGCGGCGATGATCTTATCGAGGTACCCGTCCGCCGATCCGTAGAGGAGATCCTGCCAGGCGCGTGTCCAATACCGAACCTTGTAATTGCCCTCCCAGTCGTCGTTCATCTCATCGATCCAGACGGGCAGGTGCTTGTTCCATTCGTCCTTCCAATAGATGCGGTAATCCTCCGCCTCACCGACGCTCATGTAGGCAAAGACGAGGCGACGACCGCCGTTTGCCTTGACCTTCAGTGCCTCGACATCCTCTTTCGTGAGCGGGGCATCGTTATAGACAAGATCGATGATAAGGAGATCGTAGTCCGTGCGGCGCAGCTTCTCTATATAGTCCTCTTTGCTGCGAAACCGCGCAGGGTTCAGCAGCGCGATGAAGTTGCGCACGTCACCGAGCGAATGCACGTCGCGTGCATTCGCATCGACGATCGTACCGAAGGGAATCTCATCCAGTTCGCGCCGCGAGGCGGCAAAGCCGATGAAGCCTGCCTCTTTATTCTTGCGCTGCGAGCCGCGCACGGCGCTGTCCTTATGCGTATAGTCGATGTTGAACACGGGACGGTGCGCTTCGCGTACGAGGCGCAGATTGCGCCGCTGCTCCGCCTGCTCTTCTGCCGGCGGGGGCAGGTCGTCCTCCATATCCCAACCGTAGAAAAAATCCTCGATGAGCGCGCCGTCAACTGCGTTGAGCAGACGCTCCACACGATCGCGCGGATGCGTCTCGTCCGGTGCATAGATGCCCGTACCACCGTTCGTAATAAACATAAAGTTCCGTCCGGCAGCGGCGTCTGCATAATCATTCATTTCGACGATGAGATCTTCCATCGCCGCGCGGTAGTCGATGCTCTCCGCCTTTGCTTCCGCAGCTTCCTGTTCCGCTCGGCGCTGCTCCGCTTGTTTCATCTCGCGTTCTGCCCCCGCGTGCATCTCGAAAAAGGAGCAGCAGAACATCCCTGCAATGCCAAGCCCCATGAGAACCGCGAGCGCACAGAAAATCTTTTTCACCATTCCGCTCCCGCCTTGCCCGCCGCACAATCCTCTGCAGCAAACATATACAAACAAACTAAACCTCAGAGTTCTATAGTCATTCGATAGGGCATGATAAAATTCCTTCTTTTTCTGAATAAAATCATCCCAAAACTCCTTGTTTTTTCCGAAAAAATCATGCAAAACAAGAAATTTTAGGCAAAAAAATAGGGTTTGCCTATTCGCATAACCCCTATTTTTCAGTATTCCTTGGTTGAATCTTCTCCGTTAAAAGCTGCGGGAGAACGTGAGCGCTACGCCCCATCCGTGGTATCGCTCATGCGGGTTCGATCGGTAGAAATACCGTTCCGCGTCGAGCGACAATGCTTCACGGTCGCTGATACGCAGGTCATATCCGACTTGCACGGAGGTACGCATTTGATCCTCGCCGTTTTCACTATTCAGCGGCGAGATGAATGTCCCCTTCGAGCGCCGATGATGCAGCATAAGGCGCGCCCGCCGGTTCTTTGAAAGTTCACGCGTCATGCCGATGCCGTAATAGTGCGTAAACGTATTATCGCTGTGCTGCTCCGCGGCCGTCTTGTAAATAGGGGCGCCGCGCAGCTCATACATGACATATGCTTTGAACGAATCTTTCTTTGTGTACCGCTTGGTATAGAAGAGCCCGAGAAGACCTTCCGCCCCCTCGTGATATACCTCCCTGCTTTCCTTCGAACGTCCTGTAAATACATTTGTCCGCAGGAATGCCGTCAACCGGTCATTTTTAGCAGCATGAAGGTACCGCACCTCGCCCTCGTAGCGATCTGCAGGATGCACAGTCGGCGGATCATGCAGATCCATATCGAGCGTATAGTCGTATTTCCCGCGAATCGCATAGGCAAGACGATAATACCACGAATCCGTTTCGTTGATTTTCCGGCGTATCGTGATGTTCGGCGTCCAGTTCCATCCCTCGCCGAAACGCGTGAGCGCGGCAACCGTATCCGGCACCACGGCGTTGTCATGAATCTGCGCCATGCCCGTCGGCAAATTAACCGAGAGTCCGTAACGGACATCATAGCGATCGTGTTTGTTCCATAGACCGAGATCGACCGTCGTATCGGTAAATCCCGAGACATGTCCCTGCTTCTTGCCCGTGCGAGAGACGACATACGCGGTACTGACACCGAACTCGAGCTTTCCGTCCGAATAGCTGTAGGAAACGGGGTGGTAGCGCTGATGCCCAACGCCGCCCTCTCCGCCGTGCCATGCGTAATACTCGATGCCCGCCTGCGCGCTGCGCCCCGCACCCCATCGTGCGAGCTGACGCATGGCGGCCGCGTGGTCGCGCTCGGCGAGGGCAAGGTCTGCTTCGCTTTCCGTGCGCGCGGTGCGCGCTTCGCCGACATAAAGTGCCGCCGCGGTAAGATCTTTATAGGCCTGATTGAGCTCTTCGTCCGCGTCACGCACTTCTTCCAAAGCGTCTGCGTAATCGCCGCGCGCAGCTTCCTCAGCGTCTTCCGCCGTCTCAAGGGCGGCGCGCAGCTCCTCGGCGCGCTGTTCTGCGTAGGAAAGTCTCGCCGCTGCACGGTCAAGTGCAACCTGCGCCGCACTGTCCCGTACCTCCGCCGCCCTACCGGCATCCGCGGCGGGTGCCGCCCCGGATGCCGCCTCCTCCTGCGCGGGGAGTGTATAGAGTCCCTGCTCGAGCTGCTCCATCAGCGGGTAATCATAGCCCGCTTTCTGTGCGGCATCCGCAACACGGCGGCGCATCTCATCGGAGGAGATGAGGAGTTTTATCGCATCGTCTCCGCCCGCCGTCCCTGCGGCTGCGGCACTTGCAGCTTCCGCCGCAGCCTCTGCCGCATCATATTCTGCCTGCGCCGCTTCGAGCTCGGCAGTATAGCTCTCTGCTTCCCGGCGGCGTACCGCCGTCTCTGCGGTGCGCACGGCGACCATGTTTTCCGTCTCTTTAACACGCTCACGCGCATCGGATGCGCGCATCCGCGCATCGGCGAGTGCTGTCTGCGTATTTTTATGCTCGTCCTCGGCAGCGGCAACCTCTTCATCCGCCGTTTTCACATAGTCCTCTGCCGTACGCAGATCCTGCTCCGTTTGATGCAGATCGGCAACGGCGGCGCGATGATCCTCCACTTCCTGTGCAGCGGAGCGCAGGCGGTCGAACTCGCCCTGCACATCGTGCAGAACATCCACAGCCCCGACGGGCGAAGGCTGCAAAAAAATACTCAGGACGCCGAGCGAAGTGAGCAGCGCCTTATTTTTATAATTGCATCGCTTCACACAAGATCATCCCCTTCCCTTTTCCCGCAGAGCAGCCGCGAAAGCCGCGTGAGCATTCCATTCGGCGGACGGTAAAAGACCGGACGCGCGCAGTAGACAAAATAATTGATGCGTTTGCAGAAATACTGCATCCGCAGGAATGCTCCAATAAAGACAATAGCAGATGCGAGGAAGAATGTAAAGCCGTAACTGACCTCGCCGAAAAATTGTCCGCCCACGCCGAATACAATCTGCGCGAAAAACAGTCCGCCCGTGACGAGAAGCGCGCCGCGCTGATCCTCGAAATAGAGGAGCAGTGTATAGACGACCTGCGCCGCCGCGACAAAGAACGCACCGAGTACGATGAGATTATACATATTGACCGAACCGAACGAAAGTCCGACAAACGGCAGGAAATAATTGCCAAGGCCAAGAAAAACAACGGTAAATACAAGCTGGAACTCCACGATATTTCGCAGCTCATACCACAGCGTACGCAGCAAATCAATGCGCGCGTCCTCGATGTCGCGGAAATTGCCCCGCTTCGTAATATAGGTAAAGTAGACGGCGTACCGCTCGTAAAAATTCAGCTCTGCCGACACTGTAAACATAACCATAACGGGCATAATTGACAGGAACGCAAAGAAGGTCGCGACATCATAGGTCGGCGCACAGCGGTACGTGCCGTCGATGAGGATGCCGTCGGGGCCAAGCCAGATGATGAAGTTCGGCGTGTAAAGTGCGGCAGTATAAAAAAGTCCGATGAAGAACAGTTTCGGGTGCATCTCGAAATACGGCAGAAATCGGAACGCAAGCCCCTTTTTCGTATAGCCGAAATAGCGCAGGATGTGTGCCAAAAAGAGCGTCAAAATGACTGCGCTGCCGATATTCATGGCGAGCAGCGATCCGTCGACCGCCGGAAGCAGCCCCGTCCAAAGGACAAGGAAGCAGAGTGCGACCGAGATAAACACGCCTGCGAGATAGCTGAAAAAGAGTGCCTTATAGTTCTTTACCGCCGTAAGATATACGCCCTGCAGCCAGATGCCCGTCATCTGCATGAAGAAAATATAGGTCAGCAGTTTCGTCGAAAAAGCGATCGGCTTATTCCAAAAGAAGAGGACAGCGATGATCGTTCCGAACGGGAGCGTCACCGCAGCGATACCAAAAAGGGATGCGGCGATATCCCGATGTTCCCCCCCGTAGAGCAGGTCGGCGAGATAGCGCGTGATGATCATGACAAATCCGCTCGAGAGGACATGCGAAAATACAAAGGAATAGATCACGGACGCGGTATAGAGCTGCATTTCCGCCTGCGGCACTTCGAATGTGCGGAACATCATCTGTACGGCAAGCACCATCCCTGCCATCAATACAAAAGGTCCCGTCGTGACGATGGCAGAGTAGCCGTATGCTTTCATATATCCGGCAGCAGAGCGCTCCCGGAACAGTTTTTTTAGCTCAAAGCCGATGCCCGCCATCCTAGTCCCTCTTTTCCCGTGCGTAGATGTCGCGGTACGAATTGATAAATTTCTCGTAGGTGTAGCTCTGCTTCACACGCTCATATCCGATCTCGGCCATGCGGCGGCGCAGCGGCGTGTCTTTTGCCATGCGGACAATACCGCGCGACATCTCCTCGTAGTCCATCGCGGGGACGACGATTCCCGCGTCGCCCATGCCGTCGACGCCCTCCCCGTAAAGGAGTTCGCGGCAGCACCCGACATCCGTTGTAACAAAGGGGCGATGCGCCGCGAGCCCTTCGAGGACAGCGAGCGGCTGTCCTTCGCTGATACTTGAGAGCAGCAGGAGATCAACCTCGGCGAGGCGTTCGGCAACATTGACCGATCCTGTGAATGTGACGTCCTCAAGACGCAGGGTCTCGATCGTCCTTTGGCACAGCTCGTAGTATTCGGGATCTTCCTCGTACTGCCCCATGATGAGAAGCTTTGCATCCGGGATGGACTGCTTCACGAGGAAGAACGCGCGCAGCATGGTCACAATGTCCTTGATCGGCACGACGCGCACGACGGCGCCGATGACGATGCCGCTCTCGGTCGCTTCCTCCTTAAGCGCGATATGTGCGAATCGCTCCATATGAATACCGTTTGGGACGATGGCGATCTTCTCCGGCGCGCAGCCAAGCGCAATCTCCGTATCCGCATTTTTCTGAAAGAGCGTGAACACGCGATCCGCCCCCGCATAGGCAAGACCCGCGAGGTTATAGAAATACTGGATCCAAACGGATTTGAAATCGCCCTCCGCCCATTTGCACTTGAGGATCTCCTCCTCGCGTTCACGGGAGTAAATGCCGTGCTCCGTGATGAGAAACGGCTTGCGATAAACGCGCGACGCAACGCCGCCGACAACGCCGCAGTAGCCCGTGGCGACGCTGTGATAAATATCCGCCTCCGGGAAGTCCTGCTGCAGGATGTAAAAGAGCGGCAGGAGCATGGAGCGGATGGTCCAAAAGAAATCCGTAAACGGCAGATGATCATAGTGCTCGCGGTAGACGCGCTCGATGATGTCGAAGAAGTCCGCGCTCATGAAAATCCCCATGGCGTCGTGCCGCATACGGTCGCTGCGGAAAATGCCGAGCAGGATGTCCAGATCAAGCGGCACATTGCCGACAACAAGCTCATAAAGGCAGACTTTCTCCTTCGGTGTGAGCGGCTTCTCATTGCGTGACGGCGCACGCAGCGCAAGGATCTCATCGAGGAAGAGCTCATGCACCTCCACGAGGTTCTTTGGCAATTTATAGCGAAAATCCCCGCGCTGCTTCATCTCCGCGCCAATGGAGTAGACGACGAACTCATGCTCGGGCAGCCCCTCGATGAGCATCTGCACCCATGAGGAGACACCGCCGACCACATAGGGATACGAGCCTTCGACCAAAAGACAGATACGCATGTGCCCCCTCCTTTCTCACTTAAAACGGATCTCAGCCGTCGGTTCCTTTACCTCGACGATATATGCCGCCTGGCCAATGTTTTCGACGGTACATCCCGCGACCGCCTCCGGCTTTTTATGCGTGCGCAGAATATAGCGCGGCGGCGTGCGATAGTTCCACGAAATGATGCGCATCTCGTCGCCGTCCCGCTCAATGCGGCAATCGAGATCAAAATACGCGCCGAGCATCGCCGCTTCCTCCGAGCTCGTTACGCCTTTCAGCCAGCCGTATTTCTCCTTCGTGAACTTCATAAAGGCATCCATGCCCTTGTTCATCTCCTGCCATGTCGTATTGGCGCTCTCCTCATAGAAGATTTCATCGGGATGAACAAAGTGCGAGACAATGCCGATGGCGTTGATCACGTTCACGACATCCCACAGCATATCCTCATGCACCACATAGCCGGAGCTGACGCGCGGCAGCTCAAACGTACCGTCCGGATTGCGCTGAAAATCCTGATAATAGGCGCGGTCTTCGGGCAGTCCCGTATAGAGTGAAGAGATGTTGTTGAGATCGGGGAACACCTCTTTGAGCGCGGCTTTGCCCTCGGGGCTGAGGATATTCGACGGCGGCACATAGGTACGTATTGCGTAGTCCGGATATGCCGAGGCAATATAGCGGCGCAGTTCGCGCAGAGACTCCTTCATATCCTCGGGACTTGCCCACGGCGTATAGTCCAGATGTTCCTGATTATACCCTGCAGGCGCGAGCGGCTGATGGTTATAGCCGTGGATACCGAGCTCACCGCCGGATTTGAGGAGTTCGCGTCCGTACGCGATGAGATAGCTGCGCGTGTAGCGGTCGCTCATCGGGGCAAACGGTCCTTTGACCTGGTTGCCGTACGTCTCAATGACAACACCTGTGTACTTAAACCCGTAGCGTTTGGCATTGGCGAGCATCTGCGGCCACCAGACATTGCGGTAAAAATCCGCCGTCGTCAGGTGAACCTCGTCGTAGAGACGCGGGAAGATCCCCTCGGGGACGGGCGCGGGAAAATCGTCAATAATAAAGACCTTTGCCCCCACCGTCGGATAGACATAGGTGTCCGACGTCAGGCTCAGTATCCCCGCAAGGAGCCCGACATTCGGCTTATCAGCCATGCGGCGCCCGTTGTAGACAACGTATTTCCCTGCACCCGAGGACATCTCCCAAACCAGCGGTGTCCCATCGTCCGCGGCTGCGTGAATCTGCACCGCCGAGTCAAGTGAAACCGCCGCGGTCGTCGTCTGATACGACCGTCCGCTGACGCCGATCGACTGTACCCCGAAGATGAGATCCGAGGTCATATGAATGCCCTCGCGCGTATAGGACTCGCCAAATCGGCGAACCCCGATGCGCTCGGCAAATCCTGCGGGCATCCCCGTATCGGAAAGCCCATCGAGGAAGAGTGCCGTACCGCCGTCCGCGACATACTGCTCGATCTGCGGCAGAGCGGCAACCGCGCCGATATTTCCTGTGGTCACGATCACTCCTATATAGCGGCGGTCGATCTCCGGGACGGCGCCGATTTCCGCCGCGAGCGTTGCTTTTTTCTGCTCCCGGATGAACCGTTCCAGATAATGTTTCAGGAACATGCTGCGCAGATTCATCGGATCATAGAGGATAAGAAACGTCTCTCGTTCAAGCTCCTTATCCTCTTCCGAGCCCTCAACGAACGTGCCGTTTGCGCCAAAGTTTTCATGGATGTTCGTGCTGAGCTTCATAAAGCCGTCCGTGCGGTTGTACTGGAAAAATAACCCCAGCAAAAACACGATCAGAAAGGCGGCGATAAAATTCCGTTTATACATGATGCGCGATCCCCTCATCCCAGAACCGAATGACGTTCAGCGCCTCAATGGAGAGCCGGATCGGACACGCCTTGAGTTCTCGTATTTTCTCCTGCATGAGCGCGGGGCGATGCATTGCTTGATAGAGCTCGATATAGAGGAGATAGGGCTGCTCCGCCGTCGGAAAATGCGCAAGAAAAGCGCGGCACGTTTCCTCTGCCGCTGCATAACGCTCCAGCCGGATCTCCTGCCGTACCTTCTGCGCATACAGCTCAGGGCGATCCGGCTGCAGTGCGATCAGGCGTGCAAGCACCGCCACGTGCTCCGCCGCCTTTTGGAGGCGTGAGAGGCGATCGATAAAACGCTGCTGCGTATATTCGCCGAGCGCTTCAGCATAGGCTTCGAGGTGCTCAACCTCGTCCGGCTCTTCTTTCACACGCCGTTCAAGCGTATAGAGACGCTCCTCGAGTGCATCGAGCTGTGACGTGATCATTGTGATGGCATAATGCGCAATCTCGCGATCCTCGTCGTGAATTGCCTGCTGCAGGACGAGCGGGTTCTGCAGAACATCGCGCTTGATGGTCTCGGTAAAGAGCCTGCGTTTCACTTCGGGATCATCGACAAGCACCGAATCGTTCAGCGGCACGACATTCGCGTCGATGCGCATGAGGTCGGTAAAGATCACTTCCTTGTTCTGGAGCTTGTCGCCGACATCCGCCGGCCCTTGAAGACGGGCGGCGAGGAGAAATTTTGCCCCGATCAGGGTCAAGAGACCAAAGACAGGGATCAAGAGCACAATACCTGTCTCCGCCGCATTCTGCACAGGCTTCTTCCTGCGCCGGTTCACAGCGAAAAAGATCCCCGTGACGAGCAAATGAATGAGGATTTCCCACCAGTAAAACTGCATCACCGCATTCATGATGCCACCCGTATACTCGCAACGCCCTTTTCCTTCAGGCGCTCCTGCACCATGGCGACGACCTTGTCGTTGACATCGGTCAGCAAAATCTGCGCCACACTGCCGACCTGACCGATATAATCCTCAGCGCGGACAACGCCCGTAAGCTTTCCATCGAGCGCCTGCCAGTCGCCGTTTGCCACATCGAGGTTCAGATAGACGAGCGACATTGCCGTCTGTGGTGCGGCGGCACGCTCCTCCAGCTCCTCAACGATGCGCCGGTACTGCTCTTCGCGCAGAATACGGCTCGTCCCGGGAAGGAAGCGCTTCTCCTGCACCGCCCGCTCATAGAAATAGGCATGACCGATCGCCGTCGCGATCAGGCGCGCCGTCATGGAGAGCAGGTTCTGCCGATAGAACGTCCAAAGATCAAAGTCGAGCGCGTGAAGTTCCACAACCGCAATGACCTCATCCTCGTAGATGATGGGCGCAGCAATATCCGGCATCCCCTCCTTGAGCTGCCGATTCACGAAGAGACGCTTGTCTGCAATCATCTCGCGCAGATACGGTGTCTCCTCCACCTTGAGTGAGCGCGGGAGATCCTCAACGGCAGAACCGCGGCGGATCTTTTGACGGAAATACCACGGATTCGATCCTTTGACATAGAGAACGACATTCTCCGCCTCCATAATCTCCGTCGTGACCGCAACCGCCTGTGTAAAGACGTTCTCCGGCTCTACGCTGTCAAGACGCTTGACGATGCGGTAGACACGCCCGATGCTGTCGTTGGAATTCGTGATCTGACGATAAAGTTTGTCCTTGATCTCAATGCTCTCCTGGTACATGGCATGCAGGAACTCATAGCGCTCAAGCGCGCGGCTGCGCTTGTAGCGCTCGTCCTCCAGCTCACGGTCACGCGTATCCGTAATATACCCCGTGAGCACTCCCATGAAGAGATAGGATGCAAAATGCAGTAAATATTCCGGTAAATAGAGCAGAGAAACAACATCCGTCCCGCCGATCAGCAGCGAATAGCCCAGCAGCAGGCTTGCAAGCCCTACGGCGGGAAGGGAATGCTGCTTGCCGTAAAGAAGTCCAAGGACGGCGATGTAAATATAGTTAAAGTCCATACGGATCATACTGTTGACGGTGTTGCCCTGCCATACGACAATGCCCGCAGCCGCGGCAAACAGCCCTGCATGTTCCAAATAAGGCAGGATCTTGTTCCACAGTTCTTTGCGTTGATCCGCTGCCTGTACGGCGGCATCATGCTTTGCCTTTTCTTTGAGGTAATTTTGGTACCAGTCGTAGGTGCGCCGAAGACCTTCGGCAAGCGGCACATTCACGCGCCATCCAAGCTCATTGCGGCAGACGGAATTATCCAGGACTGCACGCCCAAAGGACAGTGCCGGATTCTCCGGTGCCCCCATAAAACTTGTGGGACGCACGGGGAATATCTCTGCGGCACATTTTTCAAACGCCGCATAGGACACTGCCGTATTCGACGATATATTAACAACATCCGCAGCATGGTTGCGCTCCGCCGCACTGTATATCGCATAGGCGGCATCGTCAATGTAAAGAAAATCGCGCGTCTCATCGGGCGATCCGAAAAACTCGTAGGACTTGCCAAGAAGTGCCTGCATGATAAATTTTGCAACAAAGCCATGCGTTGGCAGCTGTCCCGGGCCATATATTGTCGATAAGCGTAGCACAGTCACACGAAGGTCAAAATTCTGTCCCCAGCGGCGTGCATACTCCTCGTTTACATATTTCTGCATCGCACGCAGATGCCCCGCCGTCTCCCCATCTTTTCCGGGATCCTTGGCATCCGCAGCGAACACGGAACCCGTCGATATCAAGAGAAACTTCCCCACATGGTATTTCGTAGACAGCGCGAGCATATGAGCGAGCCCCGGAAAATTCACGCCCGCATTCTCTAGGTACGCCCCGCTCTCAAGCGCGGTTGAGCGCTCTGCAAGATGCAGAACCACATCAAAATTGCGCACACGAAAAACTTCCTCACAGCGCTCGTCCAACACACTGTAAGGATAAAAACGATGTTTTGCCTTGAGCGGTTCCATCGGCTCGGAAGTTCCGTCGTCGATGATGTGGACTTCCCATCCCTCTTTGGCAAAACACGCAGCGGCTGCGCGTCCAAGGAAGCCGTATCCGCCCGTCAATAAAACTCGTTTTTCCATCGTCACGATCCTCTCATACCGCGCTCTATCGGCGACTATAAAAACATCGCTCATATTGATATTATCGTCTGTTTTCTCAGATAATAAAGGACTCATGTCCTATTTTATTTTATTCCTAAAGAATATTGTAAAACCCTATTATAGATATTTGTTATTGTATATGAAAACGAATAAACAATCAAGAAAATCAGTGTTAAGGAATTATCCTTGCATAAAAAAACGGCCGCACAATGTGCAGCCGCCCTTTTATGCAATTTTATCGCGGTGAATTAGCCGACCGTGACGAGCGGGTCGCCCGCCTTGACCGACTGACCGGCACTGACGCTGATCGCGCTGACCGTGCCGTCGCTGACCGCAGGGATCTCGTTCTGCATCTTCATCGCCTCGAGGATGAGGAGCGTGTCGCCTGCCTTGACAGCCTGGCCGACCGAGACTTTCACGTCAATGATCTTGCCCGGCATCGGGGCTGCGATCGTGCCCGCACCCGCG
>NZ_AENV01000006.1:0-302094 GCF_000183625.1 Selenomonas sp. oral taxon 137 str. F0430
GAACCTCAAAACCGTTTCTCAGTTCGGATTGCAGGCTGCAACTCGCCTGCATGAAGTCGGAATCGCTAGTAATTGCAGGTCAGCATACTGCGGTGAATACGTTCCCGGGTCTTGTACACACCGCCCGTCACACCACGGAAGTCGTTCACACCCGAAGCCGGCGCAGCCGTCTAAGGTGGGGAAGGTGACTGGGGTGAAGTCGTAACAAGGTAGCCGTATCGGAAGGTGCGGCTGGATCACCTCCTTTCTAAGGATAAGATGAACTTCACGGTTCATATCTTAGGTCGGTCATTTGGCTGAATTCTGCATTGTCTAGTTTTGAGGGTATATTGCTCTCATGTTCACTGAAAACTACACAGAAGAAACGAAAAGAAAATCTAAAATAAAGGGAGACACGAAAGTGTTTTCCTCACTGAGGTCTATCCATTGGGCAACTGATGGAAAGAAGAACAGAATGGATTTTCCCGAGGAATGTGAAAACATTTCTCCAAGCAAATTAGGATAAAGCGAAAATACCTTTTAGTCGTAAGACGTAAGTCAAGCGAAGAAGGGCATACGGCGGATGCCTAGGCGTTTCGAAACGAAGAAGGACGCGATAAGCTGCGATAAGCCATGGCGAGCTGCAAGTAAGCATTGACCCATGGATTTCCGAATGGGGCAACCCGGCAGGAGTAATGACCTGTCATCCTACTTTCGAGGTAGGAAGACCCACCCGATGAACTGAAACATCTAAGTAGTCGGAGGAAAAGAAAACAAAGGTGTTCTGCTCATGAATGGGCTGGATGCAGATCGACAGGATATTTACTTCTCAGCAAGGAAGAAGACGGAGTCGTAGTCGGAAGCTACGGCGACGGCTGATGACACAGCTGAGGAGGAAATAGACCGAGAGATGCGCCAGAATGTTCATGAGTAGAGCACAGTGATTCCCCTGAGTAGCGGCGAGCGAAACGGGAGGAGCCCAAACCAGAGGACTTCGGTTCTTTGGGGTTGCGGACCTGCAACAAGCTTCATCATCTAGTGGAAGTATCTGGGAAGGTACGGCGAAGAGAGTGAGACCCTCGTACACGAAAGAAGAGAGAGTGGGCAGGAATCCAGAGTACCACAGGGCACGAGGAACCCGGTGGGAAGCAGGGTGGACCACCATCCAAGGCTAAACATGACGAAACGACCGATAGCGGAAAGTACCGTGAGGGAAAGGTGAAAAGAACCCCGGGAGGGGAGTGCAAAAGAACCTGAAACCGTATGTCTACAAACAGTCGAAGCACAATCAATGTGCGACGGCGTGCCTATTGAAGAATGAACCGGCGAGTTGATTTATACTGCGAGGTTAAGCGGGAGACGCGGAGCCGCAGCGAAAGCGAGTCTTAAGAGGGCGGAAGTAGTATGGATCAGACCCGAAACCACAGTGATCTATGCATGTCCAGGTTGAAGCTCAGGTAAAAATGAGTGGAGGACCGAACCGGTGAGTGTTGAAAAACTTTCGGATGAGGTGTGCATAGGGGTGAAATGCCAATCGAACGTGGAGATAGCTGGTTCTCCCCGAAATAGCTTTAGGGCTAGCCTTAAGCGAATAACCATAAAGACGGTAGAGCACTGATCGGGCAAGGGGGCGTAAAGCCTACCGACCCCAGTCAAACTACGAATGGCTTATATGGGCAGCTTAGGAGTCAGCGTGCGAGTGATAAGACCCGTACGCAAGAGGGAAACAGCCCAGACCGCCGGCTAAGGTCCCAAATGCTGTGCTAAGTGGAAAAGGATGTAGGACTTCGAAAACAACCAGGATGTTGGCTCAGAAGCAGCCACCATTAAAAGAGTGCGTAATAGCTCACTGGTCGAGAGGCCCTGCGCCGAAAATATCCGGGGCTCAAGCACAGAACCGAAGCCGCGGCAAAGTAGTAATACTTTGGGTAGGGGAGCGTTCTTACTTGGAAGAAGGCAGACCGGAAGGACTGCTGGACGAGTAAGAAGTGAGAATGCCGGTATGAGTAGCGAAACGACAGGTGAGAATCCTGTCCACCGAAAGCCTAAGGGATCCTGGGCAACGCTCGTCGCCCCAGGGTAAGTCGGGACCTAAGCCGAGGCGTAAAGCATAGGCGATGGACAACCGGTGAAAATTCCGGTACCGGGTCAGTTTGTTTGAGGATGGAGTGACGCAGGAAGGAAGCTGAGCGCGCGACTGGTTGGGCGCGTCGAAGGCGGTAGGCTAGTACGGAGGCAAATCCCCGTACTATAAGGCCGAGAACCGATAGATAGGAGAGACTACGGTCAATCTGAATTCAGCCGCACTACACTGCCAAGAAAAGCTTCTAACGAGAACTGATCCGCCCGTACCAAAACCGACACAGGTAGGCGGGGAGAGAATCCTAAGGTGCGCGGGAAAACCCTCGTTAAGGAACTCGGCAAAATGCATCCGTAACTTCGGGAAAAGGATGGCCGGAGGTTGTGAAGTTATTTACTGATGGAGCGACAGCCGGCGGCAGAAAAGAGGCCCAAGCGACTGTTTACCACAAACACAGGTGCCTGCGAAAGCGCAAGCTGAAGTATAGGTGCTGACGCCTGCCCGGCGCAGGAAGGTTAAGGAGAGTTGTTAGTCTTTGGGATGAAGCAGCGAACTGAAGCCCCTGTAAACGGCGGCCGTAACTATAACGGTCCTAAGGTAGCGAAATTCCTTGTCGGGTAAGTTCCGACCCGCACGAAAGGCGTAACGATTTGGGCACTGTCTCAACGAGGGACCCGGTGAAATTGAAATACCTGTGAAGATGCAGGTTACCCGCGACTGGACAGAAAGACCCCATGGAGCTTTACTGCAGCTTGGCATTGGTCTTTGGCATATAACGTACAGGATAGCCGGGAGACTGGGAAAATATCTCGCTAGAGGTATTGGAGTCACCGTTGGGATACCGGCCTTTATATGCTAAGGATCTAACCGGAATGTTAACAGCATTCGGGACAGTACCAGGCGGGCAGTTTGACTGGGGCGGTCGCCTCCGAAAGAGCAACGGAGGCGTCCAAAGGTTCCCTCAGCGCGGACAGAAATCGCGCGCAGAGCATAAAGGCAGAAGGGAGCTTGACTGCGAGACTGACGGGTCGAGCAGGTACGAAAGTAGGGCTTAGTGATCCGGTGGAAAGAGAGTGGAATTGCCATCGCTCAACGGATAAAAGCTACCCTGGGGATAACAGGCTAATCTCTCCCAAGAGTCCATATCGACGGGGAGGTTTGGCACCTCGATGTCGGCTCATCACATCCTGGGGCTGAAGCAGGTCCCAAGGGTTGGGCTGTTCGCCCATTAAAGTGGTACGTGAGCTGGGTTCAGAACGTCGTGAGACAGTTCGGTCCATATCCATCGCGGGCGCAAGATACATGAGGGAGGCTGCTCCTAGTACGAGAGGACCGGAGTGGACGAACCAACGGTGTACCGGTTGTCCTGCCAAGGGCACGGCCGGGTAGCTGCGTTCGGAAGGGATAAACGCTGAAAGCATCTAAGCGTGAAGCCCGTCCCGAGATGAAGTATCTCATCTCAATCAGAGAGTAAGACCCCTTGCAGAAGACGAGGTAGATAGGCTGGGCGTAGAAGTGCGGCAACGCATGCAGCTGACCAGTACTAATCGGTCGAGGGCTTGATTTAAGCAGAGAGTTAGGTTTGCGCGATATAAAGAGCGCAAAGCTATACGAATCGCTTATGCGACGGTTACGAAGTCGGGAGACTGAGTAAATGTCGCTATGGCGTAGGGAGCGTCCCAAGAACACGAGCGAAAGTGAAGTGTGATTAGCAGACGTTGACTGCTAAGGTATTTCGCAACTAATTTGCAAAGAGTTTCTTCTGTCTAGTTTTGAGTGAGCAAAAGTTTACTCAAGTATGCGGTGATGATGCCCGGACGGTTCCACCTGTTCCCATTCCGAACACAGCAGTTAAGCGTCCGCAGGCCGAGGGTACTTCGTTGGAGACGACGCGGGAGAGTAGGTAGTTGCCGCAAAGAAAGCTCGTGAGATGATCACGGGCTTTTTTGTTTTTTGATTTCTATTCTTTGTTTCTAAATTTTGATAAGGAATATCAATTATTCATTTTGTTTATATTGAGTGTGCTAAGTTATTGACATTTTATATGAAAGCCCCTACAATGATGAAAATATGAATCCCGAGTATTTTTGTAAGGATTAAATATACTGTTGATTTTAAGGAGAGTTTACTATGGCAGATGCATTGCTGCAAATAAAGGATCTTCATGCCGGGGTGGATGGGAAGGAGATTCTCAAGGGGCTCGATCTCACCGTTCGCAAGGGTGAGGTGCATGTCATTCTCGGCCCGAACGGGTCGGGAAAGTCGACGCTGATGAACGTGATTATGGGACATCCAAAATATGAGATGACGGGCGGCAGCCTTATCCTTGAGGGAGAGGATATCGGTGAGCTTCGTGCATTTGAGCGTGCGCGCCGCGGTCTTTTCCTCGCGTTTCAGACGCCGGAGGAGATTCCGGGAATTACGGTTGAGAATATGATTCGTACGGCGCGTCAGGTGATGACGGGCGAAAAAGTTAAGCTTCTTCCGTTCCGTAAGGAACTAAATGCGATGATGGCAGAGTTGAAGATTGATCCGAGTTATGCACAGCGTTATCTCAATGTTGGGTTCTCCGGCGGTGAGAAGAAACGCAGTGAGGTCTTGCAGCTCCTTATGTTTGCACCCAAGGTTGCACTTTTGGATGAGACGGATTCGGGGCTTGATGTTGATGCCGTTCAGATCGTTTCCGAGGGTGTGGCGAAGTTTCACAATAAGAACAACGCATGTATTATCATTACTCACAACGCGAAGATTCTTGATAGGCTCAAGGTTGATTATGTGCACGTTCTTGCACAGGGCAAAATTGCACGTGAGGGCGGTGCGGAGCTGATTGAGGAGATTAACGAGGAAGGTTTTGCTAAAATCCTCGGAGCTCAGGATAAGGTAGGGTGAGCGGCATATGGAAGATTTCGTACCAAAGAAAAAGACCTATGTCGCCGATATTGAGCGTACGATATACGATATCACGAACGAAGACCGTTCCGTGTATAAGGCAGCCTCGGGGCTGACAGAGGAGATTATCCGCGATATTTCTGTGCGGAAACATGACCCTGAGTGGATGCTCGAGTTTCGGCTAAAGTCACTCGACACTTATCATGCGATGGAACTCCCCCCTGGGGGCCTGACCTCTCAGACCTCGATATGGATCATATCGTCACCTATGTGCAGCCCGATGCAAAGATGGTGGGCGACTGGAATGAGGTGCCTGAGGACATCAAGGAAACATTCGACCGCCTCGGCATTCCGGAGGCTGAAAAGACATCACTGGCGGGTGTGGGAGCACAGTACGACTCCGAGGTCGTTTATCATTCGATTCAAGAGTCGCTTGTGAAGCAGGGCGTTGTCTATACGGATATGGAGACGGCACTGCAGGAATACGGTGATGTCGTCCGGCAGTATTTCATGACACTCGTGCCGCCGAAGGCGCATAAGTTCGCCGCACTCCACGGGGCAGTGTGGTCGGGTGGTTCTTTTGTCTACGTACCTGAGGGCATCAAGGTAGATATTCCATTACAATCCTATTTCCGCCTCAATGCGGCGGGAGCAGGACAGTTTGAGCATACGCTGATCATTGTCGAAAAGGGAGCAAGCCTTCATTTCATTGAGGGATGTTCCGCACCCAAATATAATGTGACGAATCTCCATGCGGGCTGCGTCGAGCTGTTCGTGAAGGAGGGGGCGCGTCTGCGTTACTCCACGATTGAGAACTGGTCACGCAATATGATGAATCTCAATACAAAGCGCGTCAAGGTGGAGAAAGACGGCGCGGTGGAATGGGTCTCAGGTTCGTTCGGTTCTCATGTCTCAATGCTCTACCCAACCAGTATTCTGAGCGGTGAGAACGCAAGCTGCGAGTTCACAGGTATTACGTTCGCATTGAAGGGGCAGGAACTCGATACGGGGGCAACGGTCATTTTCGATGCGCCACATACGTCGGCGAATATCAGCACCCGTTCGATTTCAAAGTCCGGCGGCATTGCTGTCTATCGGAGTGCGGTTAAGGTAACGCCGCGTGCCGTGGGGGCAAAATGCTCGGTGGACTGTGAGTCACTGATGCTTGACTCGGAGTCGCGCAGTGACACGCTGCCCGTGATGGATATTGCTTGCGACCAGGTGGATATCGGACACGAGGCGAAAATTGGCCGCATCAGTGATGAGGCGATATTTTATTTGACAAGTCGCGGTATCGACGAAGAGGAAGCGCGTGCGATGATTGTACGCGGATTTGTCGAACCCATTGCAAAGGAACTCCCCCTGGAGTATGCGGTGGAGATGAACAACCTTGTCAATATCGAGCTGGAAGGGACAATGGGGTGAGTGCTGTGAGTGAAGTTTTTAGCCGTATCCCTATGTCGACATGGCGCTGGTTAGGTGTGAATGACTTGCCGATGCCGGCACAGCTCGGCGATACGAAGACGATAAAGTTCTCCTGCGCGGCAGGGGAATCGCAGCACCATGTCGTGGAGCTGCGAGAGAGCGGCCTGCAGGAGATCCATGCGGAGGTTGCGGACGGGGCAGAGATGCATCTCACCTTCATACAGGTTGTGCCGATAGATGCCGCTGCAGCGAGCCGCATTGAAGCAGAGGTCGGGAAGAAAGGACTGTTCTCCTGCACACTTGTTGAGGCGGGCGCCGCACATACGGCGGCGGAGCTCCGTGTCAATCTCGCAGGCGACGAGGCGCGTGCGGATGTGTGGGGGCTTTATTTCGGCGATGCAGAGCGAAAAATTGACCTCAATTATATCATTCGCCAAGCGGGACGGCTCACGGATGCGAACTTGCAGGTGCGCGGCGCCTTGCTGGGGCACAGTAAAAAAACGTTTCGCGGCACACTGGATTTTGTCGCGGGGTCGCGTGGTTCGGCCGGCAAGGAGGACGAGGAGGTCACCATTCTCTCGCCAAATGCACGCAACCGCAGCGTCCCGCTCATGCTTTCCCATGAGGGCGACGTGGACGGTCATCATGCAGTCAGTATCGGCAGGATTGACGCGGATAAACTCTTTTATTTGATGAGCCGCGGACTTGATGAATATGCTGCGCAGCAGCTCGTCGTCGAGGCGTCGTTTGCACCCGTTCTTGCCCGCATAGAGAGTGAGGAGCTGCGCACTGAGATTACCGATTACATTGAGGGGAGGCTTATGAAGTGAGTAAGAACTTCAACGAGTATCTGCAGGATTTTCCTATTTTGCAGACAAAAATGAACGGCCGTCCCATCGTCTATCTCGATAACGGTGCAACCACGCAGAAACCGGAGGCCGTCATCAAGGCGGTTGCCGATTACTGCACCTATTGGAATGCAAATCCACACCGCGGCGCATATGAACTTTCGGTCAAGGCAACGGACATCTATGAGACGGCGCGTGTACGTACGCAGAAATTTATCGGTGCGGCACGCTCCGAGGAGATTATCTTTACGAAGAATGCCTCTGAGGCGCTGAATCTTGTTGCATACAGTTATGGGCGTGCCCATGTGCAGGCAGGCGACGAGATTGTCATTACCGTCGCCGAACATCACAGCAACCTTGTGCCGTGGCAGTTTGTTGCCAAGGCATGCGGTGCAACACTGAAATACATCTACCTCGAAGAGGATGGAAATCTCTCGGCGGCCGATATTGCCGCGCAGATTACGGAAAAGACCAAGATTGTTGCCGTGACGCATGTGTCCAATGTGCTCGGGCTCGTGAACGACGTCAAGGCGATAGCGAGCCGTGCCCATGCCGTCGGTGCCGTCATCGTTGTCGACGGCTCGCAGAGTGTGCCGCATATCAAAGTGGATGTGCAGTCGATGGGGGCGGACTTCTTCGCGTTCTCGGGGCACAAGATGCTCTCTCCTATGGGAATCGGCGTGCTCTATGGGAAATATGATATCCTTGACGCGATGCCGCCGTTCCTCTTTGGCGGGGATATGATCGAATATGTCGGCGAACAGGAGACGACGTATGCGGAGCTTCCCGCAAAGTTCGAAGCGGGCACGCAGAACGTCAGCGGCGCGGCGGGACTCATCGCTGCGATTGACTATCTGGAAAAGGTCGGCTTTGACCGCATCGAGGCGATCGAGCGTGATCTCCTCTCCTATGCACTGCCTCGTCTGCGTGAACTATCCTTTGTTGAGCTGTATGGATGTGAGAGTACGCGCGACAACAAAACTGGTATCATTACCTTCAACGTGAAGGATGTTCATCCGCACGATGTTTCGACGATCCTCGACGGCTACGGCGTCGCTATCCGTGCGGGGCATCACTGTGCGCAGCCGTTGATGAAATACCTCGGGCAGAATGCAACCTGCCGCGCGAGTTTCTATCTCTACAATACGCATGAGGACATTGATAAATTCATCGACGCACTGAAAAAGGTGAGGGGAGTGCTCGGATATGCCGATTGAAGGGGAAGAGGCTCTGCACGAATTATATACCGAGGTCATCGGCGAGCACAGCCGCTCGCCGGAGAACAAGGGAGAACTCTCGTCGGCAAATGTGCGCGAGCGCGGGCACAACCCGAGCTGCGGCGACGAGATTACGCTCTCCCTTGAGATCGCGGACGGCATCATCAAGGATGGCGCGTTCTCCGGTGTCGGCTGCGCGATCTCGCAGGCGAGTACCGACATCATGATTGATCTCATGCGCGGTAAAACCGTTGAGGAGGCGCATCGTCTCACGAAGCTCTTCACCTCCATGATCAAACGCGAGGTCACGGACGATGCCGTCCTTGAAGAACTCGACGAAGCCATCGCGCTAAAAAATATCTCCAATATGCCTGCGCGCGTCAAATGTGCTGTGCTCGCATGGCATACGCTGGATAATATCCTCAAGGGAAAAACTGTATAAGAAATCGGGACCGGTTTGGAAGATTTTTCTTCACAAAACAGTCCCGTTTGTATTTTTCCTCGCGCGGATACTAGATTTTTCGCCCCCGGGCATGTATAATAAGCAGGTATTGCAAAATTAGCACTTTTGAAAAGAAAAGGTGGGAGCTCGATGCGGATGACAAAGGCAATGAAATGTATCGCTCTTGGCATCACGGCGCTGGGACTTAGCGTTATGGCAGGCTGCGGCGGAGATCGGCAGGCGGCGGGTGAGAAGTCCTATAAAATCGGTGTAGTACAGCTCGTGGAGCACAATGCGCTCGATGCGGCGAACCGCGGTTTTGTCGACGGACTCAAGGAACGCGGCTATGAGGAGGGGAAGAACCTCACGATTGACCGACAGAACGCGCAGGCGGATCAATCGAACCTCCAAAACATCGCGCAGCGTTTTGTCAGTGACAAGGTCGATCTCATCTGTGCCATCGCAACGCCTGCGGCACAGTCGGTTGCAAACGCAACGCGGGATATTCCCATCGTCGGTACGGCAATTACAGACTATGTGAGCGCGAAACTCGCCCAGTCAAACGCGGTTCCGGGAGGGAATGTGACTGGGACGAGTGATCTGAATCCGATTAAGCAGCAGATTGATCTTCTTATGAAGATTTACCCAAACGCTAAAACTATCGGCACGATTTATTCCTCAAGTGAGATCAATTCGGAAATTCAGATCAAGACTATGACCGAATATGCACAGTCAAAGGGGCTGACAGTACGCGCGGCAACAGTTTCGACGGTCAACGATATTCAGCAGGCGGCACAGAGTCTCGTAGGGGATGTGGATGTGTTCTATGAGCCAACCGACAACGTGATTTCCTCCTCAATCCCGACCCTTGTCAGCGTCACTGACGCGGCGGGCAAGGGCGTCATCTGTGCAGAACCCTTTATGGTGACGGGCGGCTGTCTTGCAACCTACGGCATCGATTACTACAAGCTTGGCGTGCAGACGGGCGAGATGGCGGCGGACATCCTCGAGGGGAAGAGTAAGCCGGCCAATATGCCGATCGAGACGGCACGTGATCTAACGCTTGTCATCAGCAAGAGCGGCATCGAAAAATTAGGGCTGACCATTCCGGAGGACGTGCTGAAAGATGCAACCCTTGTGGACTAAATTATTTAACAGAGTAAAGGTGGAGTCTCGATGCAGGTGACAACAGTCATAAAATGCGTCGCTCTTGGGATGGCTGCTTTCGGTCTGCTCGCATCGACAGGCTGCGGCGGGAGTCAACAGGCGGCGGGAGAAAAAACATATAAAATCGGAGTGGTGCAGCTCGTCGAGCACGGCGCGCTCGACGAGGCGAACCGCGGATTTGTGGACGGGCTCAAAGAACGCGGCTACGAGGTCGGGAAGAATGTGAAGTTCGATCAGCAGAACGCGCAGGCGGATCAATCGAATTTGCAGAACATTGTTCAGCGGTTTGTGAGCGACAAGGTCGATCTCATCTGTGCGATCGCAACGCCGAGCGTGCAGTCCGCCGCGAACGTGACGAAGGAGATTCCCATCGTTGGCACGGCGGTCACGGACTATGTGAGTGCCAAGGTCGTTCAGTCCAATGAAAAACCGGGCGGCAACGTCACCGGAACGAGTGATTTCAGTCCGATTGCCGATCAGATCGACCTCCTCATGAAGCTTTATCCGAATGCCAAGACTATTGGAACGATTTACTCCTCGAGCGAAATCAATTCCGAGATTCAGGTCAAGGCGATGAAGGAATATGCCGCATCGAAGGGGCTGACGGTACGCGTTGCGACGATCTCCACGGTCAACGACATTCAGCAGGCGGCGCAGAGCATCGTGGGCGAGGTGGACGTTTTCTATGAGCCGTCGGACAACATCATCGCCTCTGCGATGCCGACGCTCGCGAGCGTGACCGATCCTGCGGGCAAGGGCATTATCTGTGCCGTGCCGACGATGGTGCAGGCGGGCGGCCTTGCGACCTACGGTATCGACTACTATAAGCTCGGTGTGCAGACAGGCGCAATGGCAGCCGACATCCTTGAGGGTAAGCGCAAGCCTGCGGATATGCCAATCGAGACGGCGCATGAGCTCATGCTCGTGATCAACAAAAAGAATGCGGAAAAAATCGGACTGACCATCCCCGACGACATACTGCAAGGGGCGGTCATCGCAGAGTAAACGATTGACGAAGAAAGCGGAGCGGGCACGCAGCGTGTCCGCTTTTTTTCCGAAATATAGGGAGTGACATTATGGATTTGGTCATCGCAACAGCTGCACAGGGCGTCCTGTGGGGACTCTATGCGCTGGGCGTCTATTTGACATATCGTGTTCTGGACATTGCGGATCTGACCGTCGAGGGGAGCTTTCCCCTCGGTGCTGCCGTTGCCGCCTCCATGCTCGTGGCAGGGTATTCACCCCTCGTCTCGATCTTTGCTGCATGTGCGGCAGGATGTATTTCCGGCATCATCACAGGATTTTTCTGTACGAAGCTGAAGATCCCTGCGCTCCTTGCAGGTATCCTCACAATGATCGGGCTCTACTCCATCAACCTGCATGTTATGGGAAAGGCAAACTTGCCTCTGCTCCAGCAGGAGACCCTCTTCACCGAGTGGAACATTTGGGGGCTGGATACGGCGAGCAATATCCTCGTCATCGGCACGATCGTTGTCGTTCTCGCGATCCTATTGACCTACTGGTTCTTTGGCACGGAGCTCGGTACTGCTATCCGTGCGACGGGTGCAAATCCGCACATGATCCGCGCGAACGGCGTCAACACCGACGTCATGATCGTCCTCGGGCTTCTGCTCTCCAACGGCTTGGTCGCGATTTGCGGCGCGCTTGTCGCACAGAGCAACGGATTTGCCGACGTCGGTATGGGGACGGGGACGATCGTCATTGGGCTTGCCTCCGTCATTATCGGCGAGGTGCTGTTCGGTACGCGCAGCTTTAAGAACTGGCTTATCTCCGTTGTGCTCGGCTCCGTCGTCTATCGCGCCGTCATCGCGGTCGTGCTGCAGCTCGGTATGCCGCCGAACGATCTCAAGCTCTTTACGGCAGTTCTCGTCGCGATCGCGCTTTCGCTGCCGCTCATCCAGACGAAATACCATGCGATGAAGAAGGGAGCGTAACCATGCTGCGCATAGAGGACATCAAAAAAACCTTCAATCCCGGTACGATTACGGAAAAGAAGGCACTCTCCGGCGTTACACTGCATCTTGAACCCGGAGATTTCGTCACCGTCATCGGCGGCAACGGCGCGGGCAAATCAACGCTCATGAACGCCATCGCGGGGGCGATCTCCGTGGATGCGGGGAAAATCTCCATCGCCGGCGAGGATATTACCAAATGGCCGGAGCATCGACGCGCACGGTTCATCGGACGTGTTTTCCAAGATCCCATGATGGGTACTGCCGCACGCATGATGATCGAGGAAAATCTTGCAATTGCTGCCCGCCGTGGACAGACACCGACCCTGCGTTGGGGATCGACCGACGAGATGCGCGACATCTTTCGTGAGAAACTGGCAGGTCTAAAGCTTGGACTCGAGGATCGTCTCTCCTCGCGCGTCGGACTCCTCTCTGGCGGACAGCGGCAGGCGCTGACGCTCCTCATGGCGACGCTCGTAAAGCCGAACCTGCTGCTCCTCGACGAGCACACTGCCGCACTCGACCCGAAGACCGCCGCGCAGGTGCTCGAGCTGACCGAAAAGATCGTCACGGAACAACAGCTCACCACCCTTATGATCACGCACAATATGAAGGATGCCCTTCGTTACGGCAACCGCCTTATCATGCTACATGAGGGGCATATCCTCTTCGACGTACCGCAGGGGGAGAAAAAGGGGCTCACAACGCGCGATCTCCTCTCTATGTTCGAACGTGCCGCGGGCAGCGAACTCGCTAATGACAGTCTCCTCCTAAGCTAATTGAATAATAACGCCTCTCACAAGACGTTCTAA
This sequence comes from Selenomonas sp. oral taxon 137 str. F0430, assembly GCF_000183625.1. Lineage (NCBI taxonomy): Bacteria > Bacillati > Bacillota > Negativicutes > Selenomonadales > Selenomonadaceae > Selenomonas > Selenomonas sp. oral taxon 137. The sequence goes on from NZ_AENV01000006.1 coordinate 12,833, forward strand.
AACAGCTCCTGTATATTTATCCATGTAAACAGGATCGATGGGAGCAAACAAACGGCTTCCCTTCGAAAAACCTTGGATAGGAGTGAGTACCATGACGAAGAAGAAAGTTAAGAAAATAATCGCTGCGGCACTCTTTGGTGTTATGACATGCAGTTTGGTTGGAACAACAGCAGTTGTCGCAGAGGCTAGCCCTCGCATGATGGCAGATGCCCCTCGTGCAATTGATGTGCGCTCAAGCTATGGAGACTCCTACGAGGTCACACAGCTTGCTGCACGCCGGCATAAGCCGAAACGCAAAGGATATTCGCAGGGCACGGTCACGACCGCCGCAATCGTCGGCGCCGTTGTCGGTGCATTCATCGCGAAGAATACCTAATATTCAATAGGTGCGTCTTCTGCGGTCTTCCCTTCCGCAGGATTCACATACATTCCCTACATTTCTTTCTCTCTATCGAAAGTGCGCCTCCCGCTGCCCGGCGGGGGGCGTATTTTCTTTGTAAGTAAAGAAATCATGATATGGTTCCGATCCTCACCCCTTGCTATTTTGTGGAATCATAGTAAAATAGGAGGAAGATTATCGAACGGATGAGCGGGGGTGAATAGATGCTAGAGGATTTTTTGGTGCGGCTGCGTCGTTCGGTATATCGGGACGAGCCGCTTGTTCGTTCTTCGGATGAGGCACCTGCGGGGAAAGTGCCGAAGCTGATCCGCGCGATGCGTTCGCTCGCGCAGGTGTCCGGTTCGTGTTGGCAGCCGCGCGAGGAGATTTTCCTGAAGCAGGCGCGGCTCATGGAACACTATGAGGACGATTTCGTGTTCGAGGGCGTGGTGACGCGCTACTATCCCACCTATGAATCGCTCTCGGATGCGGAGCTGCGCGGTTACTTCACATGGCGGACGCAGGTGCGAAAGGGACGGATTGCGCCCGCGTCGCTGACGTTCGCGATGCTCTACGCGTATGAGATTCTGCATCTCATCGGGTGCAGGGACGCGGCGGACGGGTATGGGAAGCTGATGGAGTTCGGTCTCGAATTTGGCATGACGGAGCCCGCGCTCTATACCTATCTGCCTGCGTGGACGTACGGCTATGTGATTTACTACGGGCTCGATCCCGAGTATCTTTCCGATAGTTCGTACTATCGTGATATGAAATTGCAGGACGAGGCGATCGCGGCCGTTCTCTCACGCGGCGAGCATCCCGCGGAGGAGACCGCGGCGGGGCTGTGCGCGCTGTCTTCCTATCGGCTGGAGCGGTCGAAATTCTATCGGATGTATACGAGCGATATGAGCGCCGTAATTATGCGCGTGCTCGCGCGTGTCGACGCATACTATGAAAAGCATCGGAAACGGGCGTTTTCTTCGGATTATATCGGGGACGAATGCCGGCGGCTGACACGCCTCTTCCCTGGGGCGGTGTTTCATGCGCGCACGCAGGAGGAGGCTCGTGTCTATATGGTGAATCCCGTACGCAGCTATGAGTGCGCGGGCGGCGCGTGGTATGTGCTCGCCTACGAGCGCGATCTGAAACAGGCGCAGCGGCTCGGCGCGCTGCTGCGGCTCATCGACTATCGGATGCGCGAATGCACGGGCTTTCAGCCCGTCAAGCCGCCGAAGAAAACGACGAAATGGCTTGCAAAGATCGTCGACGAGGAAATCGAAGCGTTTTTCGCCGAAAAAAAGGCGGCGGAACCGCGCCGCGTGCATATCGATCTCTCGCAGCTCGGGCGCATCCGTGCGGACGCCGCGGTCACGCGCGATCGGTTGATTGTCGCGGAGGAGGAAGAGGAAAATGCCGCACCGCTTTTGATGCAAGGAACGGGCGACAGCGTATCGGAGACGTTGCCCTCGGCGCGGCAAGAATCTTTTTCAGGCGATGCCGATGTACAGACGAGCGAGACGGATTCACTTCTCGACGCACCGGAGCTGCATCTGCTCCGCGATCTGCTGACGGGCGCGCCGCTCTCGTGGGTGCGCGCCGAGGGCCATATTGTTTCCGTCCTCGTGGACGGCATCAATGAGAAGCTGTACGACGACTTTGCCGACGCCGTAATCGAGGGCGATCCGCCTGCCGTGATTGAGGATTATCGAGAAGAATTGATAGAGAGGTATCTCCATGCCGCAGAATGAACCTGTCAAAATCCCGCGCCGCATCGCGCAGACGCTCGTGAGCGCCCTCAAGGGCGGCGTCGTCCCGCGCATCGGGCTTCCTTATATCACGGTGGGGCGGCGCAGTGAGATCGAAGCGCTCCTCTCCGATGTGGAGCTGATTGCGGACGGCGGCGCGTCGTTCCGCTTCATTGTCGGGCGGTACGGGAGCGGCAAGAGCTTTCTCCTGCAAACGATACGCAGCTATGTCATGGCGAAAAATTTTGTTGTGGTGGATGCCGACCTCTCCCCGGAGCGGCGTCTCCAAGGGACGCGTGGGCAGGGGCTTGCGACGTACCGCGAACTCATCCGCAATATGGCGACGAAGACGACGCCCGAGGGCGGCGCCCTGACGCTCATCCTCGATCGCTGGATCAGCCGCGTACAGCAGGAGACTACGGCGGCGGAGGGATTATCCGCCGCGGACGGGGGGCTTTCGCCTGCCGTGGAGCGGCGCATCGGGGAGATCGTCTACGGGCTGAACGACCTCGTGCACGGCTTTGACTTTGCGCGACTGCTCACGATGTACTACCGCGCGTATGTGGACGGGGACGATGAGAAACGCACGCAGGTGGCGCGCTGGTTCCGCGGCGAGTACGCGACGAAGACCGAGGCGCGGCGCGACCTCGGTGTCGGCATCATCATCACGGACGACGATTGGTACGAATATCTCAAGATCTTTGCATTTTTTCTGCGGCAGGCGGGCTATGCGGGGATGCTTATCCTCATCGACGAGCTCGTGAACATTTACAAGGTGCCGCACGCCATCACGCGCCAATACAATTATGAAAAGCTCCTCACGATGTATAACGACGCGATGCAGGGCAAGGCGCGCTATCTCGGCGTCATCATGTGCGGCACGCCCGAGTGCATGGAAGACACGCGGCGCGGTGTTTACAGCTATGAGGCGCTGCGTTCGCGGCTCGCCGAGGGGCGGTTCGGCGGGGAACACCGCGATCTCCTTTCGCCCGTCATTCGTCTCGCGCCGCTGACGCATGAGGAAATGCTCGTGCTTACGGAAAAACTCGCCGCGATACATACCGTTCTTTACGGATACGAGCAGATTGTCACGCAGAACGACCTCGCGGACTTCATCCGCATCGAGTTCGGGCGCATCGGCGCAGATACGCATATCACGCCGCGCGAGGTGATTCGCGACTTTATCGAGGTGCTCGACATCGTGTATCAAAATCCGAGCGTCAAGGTCGCGGAGCTCCTGAATTCGCAGGATTTTTCCTATGCGCAGAACGATGTGATCGGGGCGGAGACGGACGCGTCCTTTGCGGAGTTTGAGCTGTGAGCGCGTTCGACCGCTACGCGCCGTTCGTCAAGGACTACATCTACGCGCACGGTTGGGAAAATTTGCGCGCCGTGCAGGTTGCCGCAGCGGAGGCGATCTTTGGGACGGACGAGCACGTCCTGCTCACGGCATCCACGGCATCGGGCAAGACCGAGGCGGCGTTCTTTCCCATCATCACGCTGTTTTCCGAGGAGCCGCCGACATCCGTCGGCTGTATCTACATTGGTCCCTTAAAGGCGCTCATTAACGATCAATTTGCACGTCTGAACGATCTCTGCCGGACGGCGGAGATTCCCGTTTGGCACTGGCACGGAGACGTCGCGCAGAGTCATAAGGCGCGGCTGATAAAACGTCCGTCGGGCATTCTGCAAATCACGCCCGAGTCGTTAGAAGCGCTCCTTTTACATCGTCATGCGGCGATTCCAAAACTCTTTGGCGACCTGCGCTTCGTCGTCATCGACGAGGTTCACTCGCTCCTGCGCGGCGACCGCGGTGGGCAGACGCTGTGTCTCATTGAGCGGCTGTCCCGCATCGCGGGCGTCTCGCCGCGCCGCATCGGACTTTCGGCGACGATCGGCGATCCCGCCGGGACGGGTGCCTTTCTCGCCGCGGGGACAGGGCGGGGGACGGTCGTACCTCGCATCGAGGCAAAGGGAAGCAAGTGGCGCATCTCCATGGAGCATTTTTATGTCCGCGATACACAGGCGGCGGAGGGAAAGGACGAGATGCCGGCGCTCCCCGTCCTTGACGCGCCGACGGATACGGCGCCCGAACATGCCGATCCGGGGCTCGGTTATATCTTTGAACACACGCGCGGGAAGAAATGTCTCCTCTTCGTCAACTCGCGCGAGGAGTGCGAGGCGGTGACGACGACGCTGCGCGCCTACTGTGAGAAGCGGCATGAACCGGATCGCTTCCTCATTCATCACGGCAATCTCTCCGCCGCGTTCCGCGAGACGGCGGAGGAGCGCATGAAGGACGAGAGCAGTATGCTCACGACATGCACGACGGCGACGTTGGAGCTCGGCATCGATATCGGGCGGCTGGAGCGCGCCTTTCAGATCGATGCGCCGTGGACGGTCTCGTCATTTCTCCAGCGGATGGGGCGCACGGGACGCAGGGAACTGCCGCCCGAGATGTGGTTCGTCATACGCGAGGATGCCCCCGACCCGCGCGCGCTGCTGCCCGCGACGATCCCGTGGAAACTCCTGCAGGGGATTGCTCTTGTGCAGCTCTATCTTGAGGAGCGCTGGGTAGAGCCGCCGCGCCTTGACCGACTGCCTTTCAGCCTCCTCTATCATCAGACGATGAGCGTTGCGGCGTCCTGCGGGGAACTCTCGCCGCGCGTCCTCGCGGAGCGCGTACTTTCGCTGCACGTCTTTCACCGCATCACGCAGGAGGACTACCGCACATTGCTTCGCTGCCTGATCATGCAGGATCATTTACAGCAGACGGAGCGCGGCGGACTGATCGTCGGACTCGCGGGTGAGCGCGTGATTCACTCCTATCGTTTTTACGGTGTGTTTCAAGAAAACGAGGAGTACACCGTCCGCAGCGAGTCGCAGGAGATCGGCACGATCGTCGCGCCGCCGCCGGTCGGCGAGAAAATCGCCATCGCGGGACATGTCTGGCGCGTTCTTGAGGTCGACCGCAAGCGGCGGCTCGTCTACTGTGAACAGGTGAAGGGGAACGTTCCCGCGTATTTTGGCGAGTGTCCGGGCGATATTCATACGAAAATATTAGAGCGGATGCGCCGCGTCCTGCGCGAGGAGACGAGCTATCCCTATCTCATGAAAAATGCCGCGGCGCGTCTCGCACAGGCACGCGACACGGCGCGGCATTCGGGCGCGGCGACGGATGCGCTTATCCCGCTCGGCGGCGATATGTACGCGCTCCTCCCGTGGCTCGGCAGCTACGCGTTCCTCGCACTTGAGCGTTTCCTGCGGATACGCTGTGCGGAGCGCATCGGACTGCGCGGGGCCTCCATGCGCCCGTACTTTATGCAGTTCAGCATGAAGGCGTCGCCCGCGGAGTTCTTTCGCGCGCTCGCCGAGGAAGCGGCAAAGGACTTCGACCCGATGGAACTCCTCTATCCGGGCGAAGTGCCGCTCTTTGACAAATACGACGAGTACCTGCCCGAAGAGCTTGTGCGGCGCGGATTCGCCCACGGCGTTTTGGATATTGCGGGGATGAAGCGGCGCGTAGGGGAGTGGGCGGAGCGTTAAAGCTCCGCGCCGTTTGAGGCGATCACCTTTTGGTACCATGAGAAAGATTTCTTGCGGTATCGTTTCCCCGTACCTGTGCCGTCGTCATGGAGATCGACGTAGATGAAGCCGTAGCGCTTTGCGAGCTCGCCCGTCGTAAAGGAGATGACGTCGATGCAGCCCCACGGCGTATAGCCGATGAGATTCACGCCGTCGTGTTCGACGGCTTTTTTCATGGCGCGAATGTGCGCGGCGAGATAGGCGATGCGATAGTCGTCGTTTACCGTTTCATTTTCGAGCACATCGTATGCGCCGAGACCGTTCTCCACGATGAAGAGCGGCAGTTCGTAGCGACCGTGGAGGAGGTTTATCGCATAGCGCAGCCCCGTGGGATCGATGCCCCATCCCCAGTCCGACACTTTGATATGGGGATTCACTACCGAGTGCACGTTGCCGCCGTAGCTCGTGACGGGGGTGGCGACATCCGCGCGTACGGTGTTCGACATATAGTAGCTGAATCCGATATAGTCCGCCGTACCCGCAGCTAGGATCGCCGCATCCTCGGACAGCATCTCGGGCGTCAAATCCTTACGCTCCCATAGTTTCTGCGTATAGGCATTGTAGTGACCGCGGCAGAGCACATCGAGAAAATGATAGCGTTCCTGCATACTTTCCTCCGCGCGCATCACATCGGCGGGAGCGCAGGAATACGGATAGTAGGGGATAAAGGCGACCATGCAGCCAATCTTAAAATTAGGATTGATGTCGTGTCCGAGCTGCGTGACGCGTGCTGCGGCGACCATCTCGTGATGCGCCGCCTGATGCATCGCATTGAGTGGCCGGTCAATCAGAGAGTAGCGCAGTCCCGAGTTCGTCCAGCCGAAGGTGTCTGTCGCTATGTAGGTCTGATTGTTGATTTCGTTGAACGTCATCCAATAGCGCACCTTATCCCGGTAGCGCCGCATGACCGTCTCCGCATAGCGGACAAAGAAATCGACGAGTTTGCGGTTCGTCCACCCGCCATACGCCTTTGCAAGGTGATAGGGCATCTCGAAGTGACTCAGTGTAACGACCGGTTCGATGCCGTGGGCGCGCAGCGTATCGAAGAGATCGTCGTAGAAGCACAGCCCCGCCTCGTTGGGAGTCTCCTCGTCGCCGTTTGGGAAAATGCGCGACCACGAGATCGACGTACGGAAACATTTGAATCCCATCTCGGCAAAGAGTGCGATGTCCTCCTTGTAGGTGTGGTAAAAATCAATGCCCGTATGGTTCGGATAACGCTCACCCGACAGGACCCCGTCCGTAATACGGCGAGGCTCCGTGCGCGAACCGCCCGTCATCACATCGCAGATTGATGGCCCGCGCCCGTCCGCATCCCATGCCCCCTCGAGCTGATGCGCCGCAACTGCGCCGCCCCATAGGAAATTTTTTGGAAAAGCCATCTCGTCCTCCTTTGTTTCGCCCAAATTCACATGGGGATAGTTCCATGCGGCAGCGCCGGATTCCTGTTTGACAGAAATTCTGCACTTATGATAGAATATGAACGTTGTGCGGATGTGGCGGAACTGGCAGACGCGCCGGACTTAGGATCCGGTGCCGCAAGGCGTATGGGTTCGACCCCCTTCATCCGCACCAAATGATATTGTTCGCTGAGGTATTCAGTGTTTTTGAACCGACTGCAGGCAGTCGGCTTTTTGTTTATATGGGGAGTGTGCATGATGATTTTAGCCGCCTATGCTGTGCCGCACCCGCCGCTGATTTTGCCGCCCATCGGGGCGGGGGCGGAGTCCAAGGTAGCGGAGACGACGTGCGCGTATCGTGAGGCGATGCGCGCGGCGGCGGTGCTTCGCCCCGATACGGTCGTCGTTATCAGTCCGCACGCGACGTGTTACGGCGACTATTTTCATATATCGCCGGGTGTGTGGGCGGAGGGAAACTTCGGGGCGTTTGGGCATCCGGAGCTGACGGTCGGCATTGAGTACGACGAGGACTTTGTACGCGCGCTTTCCGCGTGTGCGACAGCGCAGGATGTTCCGGCGGGGACGATCGGGGAAAAGGAGACGACGCTCGATCACGGGACGATGATCCCGCTCGTTTTTCTGAGCGAATACCTTGGCGATGCACCGACAAAATTTGTTCGCATCGGAGTCTCGGGGCTGCCCGCGGCGACACACGCGGCGCTCGGGAAATGTATTGCGGAGACCGCGGCAAAGCTCGGGCGCAGGACGATCTACATCGCGAGCGGCGACCTCTCGCATCGACTCAGGGCGGATACGCCGAACGGTTTTGCATCTGAGGGGGCGGAGTTCGACGGACTTTGTACTGCATTTATGGGCGCGGGAGATTTCCTCTCTCTCCTGCAAGTTCCCGGGGACTTTGCAGAGAAGGCGGGGCATTGTGGGCTGAACGGTCTTTGGGTGCTCGCGGGTGTGCTCGACCGCACGGCGATGGAGGCGCGGCTGCACAGTTATGAGGCGCCGTTCGGCGTGGGGTATGCCGTTGCGTCGTTCACGGTCACGGGGGCGGACGAGTCGCATGACTTCGGTGCGCAGCTTGCGGCATCGGAGGACGCGGCGATTGCCCGGCTGCGTGCGTCGGAGGACGCGTATGTGCGGATCGCGCGGACAAGCATCGAGACCTATGTTCGCGCGCATCGCTATGCAAATCTGCCGCAAGATTTAGCGCATGAACTGATGGACAATCGGGCGGGCGTCTTTGTCTCTATCAAAAAATATGGGAAGCTGCGCGGTTGTATCGGGACATTCGCGCCGACGCAGAAGAATGTCGCCGAGGAGATCCTCTACAACGCGGTGTCTGCGGCGGCGCATGATGGACGGTTTGACCCCATCGAGGAGGGGGAGCTCGGGCGTCTCGTCTACAGCGTGGATGTGCTGACCGCACCCGAGCCTGTCTCGTCTGCGGCGGAGCTCGATCCAAAGATCTATGGCGTCATTGTCAAAAGTCTGACGGACAGCCGCCTTGGACTGCTCCTGCCTGATCTAGCGGGCATCGATACAGCGGAGGAGCAAGTCGCGATCGCGCGCGAAAAGGGACGTATCCTGCCAAAGGAAAAAATCTCGATCGCACGGTTCAAGGTCGTGCGGCATCACTGATCGGATGAGCTGCGGCGGCGCGCGTACAAAATACGGGGAGCAATCGTGTCTAAAAAGTTCTTTTGCGTGCGGACATGGGAAATGTTATAATGGGCGAGACTATTCATATCGTTTTTTACAGCCCCGATAAAGGAGGTTTCTCCCATGACGCAGTTCGACAAGCGTAATCTGTCCATGATGATGGATTTTTATGAGATGACGATGTCTTACGGATATTTTGAGCAGGGAGGGGGCGACCGCCGCGTCGCGTTCGATCTCTTCTTCCGATCGGTGCCGGATAAGGGCGGCTATGCGGTGTTTGCAGGACTTGAGCATGTGATCGAGTTCGTGGAGAACCTTTCGTTTTCGGATGAGGATATTGCGTTCTTCCGTGCGCAGAATCTTTTTTCGGAAGATTTTTTGAAGTTCCTGCGGAATTTCCGGTTTCGTGGGGACATCTACGCCGTGCCGGAGGGGACGATCATCTATCCGGACGAGCCGATCCTGACGGTCGTGGCGCCGATGATTGACGCGCAGCTCCTCGAGACGGCGATCCTCGCACAGATCAACCATCAGTCGCTGATCGCGACGAAGGCGGCGCGCATTGTGCGTGCGGCGGAGGGGCGCATGGTGTCGGATTTCGGCGCACGCCGCGCGCATAATATGGATGCCGCGACGTACGGGGCACGTGCCGCGTACATCGGGGGCGTCGATATGACGGCGACGGTCTCGGCGGCGCAGCAGTTCGGCATTCCGGTGTCGGGGACGATGGCGCACAGTTGGGTCATGTTTTTTGAGGATGAGTTTGAGGCGTTCAAGCATTATGCCGAGACCTATCCGCAGGCGACGGTGCTCCTCATCGACACCTACGATGTGATGCACTCGGGGCTGCCGAATGCGATCCGTACGGCGCATGAGGTGCTCGAAACGCAGGGGCGGCGTCTCGCAGGCGTCCGTATCGATTCGGGCGACCTTGCCTATCTTTCCAAACGCGTGCGCGCCGCGCTTGATGAAGCGGGACTGCGTGACTGCAAGATCATCCTCTCGAACAGTCTCGACGAGTGGACGATCTCGTCCCTTCTCCTCCAAGGGGCGCAGGTGGACAGCTTCGGCGTCGGCGAGCGTCTGATCACGGCAAAGTCCGATCCTGTGTTCGGCGCGGTCTATAAGCTCGTCGCTGTGGAGCGCGATGGGGCGTTCGTCCCGCGCATCAAGATGTCGGAGAATGTGGAAAAACTGACGAATCCGGGGCTCAAGGATCTCTATCGCGTATACAACAAGGAGGGCAACGCGGTCGCGGACATGATTGCGATTCACGGAGAGCCCGTCGATCTCACGCGTCCATTCCGCTATGTCGATCCGCAGAAGCCGTGGAAAAACCGCTTCTTTGAAGGCTTTACGGCGCGGAATATCCGCCGCCTCTATGTAAAGGGGGGGCAGCGCGCGGAGGAACTTCCGACGCTCGACGAGATACGTGCCTATGTCAGAGCGCAGCTCGAGCGTGAAATATGGCAGGAGGAGCAGCGGTTTGAGAATCCGCATCGGCATTATCTCGATATGACGCCCGATTATTACGATCTCAAGATGAGTCTGCTCGAAGAGGTACGCGGAAAGCACAGTTAGGAGAAGCGATGATTACAGGACGGACGAAGCTCCTCGGCGTGCTCGGCGCGCCCATTGAGCACTCGCTCTCGCCCGTGCTGCAAAACGCGGCGCTGCGCGCAGCGGGGCTGGACTATGTGTACGTCGCGCTCCCGGTGAAGAGGGACGCCCTGCGGAGCGCGGTTCTAGGCCTGCGCGATGCGGGATTTTGCGGGTTTAACGTGACGATCCCATTCAAGACGGAGATCATCGCAGTGCTCGATGCGTTAGATGAGGACGCGCGGCGTATCGGCGCGGTCAATACTGTAGTTGTCGGCGCGGACGGGCGTCTCACGGGGCATAATACGGATGCCGCGGGATTTTTGGCAGGCTTTACGGCGTGCGGCGTCTCTCTGCGCGGCGCATATGTGGTCGTCCTCGGTGCGGGCGGCGCGGCGCGCGCGGTACTCTGCGGACTCCTGCGTGCAGGGGCGGCGCAGGTCAGTATCGGTGTGCGCAATCTTGTTAAAGGAGAGAAACTGTGCGCGGATTTTGCGGCGGACGGCGATGTGCGGGCATTTCGCTTTGACGACGCCGCGTTCCGGGCGCGACTGGGCTCTGCCGATGTCCTCGTGCAGACGACGCCGCTCGGCATGTCGCCGCATCCGGAGGAGATGCCGCCCGTGGACTGGGCGGTTGTGCATCCTGCGGCATTTGTCTATGACCTCATCTATACGCCTGCCGAGACGCGCTTTTTGCGCGAAGCGGCGCGGCGTGGGCATCGGTGTGTGAACGGTGAGACGATGCTCGCGGCGCAGGGGGCGGAGGCGTTTTTCCTGTGGACGGGCGTGCGCCCCGACCTTTTATGTATGCGGCGTGTGCTGCGGGAGGCGCTTGATCGGCGTGCATAGTTTTGTATTTTGAAAATCTTTCGCTTTTGTGTTATGATATGTGATGTTTTGAGAAGGGCGGTGTGTGCTTGGCGGCGATTACCTATGAACTCGTTCGGCAGGATGAGACGACCGGTGCGCGCGCAGGCGTGCTCCATACGCCGCACGGCAGCTATCCGACGCCGATCTTCATGCCCGTCGGTACGCAGGCGACGGTGAAGGGCGTCTCCCCCGACGAGCTGCACGATCTCGGGGCGGGCATCATCCTCGGCAATACCTATCATCTTTTCCTGCGCCCCGGGGCGGAGCTTGTACGCGAGGCGGGCGGTTTGCATCGTTTCATGCATTGGGACGGAGCGATCCTCACGGACAGCGGCGGGTTTCAGGTGTTCAGTCTCGGCGATCTGAGAAAGATCACCGAGGAGGGCGTCGCGTTCCGCTCGCACATCGATGGCTCAAAAAAATTCCTCTCGCCCGAGGTCTCGATGCAGGTGCAGAGATGTCTCGGTTCGGACATCGTGATGGCGTTCGACGAGTGCATCCCGTATCCTGCGGATCACGACTACGCAAAGGCGTCGACGGAGCGGACGCAGCGCTGGCTCGTACGCTGTAAGGCGGCGATGGCAGGCGCCGAGGGGCAGGGGCTCTTTGGCATCGTGCAGGGCGGCATGTACCGCGATCTGCGCGCGCGCCATGCGGCAGAGGTGGCGGAGCTCGACCTGCCCGGCTACGCGATCGGTGGGCTGAGCGTCGGTGAGCCGCATGAGCTGATGGAGGAAATTCTGTCCTACACGGCGCAGCTCCTGCCCGCGGGCAAACCGCGCTATCTCATGGGCGTCGGCACGCCGGACTATCTTCTCACGGGCGTGCGGCACGGCATCGACATGTTTGACTGCGTGTTCCCGACGCGCGTTGCACGCAACGGCATGGCAATGACGTGGACGGGGCGGCTTGTGATGAAAAATGCGGAGCACACCCACGCGCACGAAATCCTCGAAGAAGGCTGCGGCTGCTATGCCTGCCGAAACGGTTATACGAGGGCGTATATCCGCCACCTCGTCCGTGCGCAGGAAATCTTCGGGCTGCGTCTATTGACGCTGCACAATCTCTACTTTTTGCAAGAGTTCATGCGGCGGATGCGCGCGGCGATCATCGACGGGACGTTTCCCGCATTTTATGGCAGCGTGATGGAACACTATCGAAAAAACGGATAATATGATGAAGGAGTTGTATTTATGGATGAACAGATGATGGCACAACTGAGTTCTTGGGGGCCCATTGTTATTTTGGTGGTCTTCTTCTACTTCCTGCTGTACCGTCCGCAGAAGCAGGCGCAGAAAAAGCGGGAAGAGATGCTTAGCCGTCTTGCCGCCGGCAACGCTGTGGTGACGCTCGGCGGTATGCACGGGACGATCACGGCGCTTGACGGAAAGACGGTAACGCTGCGTGCCGCAGAAGGCGTTGACATCGTGTTCGAACGCTCGGCAATCAGCGCGGTGGTTTCAGAGCCGCAGGAATGATCCATGTCCGTGGAGACTGATGAGAATCTTGCGTCGCTGCGGGAACGCAAGCATACGCTGCGGCGGGAGATGCTGGAGCGTCGCAGGATGCTGCCCGCAGAGGAGCGCAAACGCGCCTCGGAGATCGTGAGGGCGCGCGCGATGGAGCAGCCGGAGGTGCGGGATGCCGCAACCGTGATGCTCTACGCATCGACGCCGGAAGAACCGGATCTTTTTCCTCTGATGGAGACATTTCTCCGTGCAGGGAAGCGCATTGCGCTTCCGCATATTGCGGGGAAGGGGCATATCGAGGCACGGCTGCTTCTCACAATCGAAGAACTCGTCGAAGGGGCGTACGGCATTTTAACGCCCGATCCCGCGCAAAGCGAGCTCGTTGCGCCGGAAGAGATTGATGTCGTCATTGTACCCGGCGCTGCTTTTGCCGAGGACGGCGGTCGGCTGGGGCTTGGCGGCGGATATTACGATCGGTTTCTGCCGCGGGCAGCGCACGCGCTGCGGCTTGCGCTTGCCTATGATTTTCAAGTGATTCCGAGGATTCCGATGGCGTCACACGACGCTTATGTGGACTGCATCCTGACGGAGCGGCGCTTTCTGCGCCCGTACAGGGGGCGGTATGATAAGACCTTTGAGGAAGAGGTGTGAGGACGATTGAGACAACATAGTTTGCTCAAGCTCGTGATCGCGGTCGCCGTCATTATCGGCGTGTTCTTTGCATTCGTTCAGCCGCTCGCGAGTTCGATTCGCCAGGGGCTGGATCTCCAGGGCGGCACGCACGTTGTGCTCGAAGCCGTGGACACGGAGCAGGCACAGGTCAATGACGATGCGATGAACCGCGTTGTGGCAATTATGGAAAAGCGCGTCAACTCGCTCGGTCTGACCGAGCCGATCATTCAGCGCGAGGGCGAGCGGCGCGTCATCATCGAACTGCCGGGCATCAAAGACCCCGACGCTGCGATCCGTACGATCGGCAAGACGGCGATGCTCGAGTTCCGTGACGAGGACGGCAATACGGTGCTGACGGGGACGGATCTCAAGGACGCGCAGGCGTCGACGAATCCTCAGACGGGACAGAACGTCGTCAATCTCGAGTTCTCCGACGAGGGCGCGCAGAAATTTGCCGATCTTACGATGCGCAACGTCGGGCGTACGATCGCCATCCTGCTCGACGGCGAGGTGCTGACCGCGCCGAACGTCCGCGAGCCGATTCTCGGCGGGCGCGCGGAGATCACGGGACAAAAGACCCTGGAGGAGGCGCAGAACCTCGCGGTCGTCCTGCGCAGCGGTGCGCTCCCGGTCAAGGTGGAGATCATCGAGACGCGCACCGTCGGTCCGACGCTCGGACAGGACTCGAAGGATAAATCGGAGTTCGCATTTGCCGTCGGTCTTGGCGCGGTCGTCCTTTTCATGGTTCTCTTCTATCATCTGTCGGGCTTCATCGCGGACGTGGCACTCATGGCGTACACGATTCTGCTGCTCGGTATTCTCTATCTGATGGATGCGACCCTGACGCTCCCGGGCGTGGCGGGCATCATCCTCTCCATTGGTATGGCGGTCGATGCGAACGTGCTGATCTTTGAGCATTTCAAAGAGGAGTATCAAGTACAGCACAAGTCGCTGCGCCTCGCGATGGACGCGGGGTTCAAGCGCGCGTTCACGACGATCTTTGACTCCAATGTCACAACGCTGATCGCGGCGGGCGTCCTGTTCTTCCTTGGGACCGGAACGATTCGCGGCTTTGCGATCACGCTCGGCGTCGGCACGATTCTCTCGATGTTCACGGCGATCACCTTGACGCAGTATTTGCTCAAGCTCATGGTCAATGCGAAGATTTCGGAGAATCCGACGATGTACGGTGCCAACGGCTTCATGATCGGGGTGAAGAAAGGAGATGAGAGAAATGCCTAAGTTCGATATTGCGGGGCATCGGAGAATATTCTTCCTCATCTCGCTCCTGATGATTATTCCAGGCTTCATCTGCATGGGCGTACGCGGCTTTAACTTCGGCATTGATTTCACGGGCGGCACGATCATCGATCTGCACTTTGAGCATCCCGTGACGCTCGCCGATATTCGCACGAGTCTCGCAAAGTACGACCTCGACAACAGCACGATCCAGCTCTCGGGGACAGAGTCGGGTGTGGAGTCCTCGGAGAACGCTATGATCCGCACGGTGGATCTCGAGGAAAATCAACGCAAAGAGGTGATGGCTGCGCTGACGCAGGATGTCGGTCCCTACACGGTGCTGCGCGAGGAGAAAGTCGGCGCAACCATCGGCGGCGAGCTGATCACGAATGCAGTACTCGCGCTCGTCATCTCGTGGGCGCTCATCATCCTCTATGTCGCGTACCGCTTCGAATGGCGGTTCGGCGTCTCGGCGGTGCTTGCGCTGGTGCACGACATCATCATCGTGCTGGCGGTGTTCTCACTGACACAGCGGCAGATCGATTCGTCGTTCATCGCGGCGCTGCTGACGATCGTCGGCTACTCGATCAACGATACCATCGTGATCTTTGACCGCATCCGCGAGAATCTAAAGCTGCATTTCCGCCGCGGCGGCGATGTGGACGAGCTCGTCAACCGTTCCATCTATCAGACGCTTACACGCTCGCTCTACACGGTCTTCACCGTTCTGTTCACAACGGCGGCGCTGTACTGGTTCGGCGGCGAGACGACGAAGGACTTCGCATTTGCGCTGCTCGTCGGATTTGCGGTCGGATGTTATTCTTCGATTTTCATTGCGAGCCAAATCTGGATTGAGCTGCGCAACCGTACGGAGCGGAGACCTGCCGCGCCAAAGGCAAAGGCGGTTGCCGCGGAGGTCTAATAAAGAAGGGAGAGCCTGCTTTTCATTGGAGCGGGCTCTTTTGCGTTATGGGAACGGGGGACGTCCATGCTGAAAGAATGGATCATAGAGGAGCCGGCTGCGGAGGCGGATGCGTTTGCGCGTACTGCGGGGGTCGCGCCGCTCGTCGCACAGATTCTATGGCATCGCGGCATCCGTACACCCGACGCTGCCGATGCGTTCCTGCATCCCGAGGAAGCGCCGTTTCACGACCCGTTCCTCATGGCGGACATGGAGATTGCCGCCGCACGCATTCTCGACGCGATCGAGAGACACGTGCCGATCGTGGTCTACGGCGACTATGATGTGGACGGTATGACCTCGACGACGCTCCTGACGAAAAATATCCGCGCGCTCGGCGGTGATGTCTCGTACTACATCCCAAATCGATTTACGGAAGGCTACGGCATCAACCTGCCCGCGCTGCGGCAGATTCACGAAGAGGGCTGCGCGCTGCTCGTCACGGTGGACTGCGGCATCGCGTCCGTGGAGGCGGTGGCGGAGATGCGCGGCGTGCTCGACATCATCGTCACAGATCATCATCTGCCCGGGACGGAGCTGCCGCCCGCGCTTGCCGTACTCAACCCGCACCGCGCCGACTGTCCCTATCCGGAAAAGGAACTCGCGGGTGTCGGCGTCGCATTCAAGCTCTGTCAGGCGCTTTGGCAGCGGCGGGCGCAGCGTCTCTATGAGGACGACCTCGACATTGCTGCACTCGGGACGGTGGCGGATCTCGTTCCCATCACGGGGGAGAACCGCAAAATTGTGCGGCAGGGACTGCGCGTCATGTCGGAAAATCCATGTGTCGGTATCCGCGCGCTGATTTCCGTTGCGGGACTGGAGGATAAAAAGATCAATGCGGGGCATGTCGGCTTTCAGCTCGCACCGCGGCTCAATGCCGCCGGGCGTCTCGAGACGGCGCGGCACGGCGTCGCGCTGCTCTCCTCGGAGGACGCGGTGGACGCAGCACGCATCGCGGGAGAGCTGAACGGTCTCAACACCGAGCGGCGCGGCCTCGAGCAGGAGATTCTCACCGAGGCGCAGCGGAGTCTTGCGGATTTTACGCCCGATGTACCTGCGATCGTGGTCGCGAGTGAGGATTGGAACGCGGGTGTGATCGGTATCGTCGCGTCCCGCCTTGTCGAGACCTATTACCGACCGAGTATCGTGCTCACGCGGCAGGAGAATGTCTACAAGGGCTCGTGCCGGAGCATCGCGGGGCTGCACATGTACGACGCGCTCTCAGCGTGCCGCGAGACGTTGATTCAGTTCGGCGGTCATGCGATGGCGGCGGGGCTGTCCGTTCTGCCGGAGCGGCTGGAGGATTTTCGCGCAGCATTCTCGGCGTATGTGCGGGAGCATCTGCATCCTTCGGATTTTATTCCAAAGACGCGGATCGAAGCGCTTGTTCCGCCGACCGACTGGACGATTCCCCTCGTCGAGGAACTCGCCCTCCTCGAGCCATACGGGATGGGAAACCCGCGTCCCGTATTCGGCTGCCGTGACATGCGCCCCACATCTGCCGACGCCATCGGTGCGGAGGGAAAGCATCTGCGCCTTGCGCTTGGAACGCCCGAGCATCGCGTCGCGGGACTCTACTGGAATCATGGGGAGCTCGCCGCGGTGCTGGCGGAGGAGTCCGTGGACATCGCATATGTCCCGAGCATCAACGAGTGGCAGGGAACATATTCCGTACAGTGTATGGTAGATAGCATACTGCCCGCCGCATGTGAGCGCGTCTTTCCGGATCGAGAACTGCTGCGGCGCATCTACCGTACGCTCGGTGCACTGCGGACGCCCGCGGGAGATATCTCCTATGCGCTGCCCATGCTCACGCGGCGGATCAGCGCCGCAGAGGGGCATATATCACATTATACCCTAGGGCGTGCACTCGATATATTCCATGAGCTTGGGCTGCTGGAGCCGCTGCCGGACGGCGGCTGCCGGATGATTCCGGCGGAGAAAAAGATAGAACTGACGGACGCGCCGACGTACCGCAGGTATTGGGAAAGAGAGGTGTCGGGAGATGTCAAGTGAAGCGCATGGAAACATTACCCTCGATATGATCCTCGAAAAGATACGTGTCTATCAGCCGGACGCTGATACCGCAAAGATCGAACGTGCCTACCAATTTGCCGAAAAGGCGCACCGCGGGCAGGCGCGCATCTCCGGCGAGGCGTACATCATCCATCCGCTCCATGTCGCCTACATTCTCACGGGGCTGCATATGGACGATGAGACGATCTGCGCGGCGCTTCTGCACGATGTCGTCGAGGACACGCACGCGACCATCGAGGAGATGGAGGAACTGTTCGGCAAGAATATTGCGGTGCTGATCGACGGCGTGACAAAGCTCGGGCGGATTCAGTACATGTCCAAGGAGGACGTACAGCTCGAGAACTATCGTAAGATGTTCCTCGCGATGGCAAAGGATATCCGCGTCATCATGATCAAGCTCGCCGACCGCCTCCACAACATGCGCACGCTCAAATACATGCGCGAGGACAAGCGTCAGCGCATCGCCCACGAGACGCTCGAGGTTTATGCTCCGCTTGCAAACCGGCTCGGCATATCGAACATCAAGATCGAACTGGAGGATCTCTGCCTGCGCTACCTGGAGCCGGACGCGTACTATGCCCTCGTGGAGGAGGTCAAACATAAGCGCCGCGAGCGGCAGGCATTCATTTTGGACTCCATTCGTCAGATTCGGGAAAAACTCGAGGATGCCGGAATCGAAGCGGAGATCAAAGGGCGCGCCAAGCACTTTTACAGCATCTATCGTAAGATGAAACGTGACAACAAGAGTGTCAGCGAGATCTACGACCTTTCCGCCGTGCGCGTACTCGTCTCCTCGGTCAAGGATTGTTACGGCGTGCTCGGCGTCATTCACGCCATGTGGAAGCCGATCCCGGGGCGATTCAAAGACTATATCGCCATGCCAAAATCGAACGGCTACCAGTCCCTGCACACAACGGTCATGACGCAGGGAGATCCGCTCGAGATCCAGATTCGGACGCATGCGATGCACCGTGTGTCCGAGTTTGGCGTCGCCGCGCACTGGAAGTACAAGGAGTCCGGAAAGAGCATCGGTGCAGGCGGTGCAGCGGATCAAAAGATGTCGTGGCTCCGGCAGATGGTCAGTCTGCAAAAGGAGTACGACGACCCAAAGGAATTTTTCGAAGCGCTGAAACTCGACGTATTCTCCGACGAGGTGTTTGTCTTTACCCCGCGCGGAGACGTCATCGACCTGCCGAAAGGATCGAATCCGATCGACTTTGCCTATCACATCCATACGGAGATCGGGCATCACTGCGTCGGCGCGAAGGTCAATGGAAAGATTGTTCCGCTTGAGTATAAACTCAAAAACGGCGACATCGTGTCGATCGTCACGAATAAGGCAAGCGGCGGTCCGAGTCCAGATTGGCTCAACACGGTGGCATCCTCAGCGACGCGCGGCAAGATCCGCGCATGGTTCAAGAAGGAAAACCGTGAGGCGAATATCGATCGCGGGATGAACCTCATCCGCGACGAGGCGAAGCGGCTCGGTTACAGCCCAAAAGAATTATTCGCAGACGGACGGCTTGCAAAGGTTGCCGAAAAGCTCAACGTGCAGACCGAAGATGATCTCCTCGCATCGCTCGGTTACGGCGGTGTTACCTTACAGGGCATCATGACAAAGCTTATCGAGCTGCACCGCAAATCCGTGCAGGCGGAAACGCCGCCCGAGGTATCGCAGCTCCTCTCCGAACTCAGAACCCCGCGGCGCGGCAAGCGAAAGAAAGCGAGTCACGGCGTCCTTGTCGAGGGGGAAGGCGGTTATCTCGTGCGACTCGCACGCTGCTGCAATCCGATTCCGGGCGATCCCATCACGGGCTACATCACGCGTGGGCGCGGCGTCTCCGTACATCGTTCGGACTGTCCGAACGTTCTCAATGATACCGAATTCTCGCGCATGATCGAGGTGGACTGGGACATTGGACTTGACAAGGAGTACACTGTCGGGATCGAGATCGTCTGCAACGATCGGAACGGAATGCTCTCCGAGATCCTTGCCGTACCGTCGGAAATGAAGGTCAACATCCATACCGTCAACGCGACGCCGAACAGACGCAATAAAACCTCCACCGTCTTGCTCGGGCTGAACGTCAGCAACATTGACCAAATTTCGCAGGTTATGACGCGTGTACGTCAGCTCAAAGACGTTTATCGCGTTACGCGTACCCTTGCGGGAGTGCAGGGGAACGGAGATATGTGAGCGCAAATTAATTTTGTAATTTGACCGGTGTATGATATACTTGACGTGTCTACCGGAAGGGGCTTTTTATCCACTGGAGGAATTATTGTGGATATTGATATGAAAGGCGTATACCTCGTGCGTGAGGAGATTCTGCCGAAATCCATCAGAAAGACCATTCTCGCCAAAGAGCTCATTCACCGCGGGGAAGTACTGACCGTCAACGAAGCTGTCGCCAAGGCAAACATCAGCCGCAGCGCTTACTATAAATATAAGGACTATGTATATCCGTTCTTTGAAGCGGCACGTGATAAGATCATTACACTTGCCGTATTGCTGCAGCACAGGCGCGGCACGCTGCAGGAGGTGCTGCAGGTGATTGCCGAAGAAGGCGGAAATATCCTGACGATCAACCAAAGTCTGCCCTCGCAGGGGGCGGCATCCGCTCATATCACGCTTGAAACACTGAACCTCAAAGGGGATCTGGAAGAGCTGCTGAAAAAGATTGAAGCGGTGCAGGGCGTCAAGCGGCTCGAGGTTGTTGCGCAATCATAACGGGGAAGGAAGGGAATCTGTGAGTCAAACAATTAAAATTGCTCTCTTAGGCGCGGGGACGGTCGGCTCCGGCGTCGTTGAGACGCTTTCAATGAATGCGGACATCATCACAGGGCGTGCGGGTGCCGCCATCGAGATCAAAAAAGTTCTCGTGCGCGATGCGAAAAAATATCGTCCCGCACTTGAGGGGCTCACCTTAACGGATAATTTTGAAGAAATCCTGAACGATCCGGAGATCGCCGTCGTCGTCGAGGTCATGGGCGGACGGACGCCGGCAAAGGACTACATGATGCGCGCCATGGCGGCGGGAAAGCATATCGTCACGGCGAATAAGGACGTCATCGCCGAGCATCTGAGCGAACTGTATGCTGCGGCAGACGAGAACGGTGTTGATTTCCTCTATGAGGCAAGCGTCGGCGGAGGCATCCCCATTATCAAGCCGCTCAAGGAATGTCTTACCGCCAACCGCATCACGGAGGTCATGGGTGTCGTCAACGGTACGACGAACTACATGCTGACGAAGATGACGGAGAAGCATATCAGCTACGACGCCGTACTGCGCCGCGCGCAGGAGAAGGGCTATGCCGAGGCAAATCCATCGGCAGATGTGGACGGACTCGACGCAGCGCGCAAGGCGGCGATCCTTGCATCGCTTGCATTTGACACGGTCGTCGGATTCAAAGACGTTTCGGTCGAGGGGATTTCGCATATCACGGAGGACGACATCGAGTACGGACTGAATCTCGGCTATGTGATTAAGCTGCTCGCCGTGGGACGCGACACTGAGGATGGACTCGACATCCGCGTGCATCCCGTGTTCCTGCCGCAGACGCATCCGCTCGGATCGGTCAGCGGCGTGTTCAACGCCATCTTTGTGCGCGGCAACGTGATCGGCGACGTCATGTTCTACGGGCGCGGCGCAGGCTCTCTGCCGACCGCGTCGGCTGTCACCTCCGACATCATTGAGATTGTGCGCGACATTGTATCCGGTACGACGGGGCGCATGAAATATAAGATCGGCGAAAAGAAAAAACTTTGCCCGCTTGAAAAGACGAAGTCCTCCTATTATCTGCGTCTCGTCGTCGCTGACGAACCGGGCGTGCTCGGCGAGATCGCAGCGACATTTGGACGCGCGGACGTCAGTCTAAAATCAGTCATTCAGGCACGGCGTACGGAGGACGGACACGCGGAGATTGTCGCCGTCACGCATGTCGTACCACATGCAGCGGCATCCGCCGCAGTCAAGTCGCTCGAAGTGCTCCCCGTTGTGCGTGAGGTGCGCAGCCTGATCCGTGTTGCAGACGGCAGGGAGGACACGTTATGAGCGAGAGAACCGTCCGGGTACGCGTTCCTGCAACGAGTGCGAACCTCGGTCCCGGTTTTGACGCGTTCGGCATTGCCTGTACCCTTTACAACGAGACTACGCTCACGCTGACCCGGGCACCGGGTGTTGAGATCACCGCGCGCGGCGAGGGCGCGTCGCATATTCCTGCCGACGAACGGAACATCGTGTGGAAATCTGTCCGGTATCTTTTGGAGAGAGCGGGCTGCAATGATGAGTTCCGTGGGGCAAAGATCCATATGAACAACCGCATTCCTCTGTCCCGAGGACTTGGCAGCAGTGCCACGGCGATTGTCGCTGGGCTCAAGGCAGCGAATGCCATTCTTGATAATCGGTTCAACAGGCATGAACTGCTCCAGTTCGCGACCGACATGGAAGGACATCCCGATAACGTTGCGCCTGCGATCTACGGCGGATTTACCGTCAACACCGTCACGAATGGTGTGGTGGATTGCTTTTCCTTTTTGCCGCGTATCTTTATGCGGTTTGTCATTATGGTGCCGAATTTTTACCTCTCGACCAAATCTGCACGTCAGGTACTGCCGGTCGAAATTCCAATGAAGGACGCGATTTTCAACATCAGCCATGCGGGCATGATGGTCGCAGCGCTTGCGCGTGGGGCGGAGAAGTTCCTTGATCATGCGTTTGAGGATGCGCTGCATCAGAATTACCGCGCGGAGCTGATTCCCGGTATGTTCGACGTTTTCGCGGCGGCAAAACGGGCGGGCGCATACGGTGCGGCACTCAGCGGCGCAGGCCCTTGTCTTATCGCTTTTGTCCCCGAGCGGCGGAGATGTACGGATGCTGTTGCCGATGCTATGCGTTCCGCGTTCCGCGACCATGGCGTTCAGGCACGCCCCCTGTTCCTGCGGCTTGATACCAAGGGGGCTCGTATTGTTAACGATAGGTCGGCGAATTAAATAAAATAGCCTGTCTTCCAAAATATATTTTATCCCGGTACGAATCAGGGCTGCTGCATATATCAGTGCGGCAGCCTAATTTTTTGTATATTTTTCAAAAAGTACTTGAAAAATATACGAAAAAGATGTATATTTATAAAATCTTTTACAGAGGACAGGAGGAGACAAGATGAGAGCCAGCATTATCGGCGCGACGGGATACGCGGGAGAAGAATTGATTCGTCTCCTTCACCGACATCCGGCGGCGGAGATTGTGCATATGACTTCGGAACGTCACACGGGGGATCATATCTCAGAATGCTGTCCACATTTGATGAATATTTATGAGAATGAATTGGAGTCGATCGAACGCGTCAGGGAGATCGCCGCAGACAGCGATGTGCTGTTCATCGCACTGCCGCACGGTCATGCGATGAAGATTGTTCAAGCGGCGGCAGGACTTCCCGTACGCATCATCGATCTTGGCGCGGACTATCGCTTCGACGATACGACGGTGTATGAGGCATGGTACGGGAGGGCGCATACGGATCCCGAAGCGGAGCCGGCGTATGGGCTCTCGGAGCTGTACCGGAGTGACATCGCACACGCGCGTATTGTTGGAAATGCGGGGTGCTATACAACGGCGAGCATTTTGGCGCTCGCGCCGCTCGTCAAAGCGCATTTGATTTTAGCGGATGCCATCATCATCGACGCTGTTTCCGGCGTGTCGGGTGCAGGGCGCACGCCGAAAGAGAGCACGCATTTTCCGGAGTTCTACGATAATTTCACGGCGTACGGCGCCGTACGTCACCGACACACGCCGGAGATCGAGCAGGCGCTTTCCGTGCAGGCGGGCGAGATTGTCACCGTCAGCTTTACACCGCACCTTGCGCCGATCTCGCGCGGCATCCTTGCCACCTGTTATGCGGCACCTGTCGCAGGCGTGACGGAGGAGCAGATCGACGCGGCGTTCGAAGCCCTGTATGCGGACGAATACTTTATCAGACTCAGAGGGCGCGGTGCGTACCCTGCCGTGAAATATGTGCGTGGGACAAATTACTGCGATATTGCGTGGCATTATGATCCCCGCACACACCGCGTGATCGTGCTTTCGGCGATTGACAATCTCGTCAAGGGCGCGGCGGGGCAGGCGATCCAAAATATGAATATCATCATGGGGCTCGACGAGCGCACGGGGCTTGACCTCGTGCCGATGTACCCGTAAGTAAATGGAGGAAATCATTATGTTCAGTGAAGCAAGTGCAAAAGCAGGAATTACCTATCCGAAAGGATTTCTCGCAGCAGGCGTGAAAGCAGGTCTGAAAAAGAGCGGCAATCCCGACGTTGCGCTCATTTATACGGAAAAGGAAGCCGCCGTTGCCGGCACGTTTACAAAAAACGCGGTCGCTGCGGCGCCCGTGGGGGTTTCGAAAAAAGTTGTCGCAACGCACACGGCACACGCCATTATTGCCAATTCCGGCTGCGCCAACGCCTGCACGGGCGCGCAGGGCGAGGAGGATGCCGCCGCCATGCAGCAGATCACCGCCGACGCGCTCGGCTGCACGGCGCAGGATGTCGTTGTTGCATCGACGGGCATCATCGGGAAGCTGCTCCCGATGGATAAGGTGGAGCTTGGGATTCACGCCGCAGCGCAGGCACTCTCGCCGACCGGCAGTCCCGATGCGGGCAATGCCATTCTCACGACCGACACCTATTCGAAGGCGGGGACTGCGACCGTTGTGCTCGGCGGGACGGAGGTGCGGCTCGGCATCATCGCGAAGGGCTCGGGGATGATCCGTCCCGATATGGCGACGGTGCTTTGCTTCATTACGACGGACGCCGATATTGACGCCTTGCTCCTGCAGGAAGCCCTCTCGGAGGTCATGGAGCACAGTCTCAATATGATTTCGATTGACGGCGACATGAGTACGAACGACATGGCGATCATCCTTGCGAACGGCGCGGCGGGCAATCCGAAGATTGCGGAGAAAAACGCTGATTACGAAGCGTTCAAGGGAACTCTGCTCGCACTGTGTCAAGGCATTTCAGAAAAGATCGCGGCGGACGGTGAGGGCGCGACGAAGTTCCTCACGATCGACGTTGTCGGCGCACGTTCCTTTGCGGATGCCAAGACGGTTGGCATGAGCGTTGCGAACAGTCCGCTGGTCAAGACGGCGTTCTTCGGCGAGGATCCGAATTGGGGGCGCGTCATCTGCGCCGTCGGTTATGCGGGCGTGCCGATGAATCCGGATCGTACGACGGTGAAGTTCGGCGGCATTCCCGTCTATGTGGGCGGTGTCGGTGTGCCGTATGATGCGGAGGCGCTGCATGCGATCATGAGCGGACATGATATTGTGATTGAAATCGATTTGAACGACGGCGATGTCGAGGCAAAGGTGTGGACGTGCGATTTCTCCTACGAATATGTGAAGATCAACGGAGAATATCATACCTAAAGGAGGCGGCGTATGTTTTCCGATAAGGACAAGGCCGAGATTCTCGTCGACGCGCTTCCCTATATCCAGGAGTTCTACGGGACGACCGTCGTTATCAAATACGGCGGCAACGCCATGATCGACGAAACATTGAAGGAAAATGTCATGCGCGATGTGGCGCTGATGAAATACGTCGGCATCCGCCCCATCCTCGTGCACGGCGGCGGACCCGAGATCACGGAGTTCCTCAAAAAAGTCGGCAAGGAGACGATGTTCGTTTCGGGGCTGCGCGTGACGGACGAGGAAACGGTGGAAATCGCCGAAATGGTGCTCATCGGCAAACTGAACTCCGAGATCGTGAGCCTACTCAATCTGCGCGGTGTGCGCGCCGTTGGTCTCAGCGGGAAGGATGCGGGGCTCATCCGCGCGCGCAGGAAAAATGCGGTCGTCTATGAGGAGGGTACGGCGCGCTCGGTGGACATCGGCTTGGTCGGTGAGGTCGCGGCAATCAATACCGGTATCATCATCGACCTCCTAAACTGCGGCTATGTTCCCGTTATTTCTCCCATCGGCATGGGTGAAAGCGGCGAGAGCTACAACATCAACGCGGACGATGTTGCTGCGGAGATCGCGGGCGCGCTTCACGCGGAGAAACTGCTGCTCCTCACGGATGTGGAGGGCGTCTATCGGGATTTTGCCGACCGCAGCAGCCTGATCTCGCAGCTGCATTTCGCACAGGCGCGGGAATATATCCGCAGCGGCGTCATCGCAGGCGGCATGATTCCAAAGGTGGAAGCCTGTCTGCGGGCGCTCGAGGCGGGCGCACATAAGACACACATCGTCGACGGGCGTCTTGCGCATTCGATTATTTTGGAGATTTTCACGTCGCACGGCATCGGAACGATGGTGCTTCCGTAGGAGGGAGAACAATGAACCAAACATATGAATCGGAGATTATAGAGAAGGATCAGGCAAGCTATCTCCCCGTGTTCAGCCGCTGCCCGATCGTGCTTGATCACGGCGAGGGCGCATATGTCTGCGATGTGAAGGGGCGGCGTTACCTCGACGCGCTCGGCGGCATTGCCGTCAATGTACTCGGGCATAACGATCCGGCGCTCGTGGGTGCCGTCGCTGCACAGGCAGGGCGGCTCATCCATGTGTCCAACCTCTACTATACGGCGGTGCAGGCGGAGGCAGCGGATCGGCTCTCCCGTCTCACGAACGGCGGCAAGGTGTTCTTTGGCAACTCCGGCGCAGAGGCGAACGAAGGCGCCATCAAGGCGGCGCGGAAATACGGGCATACGATTTCTGCGGACAAGGTGCGGATCGTCACGGCGCGCGGCAGTTTCCACGGGCGCACGCTCGCCACGCTGACGGCGACGGGACAGGAAAAGTTTCACAAAGGATTTGAACCGCTGCCGCAGGGATTCGACTATGTGGACTTTAACGATATTCATGCGTTGGAGAGTACCATCAGTGAGAAAACCGCCGCCGTCATGCTCGAGCCGATCCAGGGCGAGGGCGGCGTACGGATGCCTGCAGAGGGCTACCTGAAAAGCGTGCGGGAACTCTGCGATGCGTACGGTGCGCTGCTTATCTTCGATGAGATTCAGACCGGCATCGGGCGCACGGGGAAGTTCTATGCGTATGAGCAATACGGCGTAACACCCGACATCGTGACGCTTGCAAAGGGACTTGCGGGCGGCGTTCCCATCGGTGCGTTCGTCGTGACGGAAAAGGTTGCGCAGGTGTTTCATCCGGGCGACCACGGGTCGACGTTCGGCGGCAATCCTCTCGCATGTGCGGCGGCGAACGTCGTTTTGGGCACGGTGGCGCAGGAGGCTTTTCTTTCACATGTGCGGGAGGTCGGCGCATACTTTAAGCAGGAACTCACGGCATTAAAGGAGAAATATTCAGATCATGTGCGCTATGTGCGCGGCATGGGGCTCATGCTCGGCATGGAGATGCACAGCGCCGACGCGGCGGCAGAGATCGTGCGCATGGCGCTCGCGCGCGGCGTGATCATAAACTGTACGGCGGGGAGCGTCCTCAGATTCGTCCCGCCTCTCATCTTTACGAAGCGCGACGCGGATGAAGTCGTGCGCGTTTTGGATGCGTGCATCCTTGACATTTGTCACCAAGGGGGACTATGATGAAGAGCGGCATGGATTTGATTTCTATTCACGATCTCAGCGCGGGTGATGTGGAGGAGATTCTCGCACTGGCGGCGGATCTCAAGGTGCGGCAAAAGGCGGGGATACCACATCCGCTGCTCGCGGGCAAGACGCTCGGCATGATCTTTGAAAAATCCTCGACGCGTACGCGCGTCTCGTTTGAGGTCGGCATGTACCAGCTCGGCGGGCAGGCGCTCTTTCTCAGCAGCAGAGATCTCCAGCTCGGGCGCGGCGAGCCGATCGCGGATACGGCGCGCGTCCTCTCTCGCTATCTCGACGGCATCATGATCCGCACCTATGGGCATGAGCGCATCGAAGAGCTCGCACGCTGGGCGGACGTGCCTGTCATCAACGCGCTCAGCGACCTCCTGCACCCCTGCCAGGCGCTGACCGACCTGCTTACGATTCGCGAGCACAAGGGGAGGCTCGCGGGGCTGAAGATGGCGTATGTCGGCGACGGGAACAACATGACGCATTCGCTGATGTATGCGGCGGCAAAGGTCGGGATGCATTTTGCGGCGGCGACGCCCGCAGGATACGAGCCGAACGAAAAAGTTGTGCAGAACGCCCGGGCGGATGCGTCGGAGACGGGCGCGTCCGTGACGCTGACCCATGACCCGAAGGAAGCCGTGCGGGATGCCGACGTCGTTGTGACGGACACATGGGCGAGCATGGGACAAGAGGAAGAGCACGACGCGCGCACGGCGGTGTTTCGTCCGTATCAGGTGAACCCCGAGCTGCTCGCGGCGGCGGATGCGCGCGCCGTCGTGATGCACTGCCTGCCCGCCTATCGCGGCGAGGAGATCACGGAGGACGTGTTCGAGTCCTTTGCCAATGTGATTTTTGACGAGGCGGAGAACCGTCTCCATGTGCAAAAGGCAATCATGGCGCTCGTTATGGGCGGCTGATATATTTTTAAGGAGTTGTTTTTCATGGCAAAGCAGATTAAAAAAGTAGTTCTCGCGTATTCCGGCGGTCTGGACACCTCGGTTATCATTCCGTGGCTCAAAGAGCATTACAACGGCTGCGAGGTCATCGCCGTCTGCGCCGACATCGGGCAGGGGGAGGAGCTTGCGCCCGTACACGACAAGGCGCTCGCCTCCGGTGCGTCGAAGGTGCATATCGTCGATCTTACGCGGGAGTTCCTCGAGGAGTATGTGTGGCCGACGCTCAAGGCGGGTGCGGTCTACGAGGGAAAATATCTGCTTGGCACCTCGTTTGCACGTCCCGTGATCGCAAAGGCGCTCGTCGAGATCGCAAAAAAAGAGGGGGCGGATGCGATTGCCCACGGTGCGACGGGCAAGGGGAACGATCAGGTGCGTTTCGAGCTGACCGTCAAGGCGCTCGCGCCGAATCTTGAAATCATCGCGCCGTGGCGTGAATGGGATCTCGATTCGCGCACGGCGGAGATCGAATACGCGAAGAAGCACGGTATCCCCGTTGCGACCGAGAACAAGACCTACAGCATGGACCGCAATATTTGGCACCTCTCGCACGAAGGCTCCGACCTTGAGGATCCCGCCAACGAGCCGAAGAACAGCATGTTCCTCATCTCGTGCGCGCCGGAGGATGCGCCGGATGCGCCCGAGTACGTCAGCGTTTCGTTTGAGAAGGGCATCCCTGTCGCCGTGAACGGAGAAAAGCTCGGCGCGGTGGAGCTCCTGACGAAACTGAACGAGATTGGCGCGCGCAATGGTGTCGGCATCGTGGACATCTGCGAGAACCGTCTCGTTGGGATGAAGTCGCGCGGCGTCTATGAGAACCCGGGCGGATCAATTCTCTACTACGCGCATCGGGAACTCGAATACCTCTGTCTCGACCGTGCGACATTCCATTACAAGGAGAGCGTCGCCATCCGCTACGGCGAGCTCGTCTACGACGGCATGTGGTTCTGCCAGCTCCGCGAAGCGTTCGCGGCGTTTGTTGACAGCACGCAGGAGACCGTGACGGGCGAGGTGCGGCTCAAGCTCTACAAGGGCAACATCATCTCGGCGGGCGCAGCGTCGCCGTACTCGCTCTACAGCAAGGAGTTTGTCACGTTCGAGCATGACGACGTATACAATCAAGCGGACGCGACGGGCTTCATCAATCTCTTCGGACTGCCGCTTAAAGTTCGCGCGCTCATGCAGGAGGCGCAGGGCAAATGAGTGAAAAGCTCTGGGGCGGACGCTTTACCAAGACGACGGACGAGATGATCAACGAATTTCAAGCGTCCATCGGCTTTGACCGCCGTATGTACCGCGAGGACATCGCGGGTTCTATCGCCCATGCCGCCATGCTCGCGCACGTCGGCATCATCTCCGCGGAGGATCGCGCGTCCATTGAAAAGGGGCTGCGTGACATTCTCGCGCAGATCGACGCGGGGACATTCGAGTTCAGCACGGCGCTCGAGGATATTCACATGAATATCGAGAAACGTCTCACGGACGCGATCGGCGACGCGGGCAGCCGTCTGCACACCGCGCGCAGCCGCAACGATCAGGTCGCGCTCGATACGCATATGTTTGTGCGCCGCTCGATCGTCGAGGTACTGGAGCATATCAGGGATCTGCAGGAGGCGCTCACGGAGTCGGCGGAGCGTCACCGTGAAGTCATTATGCCCGGCTATACGCATCTCCAGCGTGCGCAGCCGATTCTCTTTGCGCATCATCTCATGGCGTATTTTGGAATGCTCGCACGCGATTTTGAGCGATTCCAAGGCATCTATGCGCGAGCGGATATCATGCCGCTCGGTGCGGGGGCGCTCGCGGGGACGACGCTGCCGATCGATCGTGCGTTTGTCGCGAAAAAGCTGAACTTTGAGCGCATCTACGCCAACAGCATGGATGCCGTCAGCGACCGCGACTACATTCTCGAATTTCTCTCCGCGGCGTCCATCCTCATGGTGCATCTCTCGCGGCTCTCGGAGGAGATCATCCTGTGGTGCTCGCGCGAGTTCTCCTTTGTCGAGCTCGACGATGCGCACTGCACGGGATCGTCCATGATGCCGCAGAAGAAAAACCCCGACGTCTCTGAGCTCGTGCGCGGCAAGACGGGGCGCGTCGTCGGTCACCTCATGGCGATGCTCACCGCCGTCAAGGGACTGCCACTCGCCTACAACAAGGATCTGCAGGAGGACAAAGAGGGACTGTTCGACGCGATCGACACGGTGAAGTTCAGCCTCTCCGTCTATGCCCGGCTCATTCGCGGGATGAAGGTACGCGAGGACGTGATGCGGCGTGCGGTCGAAGAGGACTTCTCGAACGCAACTGATCTTGCCGATTATCTCGTGCGCAAGGGAGTGCCATTCCGGCAGGCGCACACCGTTTCCGGCAAAGCCGTCGCCCTCTGTATCGAGCGCGGTATTTGGCTCGGCGATATGGCGCTCGAGGACTATCGGACGCTCTCGCCGCTCTTTGATGAGGACATCTATGACGCGATCCGCCCCGAGGCGTGCGTGGCGGGGCGCAATTCCTACGGCGGCACGTCCTATGAACAGGTGCGGATGCAGCTCGCGGCGGCAGAGGAACTCATTGCGTCGGAGAAGAGCGTGTGCACGTCTCTAGCAGAGAAGCAGCAGGTGCTTTGATTCATCACTTTTTTATGATGAACTGCTCAATATACATGAAATATAATGACGTACTAAGAGATGTCTAAACAGATAAAAGTATCATGAACCTATACGCGGAAAGGAGGATTTACCATGAAGAAATATGCATTTCTCGCCGCAGCGCTCGGGCTGTCGCTGACGTCCGCAGCCATGGCGGCGCCGATCAATCACATCGGTACGCATCACACTGCCGTCGGCGTTGGGACGAAGGAAGCCTTCATTGAGCACAAGGCGACGGATGAGCTCACGATCGGCGTCTCGCGCAATGAACGTGACGAATACGGCAATCCGAAGGATGCCTACCTCCAGTACAATGTGCTTGACCAAAATATCCGCCTGATTGGCGGCTATCGCTGGAACATGAAGCAGTCGGGGGATAAGAACAACGCCTTTGCAGGCATCGGTCTCAGTACGCCGACCGTGCTCGGGTTCAACGCCTATGCGTCCTATGTGGCGGGCAAGGACTTCAACGAGGCGCAGGTCGGTCTCAACAAATCGCTGATTGCCAATCTAGACCTTAACGTGAACTATCACAACTTCAAGCCGGATCACGGCAGCCGTGAAAACGGCGTCGGCGTCGGCGTCACGATGCATTTTTAACATCGAAAAAGGTATTGATAAAAGGCATGTCCTCGCGCGGGACATGCCTTTTATAAATTTTATTTGCAAAGTTGGTATCTTAATGGTAGAATAACGACTAAGTGAATGGATCGGATAATTTTATATGCCGCTCTCGGTATCGCTATGCGGTCGTCTCTTTTCGTAGCGATAGGGGCGCGGCTTTCTCCCATCTGTGGCGACAAATGGAGGAGATAATTACCTTGTCGCCGGTTTTTTCGTGCGGATGAATTCTGATTTCATGATCGATATTTGCAATCATAATATTTTTTCACATGGGATCAAGTGAACGGAAATCCCATAGTTTTTTTGGAGGTGCTTTTTTTGGCGTTAAATCATAGCGGCAATCGCCGGAAAGATGCGCAGAAGGTGCAGATCATACCGCTCGGCGGACTTGGCGAAATCGGAAAGAACATGACCGCCATCCGCGTGGACGACGAGATCATCGTCATCGACTCGGGACTCATGTTCCCAGAGGAGGACATGCTCGGCATCGACCTCGTCATCCCGGACATCACCTATCTGATCGAAAACAAGGACATGGTGAAGGCGATCGTCCTGACGCACGGACATGAGGATCATATCGGGGCGCTCCCGTATGTGATGAAGCAAATCCCCGTGCCGGTCTACGGCACGCGTCTGACGCTCGGTATTCTTGAGGGGCGTCTTAAGGAAAACGGCGTCGATTCGAGCAATCTGCACTCTGTGATGGCGGGGGACATCATCAACATCGGATGTTTCAGCGTGGGCTTTATCCGTGTCAACCACTCCATTCCCGATGCGGTCGGGCTTTCCATCAAGACGCCGGTCGGCATGATCGTTCACACGGGCGACTTCAAACTGGACTATACGCCGGTGGACGGGCAGATGACCGATTTCCGCCGTTTCTCAGATCTTGGCAACAAAGGAGTGCTCCTACTACTCGCGGACAGCACGAACGCGGAGCGCGAGGGGCATACGCCGAGCGAGCGTACGGTTGGCGCGGCACTGGACAAGTCGTTCCACAATGTGCGCGGGCGCATCATCGTTGCGAGTTTCTCCTCGAATGTCCACCGCATCCAGCAGGTCATCGACACCGCCGTGAAGTACAAGCGGCGTGTCGCCGTGCTCGGGCGCAGCATGGAGAACGTGGTCGGCATCTCGCTGGAGCTCGGCTACCTCACCGCGCCCGAGGGTACGATCATCAGCATCGACGAGGTCAATAATTTTCGCCCCGATCAGATCGTCGTCGTGACGACGGGCAGTCAGGGCGAGCCGATGTCCGCGCTTTCACGCATGTCGACCTCGGATCACCGCAAGATCACGATCGTTCCGGGCGACACGGTCATCATCTCGGCGACGCCGATTCCGGGCAATGAAAAGCTCGTCTCCAAGACGGTCGACAACCTCATGAAGCTTGGCGCTAATGTCATCTATGGGCGCGATAAGGGCATCCATGTATCAGGGCACGGCAGCCGCGAGGAGCTCAAGCTGATGCACAACCTCGTGCGTCCGAAATTCTTCATGCCCGTGCACGGCGAGTACCATCATCTCGTACAGCACGCGGAGCTCGCGCGCGAGCTCGGTATGCCGAAGGAAAATATCTTCATCAGCGAGAACGGTCAGATCCTCGAGTTCACGAAGGAAAAGGGGCAGGTCGCCGGGCGCGTGCAGGCGGGCATGGTCATGGTGGACGGGCTCGGGGTCGGCGACGTGGGCAATATCGTTCTGCGCGACCGTCGTCAGCTCTCTCAGGACGGCATTCTCATCATCGTGGTGGCGATGGATCGCCAGTCGAACCGTGTCGTCTCGGGACCCGATATTGTCTCGCGCGGGTTCGTCTACGTGCGCGAGTCGGAAGCGCTGATGGATGAGGCACGCGCACGTGTACAGCAGGCGCTCGATCGCTGCGAGGACGAGAACGTCTGCGAATGGTCGGCGATCAAATCGAACGTGCGCGACGCGCTCAGCCGCTATCTTTTTGATAAGACGCGCCGCCGCCCGATGATTCTCCCCATCATCATCGAAGTGTAATCAATCGGAAAACCGTCTTGCGAGGGGGCGGTTTTTTATTTTGTCTGTATACGAGGGAGATTCCTATGATGTTTGGGCTTGCGTCTATGGACAAAAAGCGATAGAATCAGATAGGAACACATGAGGCTATTTGTTCTTGACCGAGGAGGAGTTTTATGACGCCAAATGAAAAGAAAGAGCTGCGGCTTTTCGCGGTAAAGGTGCGCGAGGGCATCCTGCGCGGAACACATGCGGCAAAGAGCGGACATCCGGGCGGATCGTTGTCGTCCACCGAGTATTTTACATATCTGTATAACAAAGAGCTGCGCATCGATCCGAAGAACCCGCAGGATCCGACACGCGACCGCTTTGTCCTCTCCAAAGGGCACGTTGCGCCGGGGCTTTATGCCACGCTAGCAAATCGCGGTTTCTTCCCTGTGGAGGAACTGCTGACGCTTCGCCGGATCGGATCGCGCCTGCAGGGACATCCGAATATGAACCTCACGCCGGGGGTCGACATGTCCACGGGATCGCTCGGACAGGGCATTTCGGCGGCGGCAGGCATGGCAAAGGGCGCAAAGTATCTCGGTCGGGACATCAACGTCTATGCGTTGCTTGGCGACGGTGAGCTGGCGGAGGGACAGGTGTGGGAGGCGACGATGTTCTCCGCACACTACGGACTTGACAATCTCTGCCTGACCGTTGACGTCAACGGGCTTCAAATCGACGGCGCGACGAAGGACGTCATGAACACCGCGCCGATTGATCAAAAGTTCGAAGCGTTCGGCTGTCATGTGGTAACGATTGACGGGCATGATTATGACGCACTCGAGGGTGCGTTCCGCACGTTCCGGGAGAATCACGGCAGCGGGAAGCCGACCGTGATCCTCATGCGGACGGTGAAGGGCAAGGACATCTCCTTTATGGAGAACAATGCGGGATGGCACGGCAAGGCGCCGAACGACGAGGAGCTTGCTAAGGGACTGGAAGAGCTTGCCGCAATTCGCAAACGCATCGAGGAGGAGGCATGACCATGGCGGACGTAAAGAAAATCGCAACGCGTGACAGCTACGGCAATGCACTCGTAGAACTCGGACAAAATCATAAGGACATTGTCGTACTCGATGCCGATCTTGCGGGGGCGACGAAGAGCGGGACGTTCAAAAAAGCGTTTCCCGAGCGGCATTTCAACTGCGGCATCGCCGAGTGCAATATGGTCGACGTCGGCGCGGGACTTTCGACGATGGGGCTTGTCCCCTTTGTCTCCACGTTTGCGATGTTCGCGGCGGGGCGCGCCTACGAGCAGGTTCGCAATACGATCGGCTACCCACATCTGAACGTGAAGATCTGTGCCACGCACGGCGGCATCTCGGTCGGTGAGGACGGCGCGTCGCATCAGTGCTGCGAGGATTTCGGGCTCATGCGCACGATCCCCGGCATGACCGTCATGTGCCCCTCGGATGATGTCGAAGCGCGCAAGATGGTTCATGCGGCATACGAAATGGAAGGCCCCGTCTATATCCGTTTTGGGCGCGCCGCAACGCCCGTCTATCACGACGAGGCGTTCACGTTCACCGTCGGCAAGGGAGAGGTCTTGCAGGAGGGGACGGATGTCGCTGTCATCGCGACGGGCATTCTCGTTCCGGAGGCAATTGAGGCGGGAATACGTCTCGCCGCGCAGGGAATCAAGGCGCGCGTTATCAATATGGCGACGATTAAGCCGCTCGACGAGGAACTTGTCGTTAAGGCGGCGCGCGAATGCGCCGGGATCATCACCGTCGAAGAGCACAACATCATCGGCGGTCTCGGCGAAGCGGTCTGCGCCGTAGTCGCCGAGCACTGCCCCGTGCCCGTGCACCGCATCGGCGTGAACGACGAATTTGGTCACTCGGGACCCGCTGCCGCGCTGCTTGAGCAGTTCGGACTCACTGCTGATCATATCGTGGAACAGACGCAGACGTTCTGCAAAAAGTAAGATCAAATCACTGCGGCGTCCTCATTGCCGGAATGGGGACGCCATTTTTGATTTGGGATCGCATATTTACACGTCGGTAGTAGATGTACACGGCGCGTCGGCGCGTGCGATATGTTTTTGCAGGATAAAAATAGACAATTTAAGGCGAATTGTTTATAATG
Source organism: Selenomonas sp. oral taxon 137 str. F0430 (assembly GCF_000183625.1). NCBI lineage: Bacteria > Bacillati > Bacillota > Negativicutes > Selenomonadales > Selenomonadaceae > Selenomonas > Selenomonas sp. oral taxon 137. The sequence continues at coordinate 48,381 of NZ_AENV01000006.1, forward strand.
GCATATAGGTATATGTTTATGCGTGCAAGAGGATTTTACATGAGGCGATATTCGCTGCTTGTTATGGTGTCCGTATTCCTCGTGCTCACGGCTGTCCTCGTGTCAGTGCATCTCTCGTCGCATTCGCGCGGTGCGGAGCGGCGGTCGATGCAGGAGATCACGGCGTACACGTCGCTGCCGACCGAGGCGGCGATGGCGCTCACTGAGGAGTACGAGACGGAACACAATATCAGGGTCAATTTCATTCAGATTCCGCCTGAAGAAATATTCAATCGTCTGCGGGAGCAGTCTAAGGAGACGGGGAGCGGGAAGGCGTCGCTCGTGCTGGCGGAGCGGGAGATTCTCGACCGTGCGGCGGCGGCGGGGTATCTCGTTCCGTATGCGTCGGAAAAGAGCGATCAGGTAGCGGCATCCTTTCGCCACGAGAAAGGATACTGGACGGGGGTGTGGTACGACCCCATCGTCTTTGCCGTCAATCAAGACTATCTGCGGACGCATCTCGATCTGCCAAATTCATGGCAGATGCTGACGCAGCAGCGCGATATCCGCATCGGCACGACGGATTTTATGGCGGCGGATGCGGCGTCCAATCTTCTTTACAGCATGATCGCGGAGTACGGCGAGCAGCAGGCGTTTGATATGTGGCGCGGCATTCAGCCGAAGATCGTGCAGTATTCGCGCTATCTGCACACGCCGGTGCGTCAGGCGGGGATGGGCGAGGTGGATCTCTCCATCGCGGTACTGAGCGAGACGCTGCGCTATGTGCGGGACGACTATCCGATTCGTGTGCTCTATCCGACCGACGGGACGTGTGCCGTGGTATTCGGCACGGGCATCGCCTTTCGCGCGGCGGAGCGGGACGCGCATGAGGCGGAGCAGTTCGCGGACTGGCTGCTGACGGACGAGGCGCAGCGCGCACTTGCCCGGCACCGGTTCTATTTTTTAACGACGAATCCCGCGACGCTCGCGTATCAGACATTTGCGGGGAAAAATATCACGATGTTCCAAAGCCGCCCTTATTTTACCAAGGAAGAGAAGGAGAAGCTCCTCGATCGTTGGGTAAAAAAGGTGCGGCTCAGCGGGGAATAAATATGGGGCGAAAGCCGGAGGAGTTTTGTCAGTGAAAGCAGGTTTCATCAGTCTCGGTTGTGCAAAGAACTTAGTGGATACGGAGGTTATGCTCGGCATCATGCGGGAGCACGGCATCGAACTCACGGCAGAACCAGCAGAGGCGGATATCCTGATCGTCAATACCTGCGCATTCATTCAGTCGGCGAAGGAAGAATCCATTACGACCGTGCTCGGGATGGCGGATTATAAGGAGACGGGACGCTGCCGCAGTCTCATCGTGGCGGGATGTCTCGGTCAGCGATACGGTCAGCAGCTCCTCGACGAGATCCCGGAGGCGAACGCCATCATCGGAACGGGGGCGTGGAGCCGCATCATGGAGGTTGTCGAGGAGACGCTGAAGGGACGCCGCCTTGTGATTGCGGGCGAGGACGATACCATCTACGACGCAAATACACCGCGCCTGCGGACGACGCCGAACTATACCGCCTATGTGAAAATCGCGGAGGGCTGCGATCACCGCTGCGCGTTCTGTGCGATCCCGCTCATCCGCGGCGGGTTCCGCAGCCGCGCGATGGAGGACATCGTATCCGAGGCGCGGGAGCTGGCGGAGAGCGGTGTACGCGAGCTCGTTCTCATCGCGCAGGACAGCGCGAACTATGGGCTCGATCTCTACCGCAAACCGATGCTTGCAAGTCTCCTGCGGGAGCTCGCCAAGATTGAAAAAATATCGTGGATCCGTGTGCTCTACAGCTATCCGAAATATTTCAGCGACGAACTCATCGAGGTCTTTGCCACGGAGCCTAAGGTCGTCAAATACGTTGATCTCCCGCTCCAGCACGCGCATGACGCGGTGCTGCGCTCGATGAACCGCCCCGATACGCGCGCAGGCATCGAGCGGCTCATCCAAAAACTGCGTGAGCGCATCCCGGGCGTGACGATTCGCTCGACGTTTATCGTTGGATTTCCCGGGGAGACGGACACGCATTATCAGGCGCTGCGCGATTTTGTTGAGGCACAGCGGTTCGATAAGCTCGGCATCTTTACTTACTCCGAGGAGGAGGACACGCCGGCATCGCTCATGCGTCAAAAGGTGTCCGAGGAGGTCATGCAGGAGCGGTACCATGACCTGATGAGCCTTCAGAGCAAGATTTCCGAGGAGATCAATATTTCGCTTGAAAATAAGGAGATCGACGTCCTCATCGAGGGGCGCGACAGCGAGCAACAGGGGATTGCCGTCGGGCGTTCCTATCGCGAGGCGCCCGAGGTGGACGGGCAGATTTACATCGAGGGCGACGTGGGAAGCTGTATCGGGGATATTGTGAGGGTGCGCCTGTTGCAAGGGTTTACCTACGATATTGTGGGAGAGAAGGTCAGCTGATGGCGGAGAACATTGTGGCGATTGCCGCCGAGATCGGCAGGCTGCTCGAGGAGAACGGTCTTACGATCTCCTGTGCTGAATCCTGCACAGGGGGACTGCTCACGAGTACGCTGACGGATGTGCCGGGCAGCTCCGCGTATCTGACGGGGAGCGTCGTCTCCTATACGAACGAGGTGAAAGCGCGCATTCTAGGTGTGCCGGAGGAGAGCCTTGCCTCCTGCGGCGCGGTCTCGGAACCTGTGGCGCGTGCGATGGCGGAGGGAGTACGCGCCCTCATGCGCACCGATATCGGCGTCGGCATCACGGGCATTGCAGGCCCCGGCGGCGGGACGGTGGGCAAGCCCGTCGGGCTCGTCTACATCGCCGTATCTTCACCGAGCGGCACCGTGGTCTCTGAGAACCGGTTTTTGGGGACACGCCTTGAAAATAAGCGTGCCTCTGTGGAAAAAGCATTGTGGATGACTGTGGATATGATAAGGAGTATTTCATGAAAAAACACACGAAACATATATTAGCGGCAGCCGGTATATCGCTGCTCCTTTTTGGTACAGCACATGCCGAAAACACAGTTCCGGCGACAAAGCCAATGGAGCAGGCTGTCCAGGAACATTCACAGACGGTTCTTCCGTATCTTTATGAAAGTAAGGCTTACGGCTACCGCATTATGTGCCCTAAAGCGCCTGTCGGAGTGATTCCTGCCTCAGTGCTGTATGAAGGGCGCAAGGGGGAGGTGCTGATTTTTGAAAACGAGGAATACAATATCAAGTATGCGTGGGTGGTTCTCGTGGATGCATTTTCCGCGGATGCACTGCCGGATCTGAACAGCATTGATCGGGAACAGGCAGAGACGCTTCTCAAGGGGATCATGGGCAGCAACGGCTACGAGGGCATCATGCTCGTCAATCTAACGGAGCGAAATAAGGCAATTTTTGCTATGACGGCGAAGGAAATCGAGATTGATGAGGACGGAGATGGTGTCGTCGATGCTGCGGCACACGCAGACACGCAGATGGCAGTATTGTTTTTCCGCAGTGCGAACGGGGAGCGGTACGGACTAGAGCTGATCGATAATCCGGAACTGCGCGCCGCATCGGTATCCGCGTTTGTAGAGGGGGCACGAACGCTCGCGGGAGCACAAAAATAAAAGAGCTGTTAAGGATAGGGATGAAAGATAAAGGAGAAGATTCCAAATGAAGGGTTCGTCGAAGAAAACAATGATTACTGCAGCCGTGCTTATGGCACTCTCTTCCGGTACGGCATCGGCAGCCACATCAGGGACGGTGGATTCTCAGGAGCTGTTTCACTCGAACCGGCTTGTTACGGATCAGACCCGGCAGCCGAAGATGGAGGAGAATACGGCATCGGACAGCTATGAGGCATCGATCTCCGCACAGAAAAAATCAGCGGCGGCACCCGTACAAAAACAGACGTCGCACACGGCTCCGCAGCGTGCAGCACGTCTTCATTGGGATGACGTGGATACACGTATCGCAGCGCGCAGCAATACGCCTGCATTCACGCTCTCCGCGCAGAAAGCAAAGCCCGTCATCATCACGGCGGCGGACGTGAAGCGCGAGACGAAGCAGGCGGAAAAAGAGGGGCGTGCGCCGCAGCAGCTCGTCGGTCGGACGAATATGCAGGGAGAGGGTCTTCCTCACGTAGAGGTTGTGCCGGAGAACGAGCCGCCGCGTGTCATCCCTCCGCGTCCCGCAGTTCCGTCCGTACCACCGGAAGACATGCACCGGGAACCTGCACAGAATATGCCTGTACCGCCGCCTCCCATGCAGGGATCGCAGATGCCGATAGATCATATGCATCAGCCCGCAGCACAGATGCCGACACAGGCTGCTGTCTCCGTGCCGCAGCAGAGCATGTCTATGGCAGCTGTTGGAGGGGAAGAAGCGCTGCAGAAACCGGAACGCCCTCGCTATGCGCAGATGCCGCATGAGCAGTTTACACTGAACCCTCCTGCGGATGTGCCTGCACCGCCGAAGAAACCGGAGCGATTCGATAGTCTCGATGCACCGCTCTCACAGGGGATGCGTCAGGAGGGGCATTCTCTGCAAGCGGTTCCTGAGCGTTCCGTGCGCCCCGAAGGAGTTCCTGCGCTGACACCGCGACCTCAGCAGATGCAGGATGATACACTCGCCGGCATTTCGGATGAAGTGCGCCGCCATATTCTTGCCGGTCAGCTCGCCATGGAAATTCAGTTAAAAAAAGATCCTACGGTTGAGGGAATGCGCGCACTCACACAGGTTTTGCGTGATAATACGACGCTGACAAAACTGCAAAAAATTGACTTCTTGATTGGATTTGGCCGCGCCTTACATCGCAGCGATCTTCCTCGCCAGCAGCAGTCACTTTTGATTAAGACGATTGCGGATTCGTTTTAATGCCGACACATTTTTAGAAAGTTGATCGAAAAGGGGGTGTTCTGGATGAAGCATTTTAATATTGCGGTGATCGCAGGCGACGGGATCGGACCGGAGGTCTTGGCAGAAGGCAAGAAAGTGTTCTCCGGCATTGCCGGGATGAGCGGTACGTTTACCGTCTCATTTGAGGATTTTCCATGGGGATGCGAATATTACCTCAGAACCGGAGAGATGATGCCGCCGGATGGACTCGATACGCTCCGTGCGTTCGATGCCGTCTATCTTGGTGCCGTCGGATACCCCGGCGTGCCGGATCACATATCGCTCGGCGACTTGCTCCTGCGCATTCGCCGAGGCTTTGATCAATATATCAACCTGCGCCCGGTAAAACTCCTCAAAGGAGCCCCCTGTCCGCTTGCCGGCGCTCTGCCGGACGATATCGATATGATAGTCGTGCGGGAGAACAGTGAAGGCGAATACGCCAATGTCGGCGCGCATCTCTATCCGGGGACGGAGCGGGAAATGGCGCTCCAAACGGGGGTATTCTCGCGCCACGGGTGTGAACGCGTGATTCGCTATGCCTATGAGCTGGCACGGCAAGAGAAGCGCTCTTTGACCTCAATATCGAAGGGGAACGCGCTGCGTTACTCCATGGTCTTTTGGGATCGGATTTTTGCAGAGGTGGGCGAGGACTACCCCGATGTCGAGACACATACGCTTCTCGTCGATGCGGCGAGCATGTTCTTTGTCAAAGATCCGAAACGGTTTGAGATCGTCGTGACAAGCAACCTTTTCGGTGATATTCTGACAGACCTAGGAGCTGCGATTGCAGGCGGCATGGGGCTTGCCGCCGGTGCAAACCTCAATCCGGAGCGCAGGTTCCCGTCAATGTTCGAGCCGATTCACGGCAGTGCGCCGGATATCGCGGGGCGAGGGCTTGCAAATCCTCTGGCGTCGATTTGGTCGGTGAGTCAAATGCTGGACTTTCTCAGCGAACCTCTTTGGGGCGCGCGGATTCTATCCGCCATTGAGACACTGCTCATAGAACGGCGGACGCTCACGCCTGATCTTGGCGGTACGGCGCAGACGTCGGAGATCGGCGACGCCGTATTGGAAATTTTGGCACGGACGTAACTTTTTAGGATATATGGGCGCGGGGCAGAAAGCACCTCGCGCTTTATTTACAGCGGAAGCTAGGAGCAATGTACATGACGAGACAGCCGATACGAAAAGCAGTGATTCCCGCCGCAGGATATGGCACGCGATTTCTCCCCGCGACTAAGGCGACACCGAAAGAGATGCTCCCCATCGTGGACAAGCCGACCATCCAGTATATCGTCGAGGAAGCGCTCTCGAGCGGTATTGAGGACATTCTCATCATCAGCGGACACGGGAAGCGCGCCATTGAGGATCATTTCGACGCGGCACCGGCGCTGGAACATGAACTGGAGCGCAAGGGAAAGCAGGAACTCTTGGATCTCGTACGAGAGACGACGGATGTGAACGTGCATTATGTACGCCAAAAATATATGCGAGGGCTCGGCGATGCGATCCTGTGTGCAAAGAGCTTTGTAGGGAATGAACCGTTTGCAGTTCTGCTTGGCGACGACGTGGTCTATCATCCGCAGCGCTCGGCGCTGCGCCAACTCATGGACGTCTACGAGGAGACAGGCGGCTCGGTACTTGGCTGTCAGGTTGTCGCGGACGAGCAGGTATCGTCCTATGGCATCGTTGCGGGCAAGAACCTGGGGAATGCGCGTTTGATGCGCGTTCACGATATGGTGGAAAAACCTGCGCTCGAAGAAGCGCCAAGCCGTATGGCGGTGCTCGGCAGGTATATCATATGCCCGGGGATCTTTGAGATACTAGGCAATACGACACCGGGCAAGGGCGGGGAGATCCAGCTCACGGATGCGCTCAAGGTCTTGGCACAGCGTGAAGCGGTCTATGCGTATGATTTTGAGGGACAGCGTTACGACTTGGGGGATAAACTCGGATTTTTACAGGCGACAGTAGAGTTTGCTCTGCGACGTGCGGATCTTGGGGCACCATTCCGCGACTATCTCAAAGCACTCGTGCCGACACTCTAAATAATGTGAGGCGACCTCTGTGCAGAAGGAAAATCAAGCGAATCTTGCGCTTGCCGTCAGCGTGATCGGCGCCGCGTCCACGATGGGCGGCGGCGGTATTCTCATGAGTACGCTGCATCACGGATTTCTCGCCGCGACGATCGGGGGGCTTGCCGATTGGTTTGCCATCAAGGCGATTTTCGGGCGTCCGCTCGGCATATCGCATCGGACGGATATCCTGCGGCGCAACCGGGCGCGCATTATGGAGTCCCTCGTATCGTTCTCGTCGAGCGATCTCCTCAGCCGCGATAACATCATGCAGGTTGTATCAGAGGAGAATATCGGCGCGCTCCTCGTAGAGTACTTAGAGCATCGCGGGGGGCGCGAACGGCTCGTTGATGCGGCGGTCGACATATTGCATCATATCACGGCGGGAGTGGACAGCGAGAACGCCGCGCGGGAGCTGACCCCCTATATCATACAGGCGCTGCGGAGCCTGCCTCTCGAGGATAGTCTCGCACAGCTGCTCTCCGTTCTTGCAGAGCATCCCCATGCAGATCGCGTCTTTAACGTATTCGTTCGCATGGGGCGCCGCATCATACGGACGGATGCCTTTCAGGAACTGCTGCATGAGAACGTTGCCTCCATGCGTGCGGAGTATGAGGGGGACGGTATGATACGCGCCTTTGTCCTGTCATTTTTCGACGACGCGATGATTGTCGAAGGATTGACCGACTACCTTGACGAGATGCTCGAGAGCGCGCTCGAAGCGGAGCATTGGCGCCATATCGACGGCGTGGCGGCGCTTGGCACGTTTGTCACCGCCGTTCGGAGCGATCCTGCGCTGCGTGATATACTGTATCAATATAAGATACATCTTGCCGAACATATTGACATCGCGTCAATGATTGTCGACTTTATCGAAACGCGGGTCAAAGGCGCACGTCCGTTTTGGGTTCCTTACCTCAAGCAGCTCCTCAATGAAAAATTAGATACCTTCGTACACTCCGCCGCGTGGCAGAGCCGCGCGGATCGCTTCGTGAAGGGGTTGATCGCCGCGGAGATCGACAAGCATCACGATCTCGTCGCAGTATTTGTGCGCGAATATCTGAGCAAAAAAAGCGACGACGAGCTGATCGCGTTCATCGAACGAAAGGTGCGCGGCGATCTTCAGATGATCCGCGTCAACGGTGCCGTGGTCGGGGCTATTGTCGGCATGGGGCTCTCTCTGTGCGTGACCCTCGCGGAAAGGATGTGGGGACTATGATGCGCTCTCTGAACACTGCGGACAGGGCGTTGCTCCTCTCCTTCCTCTGTTTCCTCATTTCGCTCTATTTGCATCTTTCCTATCCCGGCGCCGTATGGGCGGGCGGTTTGCTCGCCGTCAGCGAGGCGGCGCTCGTCGGCGGGGCGGCGGACTGGTTCGCCGTGACCGCACTTTTTAAGAAGCCGCTCGGATTCCCGTACCACACGGCGCTGCTCCCGCGCCGCCGTGCGGGATTCATTCACGCGATTGTCGTGATGGTACAGAAGGAATTTTTCTCACGGCGCAAAATCTTCCGCCATATTGAAAAAATTCATCTTGTCCCGATGATGCAGGCATACCTCCGGTGTCCCGAGACAGAAGAAGGGCTGACGAATACTGTCATGCATTTCCTCCGTGCATCCTTCCTGCGCGGGCACAATACGAAGATGATTTCCTATTTGTCCGGACGTATTAAAAATCTCGTTTTGCAGGAGAATATCGCCGCACTGATCGATCGGATCGTCGACACCTCCAAAAAAAATGCATGGGATCGCAGCGGTCTTGTAAAACTTGCTGTCCTGCTCAAAAAAGAAGCACTCACCGAGGAGATGTGGCATTCGATTCGAGATGCGCTGGAACGTATGGAGCACGAAAAATTAGGGGATGGATTTCTCTCGCGTCTCCTCGAGTTGACGAATACCGTCAATTTGGAAGAGGGTGCCTCCCTCATTCAACGCCATATCTGCACGGCGCTCGACGAGATCGCGGCGGACGGCTCGCCATTGCAGGAGAAGGCGCTGTCGCTTTGCAGAGCATGTCTTTTGGATCTGCGCAGGGACGAGGAGATCCTTTCTCTTGCACGCGAACTGCAAGTGCGCATCGCGGATGAACTGCCCATAGAGGAGACGCTGAAACGTCTCTTTGATCAGATGCGCAGACATTTCGAAGAGGATCGTGCACGACATGTGGACGCCGTTGAAGAGCATATGCCAGAACTCTATACACATCTGCGCAGCATCATCCGGGTGGAATATCGGCACATGCTTTCCCTCATCGAGCAGAGCCCCGATCTGCAAAAGATCATCACAAAGGTTTTGTACGACCTGCTCGCGCGCTCCGCGCTCCATGCGCAGACGCTCGTCGGCGTCATCGTTGAGAATGTGCTCGCACGGCTGACGGACGATGAGCTCAATCGGCTCGTCTACGATAAGGTCGAGCAGGATTTCCTGTGGATTCGCGTGAACGGCTCGCTCGTCGGCGGATGCATCGGCGGGCTTCTCTTTATTGTTTCCTATTTTGCCGTATAAAAAATCGGCTGCATGGAAGTTTTTCCATGCAGCCGATTTTACATGCACCGTATTAGATAAAATACATCAGGCTGTCGTCCGTTTCCTCATGGTTCAGTGCGGTGAGAAGATCCTCGAGACTGATGCCGCGCAGTGTCTCAAGGATGCTTCGATCGAGTTCGTCAAAGACGCAGCGCGAGAGCATACGGTTGAGCGCGTCCATTTTATCCGTCGCGGGACCCGCTTTTTCAATCAGCGAGATCTCGATGGAGGAGAGCACATCGTACGCGTTGATCTCGCGCGGATGGCGTGAGAGCTGATAGCCGCCCTGCGAGCCCTTGATGGAATTGACGAGCCGGCTGCGCTTGAGGAGCGAGAATACCTGCTCGAGATATATCTTCGAGATGCCGAGATGTTCGGAGATGCTGATGATGGTGATGGGGGAGGAGGCATCGTAATTGCGGGCAAGAAAAACCATCGCGGCAATGCCATACCGTCCCTTCGCGGAAATTTTCATGACGTGAGCCTCTTTTCATAAAACCTATTTTTTATATATACATAATAGGTTAATATAGAGAAAATGTCAATAAAAAATCCCGTCTTCTTTGCCGGAAGAGGGGATTTTTATATTGCTTTGTGTTCGTGCACTTAACGCTTCGAGAACTGCGAAGCCTTGCGCGCTTTCTTGAGACCGTACTTGCGGCGTTCCTTCTCACGCGGGTCACGCGTGACGAAGCCCGCCTTCTTCAGTGCCGGGCGAAGCTCCGCGTCCATCTCGATGAGGGCGCGCGTGATGCCGTGGCGGATCGCGCCTGCCTGACCGGATGCGCCGCCGCCTGCAACATTGGCAATGACGTCATATTTATCAACCGTCTCCGTCAGGTTCAGCGGCTGGCGAACGATCAGCTCGAGAGTCTTAAGACCAAAGTATTCGGACATATCGCGACCGTTGATCGTCACCTTGCCGTCGCCTGGAACGAGGCGAACGCGGGCGACAGAGGTCTTGCGGCGTCCCGTGCCGTAGTAAGTAACTTGTGCCATTGAACAGATTCCTCCTTTTTACGAAACTCAGCGAATGTCAAACGACAGCGGTTCCGGCTTCTGCGCCGCATGGGGATGCTCTGCGCCGACATATACGTTCAGCTTGCGGAACATCTGCGCGCCGAGGCTGTTCTTCGGCAGCATACCCTTAACGGCATGTTCAATGACGCGGGTAGGGAATCGTTGGAGCATCTGACCGGCAGTCGTGAACGTCGTGCCGCCCTGATAGCCGGAGTGACGGAAATAGGTCTTGTCCGTCAGCTTCTTTCCCGTGAACTTTACTTTTTCAGCATTGATAACAATGACATAATCACCGGTGTCGACATGCGGCGTGTAAATGGGCTTATTCTTACCGCGAAGAATCTTCGCGATCTCCGCTGCAAGGCGTCCGACCGTCTGATTCTCGGCGTCTACAACATACCACTTGCGCTCAACATCGGAAGCTTTTGCCATAACCGTGGTTTTCACGTAATTCCCCCCTAGAGAGATAAGAGTTTTTTATGTGTTGATGCGATATACACTCACGACTCCGGGGCTAATGGATACATGAAAAATATCACACGTTGCTATTCTATGAAATTTCATCCGGATTGTCAAGGATTGTTAAGAAATTTTGTCCATTGCGCGCTTTACTTTCTCGGCGACACCGTGCATCTTATCCTTTGGCACGGAGCATGCCGCGATGCGCACGCCCATTTTGAGGGGCACGGCGAAGATGAGATCTTCGTGGAGGCGGTCGCAGACCGCCTGCGGATCGTCCGTGGGAACGGCGAGGAAGAAGCCGCCCTTGTAGGGCAGTGCGGGGAGTCCGCACGCCGCCGCTTCCTGCATGAAGATGTCGCCGCGTTCCTGTACGAGCCGATAAAGCGCGTCGCGCTCCCCCTCATATGCGGCATAGGCGGCTTTGTCCTGCTCGATGCGCGTGAGGAGCGTCATAGCGCCGCGGTTGATGTTCGACCACGTTGCGCGCGCGGAGTATTTCGTGATTTCGCTGAACTCTGCGATCACGGATTGATTCGACGAGAGGGCGATGAGTGCGCCGCAGCGCTGCCCGTAGAACGTGTATGCCTTGGACATGGAGAATGCAAAGAGGACGAGGATGTTCTCGGGAAGCCCCGCGAATTTCTGCATGAATGCGCGCGTTGCGACTTTTTCGCCGGCAAAGTCGATGTAGGCGATGTCGACGAGCAACTCAATCTTTTTCCCTGCCGCCGCATATTTCTTTACAACGTCCAAGACGTGATCCCAATCGGATGCCGAGAGACTGTATCCCGTCGGATTATGCGCGGGCGTGTTGAGGATGATGAGCAGACTGTCCTGTACGCGCAGAAGTTCGTCGACCGACGCGGCGAACGCTTCGTGATTGAAATTGTTCTGCGCGTCGAACAACGTAAAATTCGTGATGGAACAGCCGAGTTCTTGACAGATCACGCCGTAAGTGCCCCAGAACCAATCGGAGGTCAGCACCTTGTCGCCCTTTTCCACATAGTTCGCGACCACGAGACGCAGTGCCCCCGTGCCGCCGGCGGATGCGATCGCACCGAGGTATCCGTTCGGGCGATTGCCGGCAAAGGTGATGTCGATGACCGCATCGAGATATGCGGGCAGTCCTGCGATCGGAGCGTAGGCGATATAATCCTCAATGGGGAGGGCGCGGAAGATGCGCTCCACGGTCGGCAGATGCGCCAGTTTCCCCGCGTCATCCATGACTGCGCCGATCGTGGCGTTCGTCACGCGATCCTCGCCATACTTTTCACTCGCGGCACGACATGCCGCGCTCGCGCCGAAAATCGCGTCCTTTAATTGCTTTCCGGCTGCATGGGATGCCGCCATCTGAAATGCCATGTTAAATACACTCTCCTTCATTATATTGCGTCGCATGAATCATAGCGCGTTATTGGGGCGATGTCCACGGCACACGGGAGTGTATACAAGTATTCAACGCCGCCGGTCGGTATATCCTGCGCGCACATCAATGCGCGTCGGGGAAGAACTCGTCGTGAATTACGTTGACGGCTTCCTTTACGCTGCCGCCCTTGATGAGACAGGAGATGCTGATCTCAGAGGTGCTGATGATCTCAATGTTGATTTTCGTGCGCGAGAGTGCGCCGAACATGCGCGCGGCGATCCCGGGACTGCCGAGCATCCCCGCGCCGACGATGGAGACTTTTGCCACGTCGTTGTCGATGAGCACGGAGGACGCGTTGATTTTATCCGCGATGCGTTCGACGACCTGTTTTGCCTCCGGCGCGTCGATGGAGGCGACGGTGAAGATCATATCGGTGATGTTGGACTCGGCGCTGCGCAGGCTCTGCACGATCATATCGACGTCGATGTTCGCGTCCGCCAGCGCTGAGAAAATCTCGTGCGCGACGCCCGGGACATTGGCAACGCCGAGGACGGCGACCTTCGAAACGTGCTCGTCATGCGTCACACCGCGAATGATAAAGGACTTCTCTTCCACTGTATATTCCTCCCTAATGATCGTGCCGGGTTCTGTCGTAAATGTCGAACGGACATGGATGGGGATCTTGTAGAGCTGTCCCATCTCCACGGAGCGCGGCTGCATGACGCCCGCGCCGAGACGCGCCATCTCGAGCATCTCGTTGTATGTGATCTCGCGCATACGGCGCGCACCCCGCGCGATGCGCGGATCGGCGGAGTAGATTCCGTCGACGTCCGTGTAGATCTCGCAGGTATCGGCGCCGATCGCTCCCGCAATCGCAACGGCGGAGGTGTCGGAGCCGCCGCGCCCGAGCGTCACGGGATTACCCGCGGGATCGGTTCCTTGGAATCCGGCGATGACGACGATATTTCCTTTGTCCAGTTCCTGATGCACACGCGCCGGCTCGATCCCGATGATGCGCCCCTTCGTGTGCGCGCTGTCCGTTTTCATCCCTGCCATCGCGCCCGTGAGCGAGATAGCGGGCTGTCCCATGGAGCGAAACGCCATCGTGAGCAGCGCGATAGAGACCTGCTCGCCCGTCGTCATGAGCATGTCCATTTCGCGCGCGTATTGATACGGCGTGTCAGCCACTTGCTCCGCCAGCGCGATCAGATCGTCCGTCGTATCGCCCATCGCCGAGACCACCATGACAATCCGATCGTCGGGGGCTTTTTCGCTGAGGATGCGCTTTGCGACGTTCTTTATCTTCTCGGGCGTCGCAACCGAACTTCCGCCAAATTTCTTTACAATAAGTGCCATATCGCGTCCCCCTAAGGATCATAATTTTTATGATGAATTGATGAACGCATTATACAAGAAATTAGCGGTTGTGTCTATAAGCCTTTTATATCAAGGGTTGATGCGCCGCAGTTTGTTGCATTGATTCGGATACATAATTTTTCTCCGCTGGCAGTACTTGTAATTTAGCCAACGTAACCTATTGTATTTTTCCGATAAAATCTCATGGAAAAATAAACTTGCGTATGATATACTGACGTAGCATATTCTGTGTAAGCATATATGCAACCGGAATTATACTTAAGCGATGTATTTTCATCTGATGGAAGGAGACTCCTTTTACAATGTTTGGTCTTTTTGGTGGACACGATATGGGCATCGATCTCGGTACTGCAAATACACTGGTGCATGTAAAGGGCAGGGGAATCGTACTGCGCGAGCCCTCCGTTGTTGCGATAAAGAATGATACGGGAGATGTGCTTGCCGTCGGCGAGGAAGCAAAGCAGATGATCGGGCGTACACCCGGCAATATTGTCGCGATTCGTCCAATGAAGGACGGCGTGATTGCGGATTTTGACGTGACGCAGGCGATGCTGAAATACTTCATTCGAAAGGCAATGCGCTCAAAGTCGTTTGTCCGTCCGCGTGTGGTGGTCGGTGTTCCGTCAGGAGTCACGGAGGTAGAAAAGCGTGCGGTCATCGATGCTGCACAACAGGCAGGCGCACGCGAAGCATATCTAATTGAGGAGCCGATGGCTGCGGCGATCGGTGCGGGGCTTCCGGTCGAAGAGGCAACGGGCAGTATGGTCGTTGATATCGGCGGGGGTACGACGGAGATCGCCGTGATTTCGCTCGGCGGCATCGTGACGAGCCGATCTATTCGAATCGGCGGCGACGAGATGGACTCTGCAATTGTGCAGTACATCAAGCGCATGTATAATCTCATGATCGGTGAGCGCACGGCGGAGGAGATTAAGATCACGGTTGGCACCGCGATTGTAACGCCGGACATGGATCGTACGATGGATATTCGAGGGCGGGATCTTGTAAGCGGTCTCCCAAAGACCCTGACGATTCATGCGAAGGAAATTCGGGAAGCACTGAACGAGCCGATCTACAAGATCATCGATGCAGTGAAGACCACACTCGAAAAGACGCCCCCGGAACTCGCAGCAGACGTCATGGATCACGGCATCATGATGACGGGCGGCGGTGCTCTCCTGACGAACCTCGATAAGCTTCTTTCACACGAGACGGGAATGCCTGTTCTCGTTTCGGAGGACGCGCTCTCCTGCGTTGGCGAGGGGACGGGGCGGACACTTGAGAACATTGGTCTCCTCAAGAGTGTTGTCATGGCATCGAAGAAACTGAAACAATGATTGACAGACTCGGACGGGCAAGGCAGTCGGGACCAAAGATCTGGGCGTTGCTCTTCGTTCTGTTGGCTCTGTTCTGCATCATTTTCTTTGCCGCACGAGGGCGGTTTCAAGCATCCGCATCGACGAGTACAGTGGGCACGGTGCTCGCACCGTTCGAGATGGCAGCCTCATGGTGCAGCAGCCGGATTAGGTCACTGACGTCGAATATTTGGGAGATCGCAACGGTACATGAGCAGAATAAAATGCTCAAAAACGAGATCGAGCAGCTGCGGCAGGAGAATACTGCGGCAGAGGAGTATGCTGCTGAAAATATGCGCCTGCGCGAACTCCTCTCGTATAAGGAGTCTGTGCATCAGTTTGATCTCCTTGCTGCACGTGTGATCGGACGTGACGCGGCGTTCTGGACGAGCACAATCGTGGTCGACCGTGGCGCAAAGGACGGCGTTCGAGAGAACATGCCAGTCGTTACGGGCAAAGGTCTTGTGGGGCGCATTATGGAGGTCGGCCCGGTCTCGTCCAAAGTACAGCTTATCCTTGATGTGCGCTCCTCTGTCGGAACACTCATTCAGCGCGCCGATTCACGTGTGAACGGCATTGTCACAGGGACGCTGGACAATCCGTATATGCCGCAGATGGTCAATATCCCGCGCAATGCCGATGTTGAGGACGGCGACGCCGTTGTGACGTCGGGCTTTGGTGGGGTCTATCCGAAGGGGCTCATGGTCGGTCATGTTGCTGCACAGAAGAGCGATGACAGTGGACTCCTGAAAGTTGCTGTCATTGAGACGGCGGTGGATTTTCAGCGCCTCGAGGATGTGGCGATCATCACAGCATCACGTGAGGCACCGCCCGATCCTATCCAAGCGATGCCCTTGAGCCCGGGGGCTGCCGCAGCGGCAGAGATTTCGGCGGCACAGGCAAAATCGGTACAGACAAAGGCGGAGTCGCAGTGAAGAAATATCGATTTTTAATCCTGTTTTTCATTGCCCTCTTTGTCTTACAGTTTTCCTTTATGCCGTTTATCGCTGTATATGGTGTGGTTCCGGATTTACTTCTCTTGGCGACAGTGTCTTATGCATTCCTGCGCGGCAGTGCAAGGGGGAGCTTGGTCGGCTTTTCTCTCGGGTTGCTGGAGGATCTCAGTATCGGTTCTTTTTTTGGACTGCATGCCTTCACATTGACGCTCATCGGGCTTTTCTTTGGCAGGTTTTCTGACCGCGTATTCAAAGAACAGTTTTTTTGCCGATTACGGCGTCCATTGCGGCGACAATCGCTCAATATGTGATTTCAGCACTGATCGTGTATTTACTCGGCTATCGGTACAATCCGTTTTTGCACATGGGGCGCGTACTCTTTTTATTGCTGATCTTTCAGCTGATTTTCGCCTATCCGATTCATTGGATGACGTTTCGGCTCGATAAACATATGAGTCAGCCAAAGCGTTAGGAAAGGATATTCTTGGAGTGTAACTGTGAACGAAAATGAAGATTTCAGCGGCCGCCTGCAGTTCCTGCGCGTGGTAGCGGTCTGCATCATTCTCGTCCTCATTGGTCGCGCAGGGTATCTCCAAGTATATGATGGAGAGCTGTACGCGCGCCTCGCGGAGGGCAATCGTATCCGTATCATTCCTGCAGAAGCGGCGCGGGGGACGTTTTACGACCGCAACGGTGAACTCCTCGTAACGAATCGACCCGGTTTTACCGTATCGTTGCTGCCGCTTACAGAGCCGATTTCGCCCGAGGTCATTGCGCGTGTGTCAGCGCTGATTCATGTACCGGTCGAGGAGATTCAAAAGAAAATCGATGCGCATATCGGTTTTGATCCAATTCGTATTAAAAACGATGTCCTGCCCGATATAGTTTCCATTATCGAGGAGCAAAAAGACAGTTATCCGGGTGTTGTTGTCGAGGTATTGCCTGTACGCGACTATATTTTCGGCGAATATGCTGCACATGTATTCGGTTATGTCAGCGAGATCAACGAGGAGGAGCTGGAGCGCCGCAAGGGTGAGGGGTATAAGTCCGGCGATATCATTGGTAAATTTGGTCTTGAGCGTGTCTATGACAAGGAAGTGCGCGGCATCAAAGGCGGTGAGCAGGTTGAGGTGGACGTCTCGGGACGCCCTGTGCAAATTCTGGGACGTCAGTCCCCTATACCGGGAAATGACCTTGTACTGACAATTGACAGCCACATCCAGGAGGCAGCCGAGCGTGCGGTTGACGATCAGCTTGCCGCCGTCCATGCCCATGCTGCGGCGGCGGTCGTGATGAACCCCCAGACAGGTGAGATCCTCGCGATGGTGAGTCGTCCCGCGTTCAATCCGAATCTCTTTGCGGGCGGAATCTCGACCGTGAACTGGAATATGCTCAACAACAATCCCTATCATCCGATGGATAACAAGGCGATTACGGGAGAATATCCGCCCGGTTCGACGTTTAAGATTGTGACGGGAACGGCGGCACTTGCAGAGCACAAGGTCACAGCGCAGGAAAAGATTTTTGATTCGGGGCGGCACTGGATTATTCCAAAGACCAATGCGGGGGGAGAGGCGCTTGGCTGGATTGATTTTGAGCAGGCGATGGCACACTCCGACAATGTGTACTTCTATGAGATGGGAAACCGCCTCGGCGTGGATACACTCGAGCGTTATGCACGTCTATTTGGACTCGGTACGCGGACGGGTATTGACCTTCCTTATGAGGCAGAAGGGCTTGTACCGAACCGCAAGTACAAGGCAGATAACTACGAGGACGGCGAATGGTATCTCTCAGAGACCTTTGATGCAGCGATTGGTCAGGGGTTCAATCTTGTGACACCGCTGCAGGCGGCGATGGTCGTATCGGAGATTGCGGCAAACGGGCAGCGTTACCGTCCGCATCTTGTGCAGCGCATTGTCGATGTAAATGGAAATACAGTGCGAGAGATCAAACCGGAGCTGCTTTCTACTTTAGAGGTTGATCCAAGCGTGATCCGTCATGTGCAGGAAGGTCTGCATAGTGTGACGAAACTCGGCACGGGCACGGAGCTCTTTGCCGGATTTCCCGTCGATATTGCGGGTAAGACCGGGACGGCAGAGAACTCACAGGGCAGAGACCATAGTTGGTTCGTCGCATACGGTCCTTATAAGAATCCGAATGTCGTAGTGGCGGTCATCGTGGAGCAGGGAGGGTTTGGTTCGGTTGCGGCAGGACCGATTGCGCGGCGGATTCTCGAGGCGGCATTCGGTCTTGATAAACAGATAGAGAGTACGCAGGGGAAGAGTGAGGGAAGTCAATGAGTGAGGATAAGATCAAGATTAAGGGAGAAAACAACGGACTGATGCTTGCTTTTCCGACGGATATGTCCTTTGCGGAGATTGTGGAGGAACTGGGGAGAAAACTCGAGTCCGGCTCCGGATTCTTTCTGCGCGGTACGCTTGTATATGTGCCGCGGGATTTGTTTTCCAAAGACGAGCTGAAGGAGCTGCAGGAACTCTTTCGGACGCACGGTCTTATCTGTCGCCTTGCCAAACCGGTGCCGGCAAAGTCGCCAGCGAGGCAAATTGCGGCAGAGAATCCTCTGTTAGACCAACCGGAAGAGGCACACCACTCTTCAGTACAGGTCGCAGCAAAGTCCTCGGAACTCCGGCAAATGCTCGTCATTGACAAGACACTGCGCGGTGGACAGGCAGTTGAGACGGAAGGCTCCGTCATCGTATTCGGCAACGTCAACCCCGGGGCACAGATCATCGCGGGCGGCAGCGTCGATATTCGGGGTACGTGCCGCGGCGTCGTCCATGCGGGGGCAGCGGGGGATTCGACTGCATTTATTATCGCAGATCATCTGATGCCGACACAGATTCGCATTGCGAACTATGTGGCGCGTTCACCGGACGAACCGGAGGACTCCGGCAAGGCGGAGCGCGCCTATGTGAGGGACGGTCAGATTGTTATTGAACCAATAGAGAGGTAGGATAGCATATGAGTGAGATCTATGTGGTGACATCGGGCAAAGGAGGCGTCGGCAAGACGACGACGACTGCCAATATCGGTGTCGGATTTGCTATGCGCGGCAAGAGCGTTGTGCTCATTGACACCGATACGGGACTGCGTAATCTCGATCTCCTGCTTGGACTTGAGAACCGCATTATGTACGATTTGGTAGATGTGACGACAGGGCGTGTGCCGTATAAGAAAGCGCTTGTTCGTCATAAGAAATACGACTCCCTCTATCTTTTACCAACCTCTCAGGTCAAGGATAAGAGCGCGGTGAATCCGGAGGAGCTTGCGGCGCTCTGTGAGGAGTTGCGTCGTGCATATGATGTTATCATCATCGACTGTCCGGCGGGTATCGAGCAGGGATTCAAGACAGCAATTGCCGCCGCCGATACTGCCATTGTCGTGACGATGCCGGAGATCTCTGCGGTGCGCGATGCGGACAAGATCATTGGTGAACTGGGGCGCGCCGACAAAGAGGACATACGTCTTATTGTCAACCGTATTCGTCCGAAGATGGTGGAAAAGGGCGACATGCTCGATATGAACGACATTGACGATATTCTTTCCGTCGGCTGCATCGGTCAGATTCCGGACGATGAGACGGTCGTTACGAGCACGAATCGCGGCGAGCCGTGCGTGACGATGCCGGATTCCCCCGCGGGGCAGGCATATCTTGACGTGGTAGGCCGTCTCTGCGGCGAGGACATTCCGTTTCGTGAATTTGCAAAGGAAAGTCTCTGGGAGACGATCAAAGGCAAACTCTTTGGGAAAAATTAAGGAGGGGCGAACGTGATTGATGCACTCAAGAGGCTTCTCGGCAAGAAAGAAAGCTCCGGCTCCGTTGCGCGCCGCCGTCTCCAACTTGTCATCATCAATGATCGGGCAAATGTATCGCCGGAGATCATGGATAATATGCGCGCGGAGATCATACAGGTGATCTCGAAATATATGTATATTGATACGCGTGAAATGGAGTTTGCACTCGAGAACGAGAACGACACGATGGCACTCGTGGTCAATATTCCCGTCGTCAGCGTACAGCACGGCGGCTCCGGCGGGCGATGATACTATCAAAACGTCTGCTGCGACGTACGGATCTCACACTGATTATCGCAGCTGCGGCGATCGTTATCATGAGCCTTGTGGTCATCGGCAGCGCGACACATATCAATGCGCCGAGCGATGAACGCTATTGGTTCGTACAGCGCCAGGGCGTTTCGATCCTTGTGGACATTGCACTTGCAGTTTTTTTGATGAACTTTGACTATAAGATTCTGCAGCGATATGGAAATTATTTCTATATCTTCAATCTCGTTTTGCTGATTTTGGTCATGCTGGTTGGTCAGACGGCGCTCGGCGCCCAGCGGTGGATCGCACTCGGTCCCATCAGCATACAGCCCTCGGAATTTTCAAAACTCATCATGATCATTGCGCTCGCAGCGATGCTCGAAAAGCGCGGCGGGAAGATCAACACGCTTGGCGAACTCCTCCCCGTCGCTGCCTATGTCGGCGTGCCGTTCCTGCTTGTGCTCAAGCAGCCGGATCTCGGTACATCGCTCGTCTTTCTTGCGATTTTCTTTGGCATGGTCTTTGCCGCGGGAATTCGCCTGCGGATGCTTGCGTGGATCTTCGGGCTGGGGATCGCGGCAATGCCTGTCGTTTGGCATTTTCTCAAGGGCTATCAGAAAATGCGCATCATGGTCTTTATGGATCCGAACGTCGACCCGCTCGGCGCGGGCTATCACATCATCCAGTCCAAGATCGCGATCGGCTCGGGAATGCTCTTTGGCAAAGGACTGTTCAGCGGGACGCAGAGTCAGCTCAACTTCCTGCCGGAGAACCATACGGACTTCATCTTCTCCGTCGTGGGAGAGGAGCTCGGATTCGTCGGATGCGCCGTGCTGCTCCTGCTCTATCTCATCATCCTGTGGCGGGGAATACGGATCGCGCAGGATGCGAGCGATCTCTTCGGGCGGCTGCTCGCGGTCGGCATCACCTCGATGCTCGCGTTCCATGTGCTCGTCAACGCGGGCATGACGATGGGGATCATGCCCGTCACGGGGATTCCGCTGCCGCTCATGAGCTACGGCGTCAGCTCACTCACGACGAATATCATGGCGATCGCGATTCTGCTGAACATTCAGCTGCGGCGGCAAAAACTGCTGTTTTAGAAGGTTGACATCACTGTGGGGCTGCTTGCCTGCGTGCGGCAGTCCTTTTTATTTGAAGTATTTTGAATCATGGAGGAATGGGAAGAGATGGTGCAGCTTGATCACAGCATCCTGCAGTCCGTATTAAAGCCGGCGCGGTATACGGGCGGCGAGTGGAACGCCGTCCGCAAGGACTGGGATGCGGCGGCGTGCCGGTTCGCGCTCGCGCTCCCCGACGTCTACGAGGTCGGCATGAGCAATCTCGGACTTGCCATCCTCTACGAGATATTGAACCGCCGCGCGGACATTCTCGCCGAGCGCGTCTATGCGCCGTGGGTGGATATGGAGGAAAAGATGCGGGAGAAGGGCATCCCGCTCTTTTCCCTCGAATCGCGCCGGGAAATCCATACATTTGACTTCCTCGGATTCTCCCTCCAATACGAGATGATCTACTCCAATGTGCTCAATATGCTCGACCTTGCGGGCATCCCACTCTATGCATCCGCGCGCGGTGAAGATGCGCCGTTCATCGTCGGCGGCGGTCCATGCGTCTATAATGTCGAGCCGATCGCGGACTTCTTCGACTTCTTTGTCATCGGAGAAGGCGAGGAAGTCATTCTCGAGATCGCGGACGCCTTCATCGCGTGGAACGCGGCGGGGCGTCCGGGCGGGCGGCGCGGTTTCCTGACGCGCCTGCTCGACGTGGACGGCATCTATGTGCCGTCCTTCTACGAGCCGCAGTATGACGCGGCGGGGAACTTTACCGATCTGCGCCCGCTGCATCTCGGGGCGCGCCCTGTCATCTACAAGCGCGTCGTCAAGGACATGGATGATGTGATGTCCGTCGAGCATCCGATCGTCCCCTATATCGACATTGTGCATAACCGGCTGATGCTCGATCTCTTTCGCGGCTGCTCGCGCGGCTGCCGGTTCTGTCAGGCGGGCATCGCCTATCGCCCCGCGCGCGAGCGGACGGAGGCGCGCCTGCGGCGCATGGCGCACGGACTCACGGAGGCGACGGGATATGATGAGATGAGTCTCACCTCGCTCTCCTCGGCGGATTATTCGTGCCTCGGACGTCTCGTCGACGATCTCATGGACGATTACCGCGGCGAGCAGATCAGCTTCTCCCTGCCGTCGCTGCGCATCGACAGTTTTTCCATCGATCTCGCACACAAGATGCAGCAGGTCAGAAAGTCGGGGCTGACGTTCGCACCCGAAGCGGGGACACAGCGGCTGCGCGACGTGATCAACAAGGGCGTCACGGAGGAAAACCTCATCGAAGCGTGCGGCGCGGCGTTCCGACACGGGTGGAAACAGGTGAAGCTCTACTTCATGATGGGGCTGCCGACCGAGACGGACGAGGACATCATCGGCATCGCGCGCCTCGCAAAAAGGGTCGTCGATCTCTACACGGAGATTCGCGGCAGGCGCGGTGTCAAGGTGACGGTCTCCGTCTCCTGCTTCGTCCCGAAGCCCTATACCCCTTTCCAGTGGTTCGGTCAGCTTTCCATCGAGGAATTCCAACGGAGGCAGCAGCTCCTCAAGGAGCATATCACGGATCGCTCCATTTCGTTCCACTACCACGACGCGCGGCTTTCCGTCATCGAGGGCGTCTTTGCGCGCGGCGACCGCCGCCTTGCGCCCGCGCTCTATGAGGCGTGGAGAAACGGCGCGAAGTTCGACGGCTGGTCGGATCTCTTCGACGACGCACGCTATTTTGCCGCGTTCGAGACCTGCGGCATCGACTGGACGTATTTCAGCAGGCGGACGCGTACGATCGGCGAGCCGCTGCCGTGGGCGCACACGTCCCCAGGAGTGCTCGAGCGGTTCCTCCGGCAGGAGTGGCAAAAGGCGCTTGCCGCCTCGCTCACGGTCGACTGCCGCCGCACGCACTGCACGGGCTGCGGCATCTGTCCGACACTCGGCGTCGACATTGTCGACTACGCGGCGGCGGAGCAGCAGCGCACGGCAGAGGAGGTGCAAGCGGCGCCCGCAGAAGTTTTGCCGACTGCGGCGCAGACCGACGAAACGAACGTAAAAAATCCCCCGCAGGAGCGTACGTTGACGACCTATCGGGGACTGATTACGAAGGGAGAGGAGTTGCGTTACGTCTCTCATCTCGACTATGCGAATCTCTTTGTGCGGGCGTGCAGGCGCGCGCATTTGCCAATGGCGTATTCCGAGGGGTTCAATCCGCATATGAAGGTGGCATTCGCCTCCGCGCTCTCCCTCGGCGCGGCAAGCGATGCCGAATACGTCGATTTTGAGATGACGGAAGCGCTCCCCGCCGCCGAGGTGATGACGCGGCTGCGCCGGCACCTGCCCGTGGGGGCGGACATGATTCGCCTGCGGATGCTGGAGGGCAAGCACAAGGCGCTCATGGCGGACGTCGACGAGGCACGCTATCGCATCGCCGTCGCCTATGCGGGAGATGCCGCGCCCATAGAGGAGAGCGTGCGCCGCTACAACGAAGCCGAGATCGCCGTGTGGTACCGCGTTACACCGAAGAAAAAACGCGAGATCGAGACAAAGGCATATCTAAAGTCTCCCGTCACTGTCCGCATAGAGGGCGGTCGGCTCACCTTTTGGATGAATCTCGTCGTCACGCCTGCGGGCAGTGTCAAGCCGATCGAAATCCTCACGCTCATGGCACGGGACTTTGACCTGCCCATCGATCCCGGCGAGGCGTATGTGACGCGCATCGGGCTGTTCTCCGAGGGGCGGGCGCTCATCGACCGCTAGTTTCACGGCTTCGGGCGCAGGATGAGCGGCTGAATCTTCGCATCCTCCGCCGTGCGACGATCAATATAGTTTTGCGACTCCATAGCGTCAAGCACAATCGCTTGGCGCTTTTTTGCCGCGATGAAATCGACGAAGGGGGAGAGCGTTGACGGCGCGTTCGGGATGCCCGCGAGCATCGACGCCTCGGGGAGGTCGAGCGCGTCGGGGGATTTCCCGTAGTATCCCTCCGACGCCGCGCCCACACCGTAGAACCCCGCGCCGTAGTAGACGACGTTCAGATACATCTCGAGAATTTCGGGCTTTGTGTACGCGAGTTCGATGTCGAGCGCGAGCAGCAGTTCCTCCGCCTTGCGCGTGAAGGTCTGATCGTTGGCGAGGAAAAGATTTTTGACGAGCTGCTGCGTGATCGTGCTCGCGCCCTCCTCGATGCGCCCGTTCTGAATGTTGACGAGCGCCGCGCGCGCCATGCCCGTCGCGTCGAAGCCCATGTGCGTGTAAAAGCGGCGATCCTCCACCGCGACGACCGCACGCCCGAGGTCGGGCGCGATGCGGTCGATGGGAACGTAGTCCGAACGGTTCAGACGAGCTTCGATCGCGCGGCGGATGAACAGCACGCGTATGATGCGCTCCCCGGCATCCGGCTCATAGATCTCGTGAAGCTCGTTTGCGGGCTTTTGCCGCTCCGCATCCGGCAGCAACAGACCGATGCCCTGCCAAGTGCGCGGGAAGAAGAGGAACGTGCCGGCGCAGAGGACGAATACGAGGAGGACGAGGATCAGACACAGCAGTCCCGTGCGTTTCTTGGATGTGCTTTTCCGCCGCGCGGTGCGTTTCTTTGTGCCTTTTGTCCCTTTTGTTCCCGTACTCTTTCGACGCCGCCGCTTCGGCGGAGACTGCTCATTTTGCTCTTCTGTCATGGAGACTCCCGTTCTCTCTGTCCGTAAAGTAAATCGACCGGATGCGCGCGCACATCTCCTCCAGATTCGACGGCACGAGCCGGATATTGTAGCCGACGAACATCGGCGACGTGGCAAAGCGCGGCAGTATCTTCACAAAGATCTCCTCGCCGTCGTTGTAGAAAAAGATATTGTAGCTGTCCAGCCGCCGATGAAAGCGATGCATCAGGAAATCCACCGCGATTTGAATATAGTCCGCGATCGTATCCGTGTCCGACGCATCGCGCGGGACAATGTTCAGCTCCCAAAAGCCGACACGCGGCTCTGCGGAGAGACTCAGCATCACGCCGTCCTTTTCCGCGACTTTGAGACCCTCGAAATCGCTGCGGCGAAAGAGAAGCTGCGTCTGCAAATGAGGGAAGCCCACGAGCTGCATGTGTGGATGGCGGATCGTCCCGCCTGAATAATGACCGTAGTTCTTAAAGAAGAGCACCGCCTCGTACTTCCCGCTCCGCCGCAGACGCTCCCAATGTCTCATGCCGAACGCGATGAGCCGGTGCATGTGTTCGGGTGTGTAGTCCGGCATGTCCGCCCAGCATTCACTACCCTCGATGAGCACGAACTGATCCGCGCCCTCAAGGACATTGTATTTATTTTTCAGCAGAATGATGTCGCCGTCCGTCTCGATGATGCCTGTGAGCTTGTCCGGCTCGCAGAACGGGCAGGCGGCTTCGCTGTGAACGATATTCTCCGGCTTTTGTCGACCAATATTCGTGTTGAATAGGGCGAGATTGATGTCCATAAAACTGCTCCAAATCCTTCGGGTACGTTGTCGATGCTCTTATTATAACGCAAAGCGCGGATTTTCTGTAGCCGTTTCGGAAAAAATGTGCGCGGCGCGCCGCCGTCTTTATGATATAATAGTGTGCATCATCAACGGAAGAAGAGGAACGCATATGAGGATCGATCTGGTCACGCTCTTTCCCGAAATGTTCGCGGGCGTTTTTAGCAGCAGCATCATCGGCAGAGCGGCGGCGCGCGGCATCTTGGACATACACTATACGAACTTTCGCGACTACTCCACGGATAAGCACCGCCACGTCGACGACAGCCCTTTCGGCGGCGGCGCGGGTATGGTCTTAAAGCCTGAGCCGATGTACGCCGCCGTCCGCGCTGTCAGGGAGGAGAGCGCGGCATACGAGGGGGGGCGATGCACGATCATCCTTGACCCCGCAGGCGAAGTGTTCACGCAGGAGACCGCAAAAGAACTCGCCGCCTACGAGCAGCTCATATTGATTTGCGGACATTATGAGGGATTCGACGCACGCATCTACGACCTCGCCGACCGCCTCGTCTCCGTCGGCGACTTCGTACTCACCGGCGGAGAGATCCCCGCCATGCTCCTCGTCGACGCCACCGCGCGGATGCTGCCCGGCGTTCTCGGCGACGACACGTCCGCGCCGACGGACTCCTTCTATGACGGACTGCTCGGCTATCCCCAGTACACGCGCCCGCGCTCCTTCGAGGGGAGGGATGTCCCCCGATGTCCTCCTCTCCGGCAACCACGCCGAGATCACGCGCTGGCGCCGCCGCATGTCCCTCCTCGCAACCCTCCGGCGCCGCCCGGAGCTTTTAGAGAGGACGGAACTCACGGAGGAGGAGCGCGCGTTTTTAGAGTGCCGGGAATATCGCTTATTGCCTCGGATTCGACGAGGCGATGATCCGTGACTGGTGCAGAGCGGCCAACTATGTCCTTGCCGGCAATCTGCTGTCGGCGAACTGCGATTTGGTCTGTGAAACTCCGGAGGGAAAAGCACTCTTTCTGCATCAGCCGCAATGATTTTTACAGATATAGAAAACGCCCCCATGAGAACAACCTGTCCTCATGGGGGCATTATTTTCGTATGTATTTTACTGTGCCGCAGCCGCCGGCTCGCCGATGGACTCGTTGAGCGCGTCGATGAGCGCGTCGATGTCGATGCCGTGCGCCATCGCGCCCTGCTCGATGTTCTCGAAGTGCGCCGCCGCGCAGCCGAGGCAGCCCATGCCCGCGTTCATGAGGATGTCCACGGTGTCGGGGTACTGCTGAACGATGTCGATGATGCTCATATCCTTGGTGATAGCCATAATATAAACCTCCTGTATGGGAAACATAAAGCGATCGTAGAAGGAAAATCCTTCAAGTTATCCCGATTATAACACATCTTTCAAAAAAGAAAAGTATCAAATGCAACTTTTGTATAGATATGTGTTCATATATCGCATAAGAACGCGCGAAGATTGACGTTCTCGGTGTTTTTTGGTATAACATAACAAGCATATTCATTAAAATAACGTACTTTGAAATAAAATCCGGTGAAAGAAGGAATCCCTGTGAGCAATCTTGAGGTCGGTATTGTCGGTCTGCCGAATGTGGGCAAGAGCACGCTGTTCAACGCGATTACGAAGGCGGGCGCGGAGGCGGCGAACTATCCGTTCTGCACGATCGAGCCGAACGTCGGCGTGGTGGCGGTGCCGGATGCGCGCCTGACGGCGCTGACGGATCTCTATCATTCCAAGAAAACGACGCCTGCGAGCGTGCGGTTTGTCGATATTGCGGGGCTTGTGAAGGGCGCGTCAAAGGGCGAGGGGCTTGGCAATAAGTTCCTTGAGCACATCCGTCAGGTGGATGCGGTCGCGCATGTAGTGCGCTGCTTTGAGAGTTCGGACATCACGCATGTGGAGGGGGCTGTCGATCCGCTGCGCGATATCGACATCATCGAGACGGAGCTGTGTCTCGCCGATCTTGAGGCGGTGGAAAAGCGCGCGGCGAAGGTGACGAAGCTGCTGAAATCGGGGAGCAAGGAGGCAAAGGCGGAAGCCGCGGCGCTCGAACGCCTGAAATCCGTGCTCGACGCGGGGCGTCCCGCGCGCGAAGCGGAGCTTTCCGAGGAAGAACAATCGCTCCTGCGCGATCTGAATCTCCTCACGCGCAAGCCGATCCTCTATGTCGCGAATGTCGGCGAGGACGAGGCGGCGACCGCCGACGCGGAGAATCCGCATGTGCAGGCGGTGCAGGACTATGCGGCGCGCACGGGCGCGCAGGTCGTTACGGTGTCGGCGCGTTTGGAGGAGGAGATCGCGGAGCTGGACGCGGAGGAAGCGGCGGTGTTCCTTGAGGATCTCGGGCTTAAAGAGAGCGGTCTCGACCGGCTCATCCACGGCGCGTTCGCGCTGCTCGGACTCCAGACATTCCTGACGGCGGGCGAGGACGAGTGCCGCGCGTGGACGATCACGCGCGGCACGACCGCGCCGAAGGCGGCGGGCAAGATTCATACGGATTTTGAGCGCGGCTTCATCCGCGCGGAGATCGTGAGCTATGACGATCTCGTCTCGCTCGGCAGCGTCGCGGCGGCGCGCGACAAGGGACTCGTGCGTCTTGAGGGTAAGGACTACGTGATGCAGGACGGCGATGTGGTGAATTTCCGCTTCAACGTCTGAGCCGCCGCGCGCGGAGAAGATTTTCGCTCCCCACGCTGGACAAGCGCGTGCTTTTGCGCTACAATGCATTCGGTCAATTCGAGCACATATATTTTGAAAGGAAGTGAAGAGCATGGACGACACACCTTTGCAACCTAAATCGCATCGACATTACCCGTCCTCTCTTCGCTCCGCAGATTTGATTTCACATTGACGGAGGAGGGCGGTCTCGGAAAGGAGCGCTCTCCCTTGCTGCAAATTTATAAATCCATGGAATCGGGACCGCTGCAGGAGCTGTCCCTCAAAACGCTCAGCAAAGGCGCGTGGATCAATATCGTGAATCCGACGCCGTACGAGTTGAAGGTGGTCAGCACGCTCACAGAGGTTGACCCCGATTTTCTGCGGTCCGCACTCGATGATGAGGAGCGGTCGCATACGGACATTGAGGACGACTCGGTCATGATCCTGACGAATGTCCCGGTCTACCGAGGCGAGGACAGCTATGATACGCTGCCGCTCGCGATCATCCTCACGGACGAACACGTCATCACGGTCTGTCTTGAGGAGACGCCCGTCATGGCGGAGTTCAACGAGCGCACGGCGAAACTGTTCCGCACCTATAAGCGGACGCGGTTCCTCTTTCAGATTCTCTATAAATCGGACGTGTTCTATCTGCGCTATCTGCGTCAGATCAGCAAGCTCTCCGAGGAGATCGAGGATCGCCTGCGCCATGATATGAAGAACAGCGAGATCCTGCGCCTCTTGCAGCTCCAAAAAGGTCTGACGTATTTCAACGCGGCGCTGCGCTCGAACGGGGCGGTGCTCGACCGGCTGATGCGTCTTCGGACGAATACGTCCGTGCATCATATCATTAAGATGTACGAGGAGGACGAGGATCTGCTCGAGGACGTCATCATCGAGAACAAGCAGGCGCGCGAGATGGTCGAGATGTACAGCAAGATTCTCGCGCGGCTCGCCGATACCTTCTCGTCGATTGTCTCGAACAATTTGAACCTCGTGATGAAATTCCTCGCGGCGATCACGATCATCCTCGCGATCCCGACCGTGATTTCGAGCTTCTTCGGGATGAATGTGCCGGTGCCGTTTACGGATGATCCATATGGATTCGTGCGCATTGTTGTAATCGCTTCGCTCGTGTCGACTGGGGCTGTCTACCTGCTGTGGCGGAGGGATATGTTTTGATACGCGAGGAACAGCTCCTGCGGGGCATCATCTTTGGCGACAAACGGACTGCCGAGTATGTATATATGCCGGGCAGTGAGGTCGGCGCGCAGACGCCCGTCTATGTGTACGAAACGGAGACGGGTCGCGCGGACATCGACCTCGACGAAGCGCTGCATCTCATCCGCGTGCGGGATCTGAGACCAACGGAACATCCTTTGCTTGGACGAACGAGCTGCTGACGGCGGCTCGTTTTTTGATAGGATTTATAGATGATTTCATCATAAAAAACAATGGATAAACGGTGTCGGTTCTACGTTTGAGAAAGTCTATCGTGTTTACAAGGGCGTTTTTCCGTTGTATAATAAACGAAAAGTATAGGAGGAGTGTGCCTTCATAGATATTTTTTCTGATTCTTATTATCAGAAGAGTTTGCAAGGTCATATATTTCTATACTACTGTGGATTATATTTCAAACCGATGGGGAAATGTATCAGTATTTCTCTTTTAGGAAGGGAGCAGTAAGATGGCCAAAAAAATGAAGACGATGGACGGCAACACTGCCGCCGGTTACATTTCGTACGCCTTTACGGACGTGGCGGCGATTTACCCGATCACGCCGTCTTCGCCGATGGCGGAGCATGTGGACGGGCTCGCCGCAAAGGGCATGAAGAACATTTTCGGGCAGAAGGTACGTCTCATCGAGATGCAGTCCGAAGCGGGCGCGGCAGGAGCAGTGCACGGTTCGCTTCAGGCGGGAGCGCTCACGACGACCTACACGGCGTCGCAGGGGCTTCTGCTCATGATTCCCAATATGTATAAGATTGCGGGCGAGTTGCTGCCCGGCGTGTTCCATGTGAGCGCGCGCGCGATTGCGGCTTCCTCGCTGAATATTTTCGGCGACCATCAGGATGTCATGGCGGCGCGCCAGACGGGCGTTGCGATGCTCGCAGAGTCCAGCGTGCAGGAGGTCATGGATCTCGCTGCCGTCGCGCACCTCGTTGCGATCAAGGGGCGCATTCCGTTCATCAACTTCTTTGACGGATTCCGTACGTCCCACGAGATTCAGAAGATCGAGGTCGTGGAGTACGACGATCTCGCCAAGATCCTCGACTGGGATGCGGTGAACGCGTTTCGCCGCCGCGCGCTCAACCCCGAGCACCCGGTCATTCGCGGCACGGCGCAGAACCCCGATATTTACTTCCAGGGGCGCGAAGCGGTCAACAAGTATTACGACGCCATTCCGGCGCTCGTCGAAGAAGCGATGGCGCAGATGGCGAAGATCACGGGGCGCGAACATCATCTCTTTGATTATTACGGCGCGCCCGATGCCGACCGCATCATCATCGCGATGGGCTCGATCTGTCAGACGGCGGAGGAGGTCGCGGAGTACCTGAACAAGCAGGGCGAGAAGGTCGGTCTCCTCTCCGTCCATCTCTTCCGGCCGTTCTCGCTCGAGCATTTCTTCAAGTATCTGCCGAAGACGGTGAAAAAGGTTGCCGTGCTCGACCGCACGAAAGAGCCCGGCTCAATCGGCGAGCCGCTGTACCTCGACGTCAAGGCGGCGTATTACAGCTCGGGCATGAACCCCGTCATCGTCGGCGGCCGCTATGGTCTCGGCGGCAAGGACACGACGCCGGATCAGGTCTTTGCGGTCTATGAGGAGCTGAAGAAGGACGATCCGATCCACGGCTTTACCCTCGGCATCGAGGACGACGTGACGCATCGCAGCCTTACGCCGATCCACGGCGACGTCAACCTCACGAAAGAGGGGACGACGGCGTGCAAGTTCTGGGGGCTTGGTTCGGACGGTACGGTCGGCGCGAATAAGAGCGCGATCAAGATCATCGGCGACAAGACGGATATGTATGCGCAGGCGTATTTTGCCTACGACTCGAAGAAGTCGGGCGGCATCACGATGAGCCATCTGCGTTTTGGCAAATCGCCCATCATCAGTCCGTACCTCATCAATAAGGCGGATTTCATCTCCTGCTCGCAGCAGTCCTATGTCCGTCAGTACGACCTCCTCGCGGGTCTCAAGAAGGGCGGCAAGTTCCTGCTCAATACGGTCTGGAGCGACGAGGAGCTGAATACACATCTGCCTGCATCGATGAAGCGCTATATCGCGCAGAACGAGATCGAGTTCTACACGGTGAACGCGGTTCAGATCGCGCGTGAGCTTGGTCTCGGCGGACGCTTTAACATGGTCATGCAGTCGGGGTTCTTCAAGCTCGCTAATATCATCCCCATCGAGGATGCTGTGAAGTACCTCAAGGATGCCGTTGTAACCTCCTACGGGAGCAAGGGCGAGAAGGTCGTCAACATGAATAACGGTGCGATCGATCACGGCATTGAGTCGTTGCATCGCGTTGTTGTCCCCGACGCATGGAAGGATGCCTTTGACGAAGAGGTAGAGGTCAACCCGCGGACGCCGCAGTTCATCACGAAGATCCAGAACGTCATGAACCGTCAGGAGGGCGATAAGCTCAAGGTCTCCGATCTCACCGGCATGGAGGACGGCACGTTCCCGCTCGGCGGCACGGCGTACGAAAAACGCGGTACAGCGATCTCCGTTCCTGTCTGGAACAAGGAGAAGTGCATTCAGTGCAACCAGTGTTCACTCGTCTGCCCGCATGCTTCCATCCGTCCTGTGCTCACGACCGATGAGGAGCTTGCGGCGGCGCCCGAGGGATTTGAGTCCATCAAGTCGAAGCCCGGCAAGGCGCAGAACCTCAATTTCACGATTGCGGTCTCCACGCTCGACTGCCTTGGCTGCGGCAACTGCGCGCAGGTCTGCCCGGGCAAGGCACTCGATATGACCCTGCTCGATGACAAACTCCGCGATGCGCAGAAGTATTTCGACTTTGGCGTCGATGTGGAGAAAGTCTCGATCAAGAATACGCCGATGAAGAAGACCACCATCATCGGATCGCAGTTTGAAAAACCGCTCTTTGAGTTCTCGGGCGCGTGTGCGGGCTGCGGCGAGACACCGTATGCAAAGCTCGTCACACAGCTCTTTGGCGATCGGATGCTGATCGCAAACGCAACGGGATGCTCCTCCATCTGGGGCGCGAGCGCACCCGCCATGCCATACACGACGAATGCGCAGGGACAGGGACCCGCATGGGCGAATTCCCTGTTCGAGGATAATGCAGAGTACGGTCTCGGCATGCATCTCGGTACGAAGTCCATCCGCGAAGCGCTTGCATCCGCGATGATCGAAGCGATCGAAGCGCAGAAAGGCTCCGAGGAGCTGCGCGCAGCGATGCAGGCATGGCTCGACAAGCGCGACGAGGGCGAGAGTACACGTGACCGTGCGAGCGCGCTCAAGAGTCTCCTCGAGGCGGAGAAGGGAAGCGATGAGCTCCTTTGCCGCATCTACAGCGATAATGACTACTTCGTCAAGCGCTCGCAGTGGATCTTTGGCGGCGACGGCTGGGCATACGACATCGGCTACGGCGGTCTCGACCATGTGCTCGCATCGGGCGAGGATATCAACGTCATGGTGTTCGACACCGAAGTTTACTCCAATACGGGCGGACAGGCGTCGAAGTCCACGCCTGCGGCCGCCATCGCGGAGTTCGCTGCGACGGGCAAAAAGACGAAGAAGAAGGATCTCGGCATGATGGCGATCTCCTATGGCTACGTCTACGTCGCACAGGTGGATATGGGCGCCGATCAGAATCAGGTGCTCAAGGCGATCAGCGAAGCGGAAGCATACCCCGGCCCCTCCCTCATCATCGCGTATTCGCCGTGCATCAACCACGGCATCCGCAAGGGCATGGGCTGCGCACAGCTCGAGGGCAAGCTCGCCGTTGAGTGCGGCTACTGGGCAAACTATCGCTACAATCCGCAGCTCGTGGATACGGGTAAGAATCCGTTCAGTCTTGACTCCAAGGAGCCGGATTTCTCGAAGTTCCAAGAGTTCCTTATGGGCGAGAACCGCTACATCAGTCTGAAGAGCAGCTTCCCCGAGGCGGCTGAGGCGCTCTTTGAAAAGACGCAGAAGGACGCGGAGACACGTTACAACAGCTACAAGAAACTCGCGGGCAAAGCGTAAATCAAAAGACTTCGTCCGCTGCGCTAAGGAGAGGGGTCACCGTACAGATCTGTACGGCGGCTCCTTTTATCATCTGAAAGCCCTCTGAAAGAAAGTATTCAGAGGGCTTTCAGCGTCTCTCGTTATAATGGGCGCATCTTATAGTCTGTATCAATCGGGGAACAGGGAAGAGGAACGCTTTTGAACATGCAAAGGTGTGCGGCGTTTATTGCCGTTGCCGCTTTGACAGGCTTCGCCGCCCATTATATCTTTTATCAGAACTGCGCCGTGCCGTCTCCGGGCGGAGTGCATCGCGCCGCGGCGATTGCCCGCGCGGACGTGGAGAAAACGCTCTCGGCAGACGATGCCGTGCAGCGCGAAGCAGAGAGTCTGCGCGTACATCGTAAAGAGACGAAGGCAGCGGTCTCGCGCTTCACACCGGACGGACTCGTGCTCGGCGATATTTCCTATGCGGCGCCGGAGACGGATGTCCGCGCGCGCTGCGGCAGCCCCGAGGGGATGGAGACGAAACGGAGCGAGCGGTATCCCGGCAAGGATGTTCGCACCTATGAATATGCGAACGGTCTGACCGTTCACTTTGTAGACGGCACCGTGCGCCGGGTGAAGATTTCATCGCACAGCACGCTTGTCTCTGGGAAGGGCGTGGGGATCGGCACCTCGGTTGACGCGCTGCGTAACATTTATGGAGAGCCCTGTCTTGTTTACGGCGATGACTATATTTACTTCTCTGAGGACGATCCTACCGTGGGCATCGCCTTCGAGATGGAGCACGGCCGCGTCGAGGAGATAAAAATGGGAGACTTAGGGCTATAGAGTGGCAGTGAAATAATGTCGTACCAATACATCGGTACGGCTTTTTTATTGAATTTCATCGATCCTGTGCAGTTGCCATAGAGGAGTCTTTGTCGTATAATTCTATTATATCTCGTTCATAGTATTGCGCTGTCAATTTTGCCGTAATACTATTGTGCACGAGAAAAGCTGTGATACCTTTTGTGCAGGTATCACAGCTCCCGTTATGCATATCCGGAGGAGGTCAGCACTTGATGCCGGAACCTTTGCGGGCGTAGAACACCCACGTGATGATGATGGTAACGACGGTGAATCCGATAAGGTAGTAGAACGCGGGCGCGACATTCTGGTATGTGGCGTAGGAGTAGCCGAAGAGTTTCGGAATGAAGAAAGCGCCGTAGGCGGCGATCGCCGCGGTGAAGCCCGTGACGAGTGAAGCATGTACCGGATTCTCAAAGACGAAGGGAATCATGCGGAACGAAGCACCGTTGATGAAGCCCGTCGAGAAGAAGAGGACGAGGAAAGCGCCGAAGAATAGGGCGAAATTATGCATCTCGATGCCGAGAACGGTGACGATGCAGGCGACGAGCATAAGTACGAGTCCGCCAAAGGTGACGATGGAGCCGCTGTTGAGCTTGTCCGCCGCCCAGCCGCCGATGGGGCGTACGCTCGCGCCGATGAAGGGGCCGAGGAACGCGCCGTAGGCGAATGAAATCTCCGGGAACTCACGGTTGAGGAGCAGTGCCAGCGCAGCGGAGTAGCCGATGAACGAGCCGAAGCCGCAGGTGTAGATGACCGTAATCAGCCATGTGTGTTTATTGCCAAAGATGGACATCATGCTTCGTGGACTTTGGCGCGGGATGGGCAGATTGTCCATGAAGAGCCACACGAGGACGAGCGTCAGCGCGGTCGGGATTGCCCAGAAATAGCAGACGCTCTGCACATAGACCTCTTTTCCTGCAGCATTGATGAGCGGCGCACCGAAGAGTCCGCCAAAGCCCATGCCGAGCAGGAACGGCGCGGTGAGGTAGATGATAGAGACGCCGAGGTTGCCGATGCCGGCGTTGATGCCGAGCGCAAGTCCCTTCTCCGATTTCGGGAAGAAGAAACCGATATTTGCCATCGACGAGGAGAAGTTCGCGCCCGCAATGCCGATCATGGCGACGAGCACGACGAATTCGTCATAGGTCGTCGCGGTGTTGGTGACGGCGTTGCCGAGTCCGATGAGTGGGATCAGCAGGAGCGCGGTGGAAAAGAGCGTCCAGTTGCGGCCGCCGACGATGGCGGGCATATAGGTGTAGACGAGCCGTCCCGTCGCGCCGACGAGACCCGGAAGAGCTGCGAGTGTAAAGATTTCATTATCAGTAAAGTGGAATCCGATCTGATTGAGCTGTGCGGCAATCGTTGCCCACATCGTCCATGCAACGAAGGCGAGGGTCAGCGCCCACGTCGATGTGTAGAGGTTGCGCTTGGCAATGCGCTCGCCGTAACGCTTCCAAAAATCCGTATCCTCCGGATTCCAATGCGCCAAAATTTCGCTGCGCGAGGTATACGCTTGTGCGCTCAATTTACAACACTCCTTTATGATTTCGCGGGGAAGCGCGGGTGCACCCCCTTTATTCATAGCTATGAGTATATAACGAAAAACTATATCTGTATGTGATGTTTCTCACAATACTGCCATCTGAATGCGAAGACTTTTTGGAGGAATGGACATGCCGGATGCGTTGGTACAGCCGTTTTATGAAGTACCGGGAAGAATCGTATCACTGCATAAAAACGAATACCTTTTTCACGAGGGCGGCGCGGCGAAGTATTTTTACTTCGTTCACAGCGGTCAAATCCGTATTTCCAAAAGTGCCGATTCGGGGCGTGTCCTCTCGCTCCGGCTCGCGCATCAGGGAAGCGTCATCGGGGAGTTGCCGCTCTATCAAAAGCGCCGTGTCTATATTTTTGACGCCATCGCAAAGACGGCGGCGGAAGTCTACGCGATCGAGTACCCTGTGCTCGAGCACAACCTTGAACGACAGCCGCAGCTTGCCGTCAATATGCTCAAGATCATGGCGAAACACATGCGAAAGCAGCATCATAAATTCCGTGACCTGCTCCTCTATGGGAAAAAGGGAGCCGTCTATTCGACGCTGATTCGCATGGCGAACAGTTACGGGCGCGAGGAGGACGGCGGGGTCTTGATTCCATTGGAGATGACGAATCAGGAGCTGGCGGATTATTCGGCGATGTCGCGAGAGAGTCTGAACCGACTGCTGAGCGAGATGAAGCGCGATGGGATTGTTGCCTATCGCGGCAACTTTATCTTTCTGCGGGATATGGAATATTTGCGCCGGGAGGTGCGCTGTGAGAGCTGCGGCGCAGAGGATTGCATCATTGAATAAAAAACTTGATAGGTGAGATAGAAAAAATTGATAATAACGCCTTTTTTGTGAGATATGTCACAGGAAAGGCGATTTTTTTTGTTACACTACAATTAAGGAGCGGTGGAGAGGCTTTCATCGCTGTCGGTATCCGCAAAACTTTTAGGAGGGCTTTGGGGTGCACAGTATTTTTCAGAAGTTCAAGTATCTTGTCCCCACATCGGTATCCGCAGACGGGCATCAGGAGATGCACGAGGGCGGACGGGACTGGGAGAACATGTACCGCGACCGCTGGTCGTTCGACAAGACTGTCCGAACGACGCACGGCGTGAACTGTACCGGCTCGTGCAGCTGGAATGTGCATGTGAAGAACGGCATCGTCGCGTGGGAGAACCAAGCGACGGACTATCCGGAGACCGCGCCGGATATGCCGGATTTTGAGCCGCGCGGCTGTCCGCGCGGGACGACGTTCTCGTGGTATCTGTATAGCCCGCATCGCGTAAAATATCCCTATATGCGCGGCGAACTCGCAGCGCTGTGGCGCGAGGCGCGCGCCAAGCACAAGACGGCGTTCGACGCGTGGAAGAGCATCGCCTCCGATCCTGTGAAGCAGAAGAAATATAAGGAAGCCCGCGGGATGGGCGGCTTTGTGCGCGCAACGTGGGAAGAAGTCTCGGAGCTGATCGCGTCCTCGGTACTCTATACGGCGTACACCTACGGCCCCGACCGCATCTTCGGGTTCTCGGTCATCCCTGCGATGTCCATGCTGAGCTATGCGGCGGGCATTCGCTTCATGCAGCTCATGGGCGGTGTGGGGCTTTCGTTCTACGACTGGTACGCCGATCTGCCGCCCGCGAGTCCGCAGATCTGGGGCGAGCAGACGGATGTGCCGGAGTCGAGCGACTGGTACAACGCGGGCTATCTCATCACATGGGGCTCGAACGTGCCTCTGACGCGGACGCCGGACGCCCATTTCATGGCGGAGGTACGCTATAAAGGGACGAAGGTCGTTTCCATCGCGCCGGACTATGCCGAGTCGTCGATGTTTGCCGACACATGGATCTCGCTGAAGGTCGGCAGCGACTCCGCGATGGCGATGGCGATGGGGCATGTGATCCTGAAGGAATACTATATCGATAAAACGGTGCCGTTCTTTCTCGAGTATACACGCAAGTATACGGATTTCCCGTTTCTCGTGCGCATCGAGGAGCGAAACGGCGGCTACGTTCCCGGGCGTATGCTCAGCTCGCGCGACATGGGGCGCGATGAAAAGCACGCCGACTTCCGCTACTACGTCGTCGACGACAAAACCGGCGAGATCGTCATCCCGAACGGGACGCTCGCCGAGCGTTGGAGCACGCAGGAAAAATGGAACATCAAAGAGGAGAACCGTGACACGGGTGCGGAGATTTGCCCGCGTCTCTCCGTGTGGGACGATCGCACGGATACGGTCGAGGTCGAGCTGCCGTATTTCGGCAACGACCGCGCAAAGCGGACGCTTACGCGCGCGCTCCCCGTACGCCGCGTCAAGACGGCGCACGGCGAAGTGCTCGTGACGACGGTCTACGACCTCACGCTTGCGAACTATGCGATCGACCGCGGTCTCGGCGGCGAGAGCGCCGGCTCCTATGAGGACGACACGCCCTATACGCCCGCGTGGCAAGAGAAGTACACGGGCATCTCGCCTGAACTCGTCATCCATACGGCGCGCGAGCTTGCGGACAACGCGATCAAGACGAACGGCCGCAGCATGATCATCATGGGCGGCGGCATCAACCACTGGTTCCATGCGGATGTCGTGTACCGCACGATCATCAACCTCCTGCTCTTCACGGGCTGTGAGGGACGCAACGGCGGCGGCTGGGCGCATTACGTCGGGCAGGAGAAGTTGCGTCCGAACGAAGGTTGGGCGCGCATCATGTCGGGCTCGGACTGGCAGGGACCGCCGAAGTTGCTCAACGCCACGTCGTTCTATTACTTTGCGACGAATCAGTGGCGCAGCGACGAGATTCAGGCGGACGCACTTGCGGCGCCGAACGAAACGGCGCGCTATACGCATCCCGGCGACTATGCAATCCTCGCGGCGCGTCTTGGCTGGGCGCCCGCCTATCCGACGTTCAACAAGGGCGGTCAGCAGATCGCCGACGAAGCCGCCGCCGCAGGCGGCGAAGGACTTGACGGGGTCAAGGACTACATCGTCAAGAGCCTCAAGGACAAGAGCCTCAAATTCGCATGGGAGGATCCGGACGCTCCCGAGAATTTCCCACGCAACCTCTTTGTCTGGCGCTGTAATCTGCTCGGTTCGTCGGCAAAAGGCAACGATTACTTCCTGAAATATCTCCTCGGCACGGAGAATAGCATTTTCCAAGAGGAAGATGCGAAAGAACACCCGCGGGAAATCAAATGGCGGGAGAAGGAGGAGCTGGCGCAGCCGGGCGGATCGCTCGAGGGCAAGCTCGACCTCCTCGTCGCGCTCGATTTCCGCATGGCGGGCAACGCGCTCTATTCCGACATTGTTCTGCCGACGGCAACGTGGTATGAAAAGACGGATCTTTCCTCTACGGATATGCATCCCTTTGTCCATCCGTTCCAGCCTGCGGTCGATCCGCTCTGGGAGTCGCGAACGGACTGGGACATCTACCGCACGCTTGCGGAGACGGTATCAAAGGTTGCCAAGGAAGCAAACCTCAAGCCCTACACGAACGTTGTGGCAACGCCGCTTGGACATGATAACGAGACCGAGCTGGCACAGCCGGACGGCATCGTGCGCGACTGGAGCAAGGGCGAGTGCGAGCCGATCCCCGGCAAGACGATGCCGAATATCGCGCAGAATATCATCGACTACACGAAGCTCTACGAAAAGTGGATCGCGCTCGGTCCGAACGCCGCAGGCAAGACGGCGAGCCACGGCAACACGTGGGACTCGGCGGAAGACTACGAAGAAGTGCGCGCGCGCAACGGCGTGATCCAGAACAAAGATTATGTTTCCTACGGGATGCCCTCCATCTACGAGGCGCGGCAGGCGATCGAGGCGGTGCTCGGCATGTCGCCGACGACGAACGGGCGCACGGCGGTGCGCGCGTGGGAAGCGGTCGAAAAGCGCACGGGGCTGACGAATCTCGTCCGCCTCGCAAAGGATCGCGAAGAAGATCGCTTTACCTATGATAAAGTCATTGCGCAGCCGCGTCAGACCATCACGGCGCCGACCTTTACGGGCAGCAATCAGAACCGCCGCTATACGCCGTTTACGACCAACGTGGAGGAACTCGTTCCGTTCCGTACGCTGACGGGGCGGCAGCATTTCTACATGGATCACGAGGTCATGCGCGAGTTCGGCGAGGCGCAGGCGATCTACCGCCCGATTCTCGACTTCCGTCCGATGAACAAATCCCTGAACGGGACGCAGAAAGAAATCACGCTGAAATATCTGACGCCGCATAACAAGTGGAGTACGCACAGCATGTACTTCGACGCGCAGCAGATGCTCACGATGTTCCGCGGGGGACAGAGCGTGTGGATGAGCGAGAAGGACGCGGCGGAGATCGGCGTGAAGGACAACGACTGGATCGAACTCTATAACCGCAACGGCGTCGTCGCCTCGCGTGTCGTCGTCTCGCCGCGCATCCCGCAGGGCGCGGTGTTCATGCACCATGCGCAGGATCGCCACATCAACGTCCCGGGGTCGAAGATCTCGGGCACACGCGCAGGAACCCACAACACGCCGACGCATATCCACATGAAGCCCACCCACCTCATCGGCGGCTACGGGCAGCTCAGCTACGGATTTAACTACTACGGCCCGACGGGAAATCAGCGCGACTCGTATGTCGTCGTGCGCCGCATGGAGGAGGTAGATTGGCTTGAAGATTAAAGCGCAGATTGCGATGGTCATGAATCTCGACAAATGCATCGGCTGCCACACTTGCTCCATCCTGTGCAAGAATGTGTGGACGAACCGCCGCGGCGCGGAGTACATGTATTTCAACAACGTCGAGACAAAGCCGGGCATCGGCTATCCCAAAGAATGGGAGAATCAGGAGAAGTGGAAGGGCGGCTGGACGCTGAAGGACGGCAAGCTCTCGCTCGCGACCGGCTCGATGGTCAGCCGTCTTGCCAAGCTGTTCTACCATCCGCAGCAGCCCGAGATGGACGATTACTATGAGCCGTGGACGTACGACTACGAGACGCTCCTCCACTCCAAGCGGAAGAATCATCAGCCCGTCGCGCGCCCGCGCTCGCTCATCACGCAGAAGCGGATGGAGATCAAGTGGGGGCCGAACTGGGAGGACGACCTCGCGGACGGGCAGTCGGCACGCCGCGACATCAACCTGCAAAAAATCGGACAGGAGATCACGCTCGAGTTCCACGACATCTTTATGAAGCATCTCCCGCGTCTCTGCAACCACTGCCTCAACCCTGCGTGCGTTGCGGCGTGCCCTTCGGGCGCGATCTACAAGCGCGATGAGGACGGTGTTGTCCTCATCTCGCAGGACGGCTGTCGCGGATGGCGGCACTGTGTACCGTCCTGCCCGTATAAGAAAATTTACTACAACTGGGAGACGAACAAGGCGGAGAAATGCACGCTGTGCTTCCCGCGTCTTGAGAACGGTCTGCCGACGGTGTGCAGCGACGGCTGCGTCGGGCGGATGCGCTACCTCGGCGTCATCTTCTACGATGCCGACCGCGTGAAGGAAGCCGCGAGCGTCACGGATCCGAAAGAGATTTACAATAAGCTCATGGAGGTCATCTGTGACCCGAACGATCCGCAGGTTGTTACGGCGGCAAAGGAGGCGGGCATTCCGCCGCGCTGGATTCGTGCGGCGCAGGATTCGCCCTCGTACCGCCTCATCAGGGAATGGCGGCTTGCGTTCCCGCTCCATCCGGAGTACCGCACACTGCCGAATATTTGGTATGTCCCGCCCCTTAGCCCCATTGCGCGGCGCGTGGAGGAGGAGGTATTCTTCCCGGGGGCGGCGGAGATGCGCATCCCCGTGGCATACCTCGCGCAGCTCCTCACGGCGGGGGACACGGCGGCGATCGAGCGCGTCCTGCACGTCATGCTCGAACTCCGCGCCGTCATGCGCGCAAAACAGACGGGCGATGCCGTTCCCGAAAGCCTCGCATTTCCGATAGAGACCTATGACGCGATGTACCGCTTGCTCGGGCTTGCCAAACGCAGGGATCGGTTCAACATCCCCGCAGGCGTCGCGGGCGTTGCGGATGAGAAACTGCGCGAACTGCAAGGAACGACAGGCTACGCATGTCCGGGAGGATGCTGCTGATGGAGACGGCAAACCGCATCCAAAAAGAACTGATGCTCACGGCGTATCTTTTCGAATATCCCACCGAGGATTGGTGGACGAATCTGCTCGATTACGCCGAAGCGGCGCGCGAAGTGGAGCGTCCGCAGACGCGCGAAGTACTGACGGAGTTCTTTGAGTATGTGGTGGAGAGCGATCGCCGGGAGTTTGAGGACGCCTATGTGCGTACCTTTGACTTTTCACAGAACACGAATCTTTACCTCACGACGCATAACCGCACGGATTTTGGGAAGCAGTCCGAGGAGATGCTCGCGTATAAGCAGCTCTTCCTTGACAGCGGATTCGATATTGACCGCGAGCTGCCGGACTATCTGCCGGCGATCCTAGAGCTTGCGGCGGCGGTACCCGAGGAGCGTGCCGAGTATATCCTTTCGCAGGTGCGTCCAAAGATGGAGCTCCTGCGGGATCGGCTGATCGAGGCAAAGCTCCCGTATGCGTTTTTGATTGACGTCGTGCTCACCGAAGCCGCAAGTCTCGTAGGGAGGTCCGCATCATGAAACAATTCGCATGGGGAGTGCTCCCCTATATTGCGTTCACGTTCCTCATCGTGGGGACAATCGTGCGCTATACGGTGTTCGAACGCAACTGGACAACGAAGTCGAGTCAGTTCCTCTCGAAGAGCGACCTCAAGATCGCGGGGCCCATGTTCCATTTGGGGCTCGTCATGGCGTTCGGCGGTCATGTCATCGGCGTGCTCATCCCGAAATTTATAACGGAGGCGGTGGGCATCAACGAACATCTCTACCACATGATCGCCCTCGGCGGCGGTGCCCCCGCAGGACTGCTGTTCTTCGGCGGCTTTATCCTGCTGCTGATCCGCCGCTTTGGCAAAGACCGCATGGCGGTGAACACCTCGACGATGGACAAGTGGCTCTATCTCTTCCTCTTTGCCGCGATCTTCACCGGCTGCGCATCGACGACGCTCAACGCTGTGCAGGGCGGATTTGACTACCGCGAGACCATCTCGCCGTGGTTCCGCTCCGTACTCATGCTGAACCCGCAGATTGAATACATGGAGAATGTGCCGCTCATGTTCCGCATTCACATGTTCTGTTGGATGGCAGTTGCGATTCTCTTTCCGTTCACACGTCTCGTGCACTGCCTGAGCGCACCGTTTGAGTACCTCGGACGCAGCCCGATCATCTATCGTAAAAAATAAAAAAATTGGTGTCCGCCGCTTCTTTGGAGCGGCGGATATTTTAATTGACAAGCATAGTTTGGTATTCTAAAATCTATGATTAAAGGAGTGTTTCAAAATGATTGAAGCAGGAACAGCGTTCTCGGCACGCCGGGTTCACTTGGCGGATGTGGCAAAGGCGGGGGAGACGGCGACGCGGACGACGATCTACAGCACGGCATCGACGAGCGGTGTCGTTTGGGTATTGAAGCCGGGGCAGGAAATCAAGACACATGGGCATGCGCAGGCGGACGATATATGGATCTGCGTGCAGGGGACGGGCGTATTTTATCCCGCGCCGGGGCAGGAAGAACCGATCGCGAAGGGCGACGTTATCGTCTCGGCGAAAGGCGCATGCCACGGAATGCGCAATACAGGAACGGAGGACTTCGTTTTCGTCGGTATCCTTGCGCCCTTGCCGGCGGATTACTATCCCATCGAGGGATGAGGGGCGCGATGCGTTCGTGTAAACCGACGGGAAATTTCCTCTTTTTTCTTGCAGTTAGCACTTGATTT
The DNA here is from genome assembly GCF_000183625.1 of Selenomonas sp. oral taxon 137 str. F0430. Lineage (NCBI taxonomy): Bacteria > Bacillati > Bacillota > Negativicutes > Selenomonadales > Selenomonadaceae > Selenomonas > Selenomonas sp. oral taxon 137. The sequence goes on from NZ_AENV01000006.1 coordinate 92,054, forward strand.
TTCTTTCAAAAGTTGCTAAAATAACTATCGTTGTCGGGATGTGGCGCAGTTTGGTAGCGCGCATCGTTCGGGACGATGAGGCCGCAGGTTCGAACCCTGTCATCCCGACCATTTATTTTCGGAGTACAAAGACCAGCCGATGGGCGGGTCTTTTTCTGTTTATAGCACAGAGAGGAGCGCATTATGACGGAAGCAGAGAGAGCCTGCGCAGAAGAGCTGATAGAGTTTATTGATGCCGCGCCCTCGCCGTATCACGCGGCGCAAAATCCCAATCCCGCATGGGAGCGGATCACGAACGACACGATAGAGCGCATTCGCCCGGGCAAAACATTCTATCTGCCGCTCTTTCGAACGGGAGCGGTTGTCGTCTCCGTGGGGGAAAATCCGCGCGGTCTCTTGCGGATGGCGTGTGCGCATACGGATTTCCCCTGTCTGCGCATCAAGCCGAATCCTGTCATGTGCGATGCAGGATACGGAAGGCTCAACGTGGAGACCTACGGCGGACTGATTCGGAATACATGGCTCGATCGCCCGCTCTCCATCGCGGGCGCGGTTACGCTGCGCGGCGCGGACGCCTTTCATTCGGAGCTGCGCCTTGTGGATTTTCGGCGGCCGCTCGCCGTCATTCCGAACCTCGCGATCCACATGAACCGCAAGGTGAACGAGGGCGTCGAGCTGAAGCCGCAAAAAGACCTCCTGCCGCTGCTGTTCCAATCGGATGGGGCGGGGGATGCGGCGGACGACGGGAAAAAGCTGCACGCGCTTTTGGCGGAGCATCTTAGTGTGCGCGCGGAGGATATTCTCTCCTATGATTTGAACGTCTATCCGGCAGAGCGCGGCTGTTTCGTGGGATCGGGTGAGGAGTTCCTCTCCGCGCCGCGGCTCGACAATCTCTCGTCGGTGAAGGCGTGCTTTGACGCGATCGCGCAGGCGCCGGCGGAGGGCGTCTCCGTCGCCGCGCTCTTTGACAACGAGGAGGTCGGCAGCAGAACAAAGCAGGGCGCGGGTTCTTTGGCGTTGTCCATGATGCTGGAGCGCATTTATTTGGCGCTCGGGTTCTCGCGGGACGAATACCTGCGCACGGCGCTCGGCGGGGTCTGCATCTCTGCGGACGTCGCCCATGCGCTGCACCCGAATGCGCCCGAAAAGGCGGATCCGACGAATCGTCCGCTGCTGAACCGCGGCGTCGTGCTCAAGGTCGCCGCGAGTCAGTCCTATGCGTGCGATCCCGAGGCGTTCGCGGCGGTGCAGGACATCTGTATGCGTGAGGACATCCCGCATCAGGTGTTTACGAATCATTCGGATGCGCCGGGCGGAGCGACGCTCGGCTCGATCCTATCGACGCTCCTCCCGATGAAGACCATGGACGTCGGCGTGCCGATTCTCGGGATGCATTCCGCGCGCGAGACGATGGGGATGCGCGATCAATATGCGCTGACACGTCTCCTCACCGCCTTTTTTTCCACATGAGAGGACAGTGTGCGGCGAACGTGTTATAATGGAGCACATTACGACGGGAAGGGAGGCGGTCACATGCGCGCGGTGGTGACGCGGGTCAATGCGGCGGCTGTCCGCATCGACGGCGAAGTTCGCGGTCAAATCGACCGCGGATATTTGATTCTCCTCGGCATTGCGCCGCAGGATACGGAGGCGGACGCGACGCGTCTCGCGGAGAAGATCGTGCATCTGCGCGTCTTTTCCGATGCGGCGGGCAAGATGAATCTCGCGCTTGCGGATGTCGGCGGCAGCGCGCTCATCGTCTCTCAGTTCACGCTGTATGCCGATCTGAAAAAGCGGCGTCCCGGTTTTTCTCACGCGGCGAAACCGGAGACGGCGATTCCGCTCTATGAGAAATTTATCGCGTGCATGAGGGCGCATGATGTGCCCGTGGCGTGCGGTGTGTTCGGTGCGGACATGCAGGTCTCCTCGGTGAACGACGGTCCCGTTACGCTCCTGTTTGATACGGATGAGGTGTGAGATGAGAGAGGATATTCTGAAGAAATACGCGGCTCTTGTCGTCCGCGTCGGCGTCAATTTGCAGCCGTCTCAGCCGCTCGTGATACGCGCGCCGATCGGATGCGCGGCGTTCGTTCGCGCGCTCTCGGCGGAGGCGTTCGCCGCGGGTGCGTACGACGTCGCCGTGCATTGGAGCGACGAGGCGTTCGAGCGCATTCGCTATCAAAACGCGCCCATGGAGCGATTTGAGGAGTTCCCCGCGTGGCGCAAACTCTTTTACGACGATCATGCGGGGCGCGGCGCGGCGTTCATCTCCATCGCGGCAAGCGATCCGGATATTTTTTCCGATATTGCGCCCGAAAAATTAACGGCGGTGCAGCTCTCGGCGGGCAAAGCGCTCGCCGACTACCGCAATCGATTGATGAGCAATCGCAACACGTGGTGTGTCGTCTCGATACCGACGCCCGCGTGGGCGCGCAAGGTGTTCCCGGAGGCGGCGGAGGAGACTGCCGTCGCGCGGCTTTGGGAGGAGATTCTAAAGGCGGTGCGCATTACGCCGGAGAACGATCCCGTGGCGGTGTGGAAAGAGCACATCGATACGCTGCAAAAACGCGCGGCGTTTCTCAATCAATGCGATTTTGCAGAGCTGCATTATACGAACGGCCTCGGGACGGATCTGCGCGTTGAGCTTCCCGCGGGGCATCTCTGGATGGGCGGCGCGGAGCATTCGGCGGACGGCGTGCTCTTTGCCGCGAACATGCCGACGGAGGAAGTCTACACGCTCCCGCACCGCGGCGGCGTGAACGGGACGGTGGCGGCGTCAAAGCCGCTCCATTTTAACGGCAACGTGATCTATGATATACGGCTGACCTTCCGCGACGGAAAAGTCGTCGATCATATGGCGTCGCGCGGCGCGGAGCATCTAAAGAAGCTGATCGAGACGGACGAGGGGGCGTCGTTCCTCGGCGAGGTTGCGCTCGTGCCGTATGATTCTTCAATTTCGCGGAGCAATATCCTGTTTTACAACACGCTCTTCGACGAGAACGCTTCCTGTCACCTTGCACTCGGCAAGGCGTATCCGACCTGCATCAGGGGCGGCGAGGATATGACGGAGGACGAACTCCGCCGTGCGGGCGTGAACGACTCCATCGTCCACGAGGACTTTATGATCGGTACGGAGGATCTCTCCGTCGTAGGACGCACGCGCGACGGGCGGACGATCCGCGTGATGGAGCAGGGGAATTTCGCATTCTGATGCAGAGGTATGAGCGATGCAGGATAGTTTCAAACAATACGGGCTTTGTCTCATGGTCATGTGCGCGCTTGTACTTTTTTGCGCCGTGCCCGCAGAGGCGAAGGGCGCTGTCGAGGACGCGGATTTCTCCTATCGGGGCATATCCTTAGGAGATACGGAGCAGACGCTGCGTGAAAAGTGGGGCGCGCCCTCCTTTGAAAAGACGGTCTATGTGCGCGGCGTCCGTCTGAACGTCTGCACCTACGGCGATGTGACCGTCGCCGTTGCGGCGGGGAGCGGACGCGTCGCGGATATTGCGCTCTCCGGGGATCAATACCGCTTGCGGAAAAATGTGCGGCGGGGCGCGACAACCGGCTATATCTTTAAGACGTACGGCAAGGCGTCCCGGCAGATGCTCGACGATAATACCTGCTACGTTTATGCGCATCCGTCGCATCCCCATTGGCATCTCGTGCTGAACCTTGATCCCGAGGGCGGATTCCTCACGGCGGCGCGCATCACGATGCTGCCGCTCAGCGACGAGGAGGCGGATGAGATGGCGCTTGCGAACGATGACGCCGCCGATGTGCTCGATCTCGGCAGCGGCTTCATCGCGGCAAAGAACATCGATGTGTCCGCGCTGCCGAAGGAGCAGCCCGTGCGGCTCGGAGGATATGCGAAATGATGCACCACGTGCATATGCGTGTCCTTGGACACCGCGCGATGCGATACATGGGCATCGCGCTCGGCTGTCTCATCGCGAGCTCCGCCATCAACATCTTCTTGATTCCCGCGCATCTGCTCACGGGCGGCGCAACGGGCATCGCGATGATCGTCTACTACCTCTTCGGACTGCCGATCGGTATACAGACGTTTCTCTACAATATCCCGCTCCTCTTTATGGCGTGGAAACTGATGGGGCGGAGCTATACGGTCGACATCATCATCGGCACGGCGATCTTCTCGGCGTTTCTCGACCTCACGCGCCCGCTGAACGCGTATGCGCCGGTCAGCGATATGATGCTGACGACCGTATACGGCGGCGTGTTCGCGGGACTCGGCTACGGACTCGTGTTCCGCATGAACGGCAGTACGGGCGGATTTGACATCCTCGCCGCCATCGTTCGGAAATACTACGACCTGCATATGGGCGGCGTGCTCTTTGCGATGAACTGTCTCATCATGCTCATCGCGGCGTTCCTGTTCGGCATGGCGCCCGCGATGTTCACGCTCATCTATATGTTCATCAACGCGACAGTCGTCGATAAGATCGTCGCGGGGTTCAACCACCGCAAGGCGGTGCTCATCGTCTCGGACAAATACCGCGAAATCGCGGAGAACATCATCGATGAGATGCACCGCGGCGTCACCTTCCTGCACGGGCAGGGGGCATATACGCGCAGGGAACGCAACGTTGTCTTTGTCGCGGTGGGAACGACGCAGGTGGGAAAACTCAAATTCATCGTTCATAACGTCGATCCTCATGCGTTCGTCATCATCATGTCCGCGAACGAGGTCATGGGGCGCGGTTTCGGGCGCATCAATCAAAACGATGCGTCCGCCTCCGACGAGGACGACGATGAACGCGAACACGAAAGGAAGTGAAGCGTATGGCGGATGCACACACGATCGACGTGACCTATTTGCTCAACAGCGGATTCCTCGTCCGCGTGGACAACGTACTGCTCATCTTTGACGACTTTGACGATCCCGCGGGCGTCGTTCCGCAGGCGATCGAAAAAGGGGGCTATACGAAGGTATATTTCCTGTCGTCGCACGCGCATTTTGATCATTTCAGCCCGCATATCGCACAGTTTGCAGCGGAGGCGACGCGCTACATCCTCAGTGAGGACATCCGGAACGTGCCGGGGGCTGCCCGCATCCCGCGGGACAAGGTTGTCTGGATGCCGATCTACGACGTGTGGCACGACGATACGATCGCCGTCACGTCGTTCTCTTCGACCGACGAGGGGACGTCGTTCCTCGTTGAGACGCGCGGGCGCAGAATCTTCCATGCGGGCGATTTCAACTGGTGGGATTGGATCGGCGATACCGCAGAGAACCGCAAGCTCGCAGAAAACGGATTCCGCAAGCAGATGAAGCGGCTCAAAGGGCTGTCGTTCGACCTCGCGTTCTTCCCTGTGGACGGGCGTCTTGAGACCTCGATGGATCGCGGGGCGAAGGAGTTTTGCGCCGAGACCTATCCGGATGCTCTCGTTACTATGCACTCGGTCGGCTATCCCGTGTGGCGGCCGCCGGCGGATTTCTTCCTGCCGGGGCGGGAGATTCCCGTGTGGTCGCCGCGTATTTCGGGGGAAACACAATCTTTTTGAAATATGTATTGAAATATGAGGGGGCTTTCGGTAGAATGGGGAAGTATTTCTATATCCTTGCACTCTGTCTCGTCGTTGTGATTGGCGGCATATTTTTTGCGGCGCACAGCGGCAGTGCGGGGATGTCGTTCAATATGCTTTTGGATCAGGATAAAGGAAAAGGAGAGAACGGAATCGTGGCAAACCGTATTGCAGTTTTTACGACCAACAAGGGAACTTTTGAGGTCGAACTATTTGAAGATAAAGCGCCGATTACCACAAAGAATTTTATAGATCTCGTGGAGAAAGGATTCTATGACGGTCTGATCTTTCACCGCGTCATCGACGGCTTTATGATTCAGGGCGGCGATCCGAGCGGCAACGGGACGGGCGGCCCCGGCTATCATATCCCCGACGAGTTCCACCCGGAGCTCAAACACAGCGACGAGGGCGTCCTCTCGATGGCGAACGCAGGCCCCAATACGGGCGGCAGTCAGTTCTTCATCACGCTGGCGCCGACGTCGTGGCTTGACAATCATCACGCCGTTTTCGGCAAGGTCGTCGAGGGCATGGACGTTGTGCGCGAGATCGGGCATACGCCGACGAGTTACGGCGACCGCCCCGTGCATGACGTCGTTATCGAAAAAATCACGCTCAAAGACGCGGAATAATGAACTATGCATATCTCCTCGCCTGTGCGGACGATAGTCTGTACGCGGGGTGGACGAACGATCTCCGGCGGCGGCTCGCCGCGCACAACGACGGCACCGGCTCAAAGTATACGAGAGCGCGCCGTCCGGTGAAGTTCGTGTATGCGGAAGCATTTTCGACCAAGGAAGAAGCGCAAAAGAGAGAATACGAAATCAAAAAAATGCGGCGCAGTGAGCGTCTCTCACTCATCCGCGCAGGAGAGCGTCGTGCCGATATGGCGGCGCTGCTGTCACATATCAACACGGAAGACGCAGAGCAAAGGAGAATTTTGAATGACGGAAAAGAAGGTCATGCTGACGGAGGACGGGTACAATAAACTCGTCGAAAAGCTTAACTATCTGAAAAGTGTCCGCCGCATCGAAGTGGCGGAGAGGCTCAAGGCGGCGATCGCCCTCGGCGATCTGTCCGAGAACTCCGAGTATGACGACGCGAAAAACGAGCAGGCATTTCTCGAGGGAGAAATTCAGGAACTCGAAAATAAAATCCGCAACTCCGACATCATCAAGGCGGGCGACGGAAAATCCGTGACGATCGGAAGCCGCGTCACTGTCAAGGATCTCGAGTTCGATGAGGACGAGACCTTCCTCATCGTCGGCTCGACGGAGGCGGATCCGGACGAGGGCAAGATTTCTAACGAATCGCCGCTCGGCATGGCGCTCCTCGGGCAGAAAATAGGCAAAGTCATCAACGTGAGCGCCCCTGCGGGCATGATCCGGTATAAGATCGTCGACATCAAGAAGTGAAAGGAACACCTATGGCAGAAGAGAGAGCGCAGATGGCTGAGGTGCAGGAGCAGGATCTCAATGAGATGATGCGCGTGCGCCGCGAAAAGATGGACGCATTCCGTGAGATGGGCGTCGCGCCGTTCGGACACCGGTTCGAGGTCACGGACTACGCGGCGCAGATCCGCGCGCAGTACGACGGTCTCGGCGAGGACGAGGAGGGGGGCGAGGTGCGCATCGCAGGGCGTCTGATGGCGATCCGCGGGCACGGCAAAGCATCGTTCTCCACGCTCAACGACCGCACGGGGAACATACAGATCTACTTTAAGCAGGACGTCCTCGGCGAGAAAAAGTACAAAGAGGAGTTCAAACGTCTCGACATCGGCGACATCATTGGCATCTGCGGCGTCGTGTTCAAGACGCGGCGCGGCGAAGTCACCGTCCGCGTCGAGGATTTTGACCTGCTCTCCAAGTCCCTGCGCCCGCTGCCGGAAAAATTTCACGGGCTCAAAGACGTCGATACGCGCTACCGACAGCGCTATCTCGATCTAATGGTCAATTACGAGGTGCGCGATACGTTCCGCAAGCGCGCGAAGATCATCCGGTCTATCCGCAGCTATTTGGATGAGCGCGACTTCCTCGAGGTCGAGACGCCCGTGCTCTCGACGATCGCAGGCGGCGCGGCGGCGCGCCCCTTTATCACGCACCACAACGCGCTCGACATCGACCTCTATCTGCGCATCGCTACGGAGCTTAGCCTGAAGCGTCTCATCGTCGGCGGACTCGACCGCGTCTATGAGATGGGGCGCATCTTCCGCAACGAGGGCATGGACGTCCGGCACAACCCGGAGTTCACCTCCATCGAGATCTATCAGGCGTTCGGCGACTACCGCGACCTCATGGAGATCACGGAGGGGATCGTGCGCCGCACGGCAGAGGATGTGCTCGGTACGACGAAGATCACTTATCAGGGCGTTGAGATCGATCTCGGCACGGTGCGCACCGTCAGCATGAACGACGCGGTGTGCGAAGCCACGGGCAGGGATTTCCTCTCCTGCACGACTGTGGACGAGGCGCGCGCCATGGCCAAGGAGATCGGCGTCCCGTTCGAAGAGCGGCACGGCATCGGCGGAATCCTCAACGCCGCTTTTGAGGAAAAGGTGGAAGAGACGCTGATCCAGCCCACCTTTATCACCGGGCATCCGACGGAGATTTCACCGCTCGCGAAGCGCAATCCGGACGATCCGCGCATCACGGATCGCTTTGAATTTTTCGTCTACGGGCGAGAGCTCGCCAACGGATTCACCGAGCTGAACGACCCCATCGATCAGGAACAGCGGTTTATAGATCAGCTCGCTCAGCGCGAAGCGGGCGATGCGGAGGCGCATGTCATGGATCGCGATTATGTGACGGCGCTTGAGTACGGACTGCCGCCGACGGGGGGGCTCGGCATCGGCATCGACCGCCTCGTTATGCTGCTCACGGACAGCCCCTCCATTCGCGACGTGCTCCTCTTCCCGACGATGAAGCCGCTTGCGGAGTGATTTCTACCGACAAATAAAAAACAAAGAGGGCGGACGCTATTACGGCGACTGCTCTCTTTTGTTGTGTGCTTTACTTCTCTTTCAAGAATCTTTTTGTTATAATAAAAAACGATAAATCATCCGGTGATTTTCGTATCGTACGGCAAAGGAGCGTGAGCGTTTGCGGCGGAGACTAGAGGATGAGGTGCGCGAGGCGCTGATACGATACGCCTTTGTACCGGTCACGGTCGTTGCGCTTCTCTGCGTTGCGTGGGGCATATTCAATTGGCAGTGGAGCGTCGTTCGGCGCAACGGAGAGATACGCGACCTCACGGCGCAGATCTTCAGCGAGACCGTCACCGATTACATCGACCGCGTGAGCGATATGACGCGGCTCTCGATCACGGATGCGCATGCCGGCGGGGAAGCGCAGCGCGCGTTTTACAGCGATTTTTACGCGATTGTGAATCGCCGTGCCGATCACCCGTATTTTTACCTCCTCGACGCCGACGGGCAGACCATATTTACGAACTACACGGCGTCCCCGCCGTATTTTCGTACGCCGTGGGGAATCCTGCGGCGGATGCGCACGGAGGGCGCGCCTGTCGTTGAGTTCGTGCGCGCGGGGGAAAAGGAATGGAACCTTGTCGTCGGGCACGCGCTTTGGGAGGACGGACGTGTGACGGGATACGCCGCGCTCGTCCTGCCGCAGGCGGCATTTATGTCGCCGGAGCTGCCGCCCGATACGCACTGGGCAATTGTGGACGCGTACGGCTATGCGCCGTTCTCGACACTGCCGCAGCTGCGTTCGGAGAACTTTGACAAAATCAGCGCCGAACTGCGCGGTGCGGACGGCATCGTGGATATCAAGGACAGCCTCTTCTATGCAACCCATCGGGATATATTCGGCGGTGCGTTCCGTATCTACGCCTTCACACCGATTGCCCACGTCCTGTGGCAGTATGTCGTCGGTGCCCTGATCCTGCTCGGTGTACTCATTGTCATGACACCCGCGATATTGATGCGCGTCCGCCGTGAGACGACGGGGAAGACAAAGGCCGCCGAGGAGATTATGAAGGCGTTTCATGAGGTGCGCCGCGGGCGTCTGAATCACCGGCTCGACATCAGGACGGGCAACGAGTTCGAAGAGATCGCAAACTCCTACAACAGAACCGTGGACAGCATCAAAGAGCTGCTGCGGCTCAACGAAGAGCAGACGCGCGCGAAGGTCGTCTCCGAGCTGCGGCAGCTCGAATCGCAGTTCAACCCGCATTTTCTCTTCAATACGCTGGAAAATATCAAATACATGATACGACTTGCTCCCGCAGAGGCGGTCGATATGGTCATGGATTTGTCGGCGCTCCTCAGATACAGCATTGAGCGCGTGACCAATGTTCCTTTGGAAGAGGACTTAGATCATCTCGCGGGATATTTGCGGATTCAGCGCCGCCGTTTTGGCACGCAGCTCTCCTACGAGGAGGAGATCGCGCCCGAAACACTGCCGTGCCGCGTGCCGAAGCTCATCATGCAGCCCGTTGTGGAAAACGCCATCAAATACGGAGCGGATGAAACCGGCGTCATACGGATTCGCGTGCATACGGAAAAAGAGGGGAACCTGCTCGTGATTACCGTTGCGGACAGCGGTTCCGGCATTGCGCCGGAGAAGCTCGCGCGCCTGCAGGAAATGCTCAAAAGCGGAGAGAATACCTCCATCCATACGGGCGTTCACAACGTCCACCGGAGGATTCAGCTCCTCTACGGCGATCAATACGGCCTGCGGATCACATGCCCTGCGGGGTGCGGAACGCGCGTCGAGATGCGCTGTCCGGCACGGATTTAGCAGCGGAGCAAAGGAGGGGGAACGATGCGCAAAGTGCTCATCGTAGAGGATGAGGAGATCATCCGCCGCGGACTCGTCGATACGATCGACTGGAGCGGTATGGGATGCGTCGTTGTCGGCGATGCCGCGGACGGGCGCGCGGGGCTTGAGATGATACGCAGCCTGCATCCCGATATTGTGATGACCGACATTCGGATGCCGCGCATGGATGGCATCGAGATGGCGCGCGCGGCACGCGCCGATGGAATTCTGGGCGCGCTCGTATTCTTTACCAGTTACAGCGACTTTACCTATGCGCGCGAAGCGATCCGTCTTGACGCCGCGGACTATTTGCTCAAACCGGTCGACGAGCGCGAACTCGCAAAACTCATGGAAAAACTGACGGCGGGCGTACAGAGAGACGACGCTCCCGGCGTCCCGCTTCCCGTCGCGCCCCTGCCGTGGCAGGACTGGCTTGCCGATGAGGGGATGAACCCCTATGTGCGGCAGACCATGCAGCGCATCCGGCAGTCGTTTGCCGAACGTCTCAGCATCGAACGGCTTGCCGACGAGTTCGGCGTCAGCGCCAGCTACCTCAGCCGCAAATTCAAAGAAGCCGCGCATCAGACCTTCGGCGAAGCTCTTACGCGTCAGCGGCTCTACATGGCGGCGCGGCAGCTCGCCACAGGCATCTACCGAGTCTATGAGGTCGCCGAGCAGAACGGGTTCGGCGATTATAAAAACTTTTGCACCGTGTTCAAAAAATATGCGGGCGAATCACCGACCGACTTCATGAAACACTGTAAAAAGCAAGGCTTGGAAATAAAACAGGATGTATCTACCATGATATAAATTCGGAACTATACACTGCCTTGACAATGAAAATCTCATGATGTAATATGTTCTAAAATCGGGTAACAAGTACGGTAAAAGATCATTTTCTAGATGGATATCTTAATATCTGCAGCAATGCGGTGTATAGGTTCAATGTACTGGTCTATGAGTATATTTCGGCAAACTAAAGCATTACCGATACTTTAGGTCAAAATAATAGGGCTGTTCTCCTAAGTCCAATCATGTTGGCGGAACAGTCCTGTTTTGTTGTATGGGTTCCATTAAGTTTTGCAAAGACAGCGCCTGATGTCTTTGTTAATTATCCTATTGAAATTACGGCGTGTATTGGTATAATAAGTATTGTGTCATGTAAATTTATAATAAGGAGATTTTTGCCTTATGGATACGATGAAATACTTTGTATTATAATGGAGTCGTTACTACCCACAAGGAGAGCACGATGGATAAACAGCCGGATAAAAAGGCACCTATGAAGAAGACAGCAAAAGGAAATTCGCGTAAATCAAGTACAGGTTCTATCCTAGGCAAGACAATCCTTGTTATAGGACTCATTTTGTTTGTGATGGTGATCGGTGTCGGCTGCGGTTTTCTCACGGCAAGTTTGAACACAAAACAGAATTTAGCGGAAGATATTGTGCCGCCCGCTTCGTCTCAGATTTATGATATCAACGGCAACGAGATCGCTAATATACATGCGGCAGAAAATCGTATGCCGGTGAGTATCAACGATATTCCGAAGAATCTCCAAAATGCGTTTGTCGCGGTTGAGGATAATCGCTTCTACGACCATGCGGGCATCGATCCACGCGGCATCGTGCGTGCGGTTTGGGCGAATATTCGCGGGCGTACCGTCACGGAGGGCGGCTCTACGATTACGCAGCAGCTTGCTAAAAATGCCTATTTGACGCAGGATCGCACGCTGAAGCGCAAGGTTCAGGAAATGTTTTTGGCGCTTCAGCTGGAGCGTCAATATACGAAGCAGGAAATCCTTGAGCTCTATATGAATCAAATATACTTTGGGCAGGGTGCCTATGGCGTCCAGGCAGCCGCGCGGACGTATTTCGGGAAGGACGTCAAGGATCTGACGCTCAACGAATGCGCCATGCTTGCCGGCATTCCCAAAAGTCCGAATTACTATTCACCACTCAACAATTTAGAAGCGGCAAAGCAGCGCAAAGCTGTTGTCCTCGATCAAATGGCGAAGTACGGTTATATCAGCGACAGTGAGGCAAACGCGGCGAAAAAAGAAGATCTTGCGATCGCTAAAGTTTCCAATGACGGCGTTAGGGCGGCAAGCTATTTCGTAGACTATGTGCTGCAGCTCCTTGTTGAAAAATATGGGGACGACGCCATCTATAAAGACGGGCTAAAGATCTATACGACGATCGATATGGATATGCAGGCGGCTGCCGAGAACGCGATGCAAAACCTGCCGACCTACTTCACCGATGCCAACGGCATCGTGCAGCCACAGGGGGCGTTGGTCGCCATCGATCCCCATACGGGCTACATCAAAGCCATGGTCGGCGGGCGCGGAACAGATCAGTTTAACCGTGCGACACAGGCGGTGCGCCAGCCCGGATCGGCGTTTAAGCCGTTCGTGTTCGCCGCCGCACTTGAAAACAAATATACGCCGGATTCGGTGATTGAGGATAAACCGCTCAAGGTAGGCGGGTGGGAGCCACAGAATTATAACCGCAAATTTTCCGGTAAAGTACGTTTGCGCGATGTTGTGCGTTGGTCACTAAATGTACCAACCGTTCGTATCGCGCAGGATATAGGAATTGATAAAGCCATTTACTATGCGCAGGAAATGGGAATATCGACCTTTGTTCTAGATGGTGCAACGAATGATCGCAACCTAGCGACCGCGCTCGGAGGCATGACGCGCGGCGTTACACCTCTCGAGCTGACCAGTGCGTTCGGGACGTTTGCTAATCGCGGTATTCATGTGGAGCCGGTTGCTGTGCTGCGAGTTGTCTCTCGTACGGGAAAGGTATTGGAAGAGGCAACACGCCAAGAAAAGAGCGTCATCTCTGCGGCGAACGCCGCGACCATGACTAATATGCTCTCGGATGTTATTCGGAGCGGTACCGGCACAGGCGCGAATATCGGCAGACCGGCAGCGGGAAAAACGGGAACGACGAGCGATTATCACGACGCATGGTTTATCGGCTATACGCCGGATCTTGTTGCGGGCGTTTGGATTGGGAACGACAGTGTGAGCGACCTGCACGGCATGGCGGGGGGGACAACTCCTGCTGCGATTTGGCGCGCGTTTATGCTTAAGGCACATGAACGCCTGCCTGTACGCAGCTTTGAGGGGAGTGCATCGTATAAGCCTGCCTCCGAATTAGATGATTTGAATGATGACTCTGAAAAGGACAAAGATAAGGACGACAAGGATACCTCGGATAATAAAGATAAAAATCATGAAAAAACGAGAAAAAAAACAAATAAGGATAGGTCTGCCTCTGAACCACGGTCTCCGAGCAGTGCCCCGTCTGCCTCCGACGAGGTTCCGACGAGGGGCGCCGGGGTAGAAAAGGGCAGAAACTAAAGCGATAGAGGGGTCTATATGCAAAATGCGATCGATATTCTAAAGGAACGAGGTTTTCTTGCACAATGCACGGATGAAGAGGCGCTGCGTAAACTCATGGCGGAAGGACCGGTCACTTTTTACATTGGTTTTGATCCGACTGCGGACAGCCTTCACGCCGGTCATTTTATTGCCCTGATGGCGATGTCGCATCTGCAGAAGGCGGGGCATCGCCCCATTTGTCTTGTGGGCGGCGGCACGGGAACCGTCGGCGATCCGTCCGGACGCACGGATATGCGCAAAGTCATGACCGACGAGACCATTCGCCATAACTGCGAGTGCTTCAAGAAACAAATCGCGCACTTCATCGACTTTACAGAGGACCGTGCGATTATGGTGGATAATGGAGATTGGCTGCGCAGTCTCAATTATATTGAACTTCTGCGCGATGTCGGCGCACATTTCACTGTCAACCGTATGCTTGCCGCCGAGAGCTATAAGCAGCGCTGGGAAAAGGGGCTGACATTCCTCGAGTTCAACTATATGATCATGCAGGCGTACGACTTCCTCGAACTCAACCGCCGTTACGGCTGTAGGCTGCAAATGGGGGGCGACGATCAGTGGTCGAACATCATTGCGGGCGTCGAGCTTTGCCGCCGCAAGAGCAGTAAAACGGTATTCGGTCTCACGAACAAACTCCTCACAAAGAGTGACGGGACGAAGATGGGAAAAACTGCGGGCGGTGCATTATGGCTTGACGCGGAAAAAACTTCGCCGTATGATTTCTATCAGTATTGGCGCAACATAGACGATGCCGATGTGGAGACTTGTCTGTCCCTGCTCACCTATCTCCCAATGGATGAGGTGCGCCACTTATCCGCGGCAGAGGGCGCTGAAATCAATCGCTCGAAGGAAATCCTTGCCTACGAAGCAACGAAAATCGTACACGGCGCAGAGGCTGCCGCGCAGGCGCGCAGCACGGCGCAGGCTCTTTTCAGCGGCGGCGCGGCGGAGGATGTCCCGAAAGTTGTCTGCGCCACGGGCGAAAAACTGGTCGATGTGCTCACGCGCGGCGGCGTATTTGCTTCGAAGGGCGAAGCGCGCCGCTTGATACAACAGGGCGGTGTCATGCTCAACGACCTGCGCGTGTCCGACGAACACTATGTGCTCGGGGATGCCGATTTCTCCAACGGTGAGGCGTTTCTGAAAAAAGGAAAAAAGAAGCACTATAAACTAGTAATTGGTTGATAGAGAAGGAGCTATTTCATGTCAGGACATTCAAAGTGGGCGAATATAAAGCGTAAAAAGGGCGCAAACGACGCCATCCGCGGCAAAATCACGACGAAGATCGGCAGAGAGATCACGATCGCCGTGCGTATGGGCGGCGGTGATCCCACGGGGAATATGCGTCTCAAACTTGCGCTCTCGAAAGCAAAGGCAAACAATATCCCGAAGGATAACATCAACCGTGCCATCCAAAAGGGGCTCGGCGCTACGGAGGGGAGCAATTACGAGGAAGTTGTGTACGAGGGATACGGTCCCGGCGGCACCGCGGTTCTCCTCGATATTCTGACCGACAACCGCAATCGTACAGCAGCGGACGTGCGACATCTCTTCTCGAAGTACGGCGGAAATCTTGGACAGGACGGCTGCGTTGCATGGATGTTTAAGAAAAAAGCCGTGTTTATCGTCGAAAAAGACTCTTTTGACGACGAGGACGCACTGTTGGAACTCGTCTTGGAGGCGGGCGCGGAGGATATGCGCGCAGAGGACGATGTATTCGAGATTGTAGCGGCGCCGGATGCCTTCGAGTCCATCGAAACGGCGCTTGGAGACAAGGGCATTGAAACCGTGTCGGCGGAGGTTACGATGGTACCGGATACGATGGTCAGCCTCTCGGAAAAAGATGCGGAGAAGATGCAGACGCTCATCGATGCACTGGAAGACAATGACGACGTGCAGAACGTATACAGCAACTATGAGATGGATTAAGGAGAAAAAAGTGCAGACATATCGTCTGCACTTTTTTAGGGACGGAATATGTTGGTTCTCGGAATAGATCCGGGGACGGCGATTTGCGGTTACGGTTTTGTAGAGCAGATAGGCAGCCGCCTCGTTCCGCACGCGTACGGTGCGATTACGACACCGTCTAAAATGCAGCCGGAACGGCGTCTGCTCAAGATTTACACAGAGCTCGAAAACCTCATACAGGAGCATCGCCCGTCCGCCATAGGAATAGAACAGCTATTTTTCAATCGCAACGTAACGACGGCAATCCCCGTGGGGCAGGCACGCGGTATCGCACTCCTTGCGGCGGCAAAGAACGATATCCCGATCGTCGAACACACGCCGCTGCAGGTAAAACAGGCTGTCACCGGATATGGGAAAGCGACCAAAGAACAGGTCATCTATATGGTGACGAAATTGCTCCATCTGCCGGAGCCGCCGTATCCGGACGATACGGCGGATGCGCTTGCCGTTGCGATTTGTACGGCGTATTGTGTGGATAGTATTGCGTGGCGCAATCGTATTTAATGGGAGAGACGTATGATAGGGTTCTTGCGCGGGACTGTCGTGCACAGCGCCGTTGACCATTGTTTGCTCGATGTACATGACGTGGGGTATCGTGTGTTTGTCTCGAGAAAAACCTGCGCACATATTGCTCAGGGGGAAGAGGCGCTTCTCTATATCCATACGCATGTGCGTGAGGACGCGATCCTCCTCTACGGGTTCTTCTCGCAGGAGGAATACGATCTTTTTCAGCACCTCATCGGTATCTCCGGCATCGGACCCAAAGGCGCGCAGAGTATTCTTTCTGAGGTGACACCTCACGATTTTTATCGGTTGATTCACAAAAAGAATGTCAAGGGCATTACAAAATTACCGGGCATCGGCAAGAAAACGGCGGAACGCCTTGTCTTAGAGCTTAAGGATAAATTCGGCGCTTATGCCGATACAGGTGTGGATGATACGAGCGCCGTTGTCTCCGATGTCTCGGATTCCATGCTTGCGGAAGCTACGGAAGCTCTGATGAGTTTAGGGTTTCAGCAAAACGAAATTCAAACGGTCTTTCAGGGAAAGACGGACTATCAAAGTACGGAAGAATTGGTGCGATATGCGCTGTCCGTTTTGCAGCGATTCTAACGATATAGGAGGGAGGGGAGAGATCTATGGATATACGCAATGAGGAGGAACTCGTCTCATTCGAAGAACAAAGTACCGACGGTTGGCAATACAGTCTGCGCCCGCGCCGTCTCAGCGAGTACATTGGGCAGGACAAAATAAAGGATAATCTGTCCAAGTTTATTCAAGCCGCATTGTCGCGCGGGGAAGCGCTTGATCACGTTCTTCTCTACGGTCCTCCGGGGCTTGGAAAGACGACGCTCGCCGGCATCATAGCGAACGAGATGGGGGCGAACTTTCGCCAGACCTCGGCACCCGCGATTGAGCGTCAGGGCGATCTTGCCTCTCTGCTGACCAATTTGCAGGATCATGATGTGCTCTTCATCGATGAGATTCATAGACTGTCCCATCATGTTGAGGAAATCCTCTACTCGGCGATGGAGGATCATGCCATCGATATTATCATTGGCAAAGGGCCGAGCGCTCGTTCCATCCGGCTGGATCTCGCTCCGTTTACGCTGGTTGGCGCGACGACAAAGACGGGGGCGCTCTCTGCGCCGCTGCGCGATCGGTTTGGAATTCAGGCACGGCTCGAATACTATACGCCGGAGGCGCTTCTCCTCATCATTGAGCGAACGGCGGAGATCCTGTCTGTGACGATTGAACACGAGGGTGCGCTTGAGATTGCGCGCCGTTCCAGAGGTACGCCACGTGTGGCAAATCGTATTCTCAAACGCGTGCGCGATATCGCGCAAGTCGCGGGAGAAGACATCATATCTCACAAAACGACGCTTGCTGCGCTCACAGCCCTCGAGGTCGATGAACAGGGACTGGAGAATAAAGATCGCACGATGCTCGAAGTGATGATTACCAAATTTTCAGGGAGACCCGTCGGACTCAAAACGCTTGCCGCCGCGCTGAGCGAGATGCCCGAAACCATCGAAGACGTTTATGAACCGTATCTCATACAGCTCGGCTTTATTGCGCGGACGGCGCGCGGGCGTATCGTCACACGCGGCGGATACGAACACATGAAAATCGCTTATCCGGAAAACGATTACCGGCAAGGAGAGCTGCTCTAACATGAATCTTTTGATGCATATGTGCTGCGGACCCTGCTCCTGTTATCCGCTGAAAAAACTTCGCGAAGAGGGGATCGAGCCGACGGGATATTTTTTTAATCCCAATATCCACCCCTATACGGAATGGGATCAGCGTCTGCAGAACGCTGAGAAATTTGCGGCGATGTCACATATGGACTTTGTCGCGGATCGCGAATACCGCATACGAGATTTTCTAAAGAAAGCCCTGCCGGCAGAGAATACGAGACTGGGGCGCTGCAGTATGTGCTACACGTGGCGACTGGAGAATGCCGTGCGTTATGCGGCGGAACACGGCTTTGACACGTTTACCTCCACACTGTTTTACAGCATCTATCAGCAGCACGAACTCATGCGCGAAACGGCGCAGCGTTATGCGAACATGTACGGTATTTCCTTCTACTACGAGGATTTCCGCGTCGGCTGGCAGGAAGGAATCGACATCAGCAAAGACATGGGGCTCTACCGTCAATCCTACTGCGGATGTATTCTTAGCGAGGAAGAGCGGTACAGCCGTACGCTGCGCAAGATGCAGCGCAAGGAAAATAAAGAGAAGAAACGTCTCCGCCTTTTGGCACAGGCATAGTTAAAGAAAGCAGGGGAGCGAAATGGCGCAGTGCAAACGTATTTTGATGTCCCTAATTTTTTTGCGTCGGTGTTCATTCCGCTCCATCGAACGAACGCTTCGCTCCAACCGGAACTCACGGTCGGCATTATGAGTGAACGGCATATCGTTACCGTCACGGGCAGGAATACCGTGCTTTATGTCCATAGGACGCTTGAAGACGATCCGTTTCTCATCGTGCCGATGGGGGAAAAACTTGTCGTTGAGGAAAAAAGCGGCGCTTTTTGGGTCAACGGCACAGAACAAAAATCAGATCGACTGATTGTTCAGCCTTCCGGAAGCGGCTTTGTGGAGGTCGACGGAAGCCCTTATCGCGGATATATCACCTTATTCAAGAAGGCGGGAATGACTGTCGTCAACAACGTTTTGATTGAGGACTATCTATACGGGGTCGTCCCGAAGGAAATGCCCGCCTCGTGGAGGAGCGAGGCACTGCGCGCGCAGAGTGTTGCGGCACGCACCTTTGCGCTCAAAAATAGGGGGCGGCACCGTGCGGACGGCTATGATCTCTGCAATACCCCTGAGTGCCAAGTATACGAGGGGATGAACGCCGAGGCAAAGGCTTCTACCGATGCCGTTGACGCGACGCACGGGGAAGTTTTATTTTATCAAGGGGAAATTGCTGACGCTCTGTTTCATACGGATTCCGGCGGCATGACGGAGTCGAGTGAAAACGTATGGGGAAGTTATGTGCCGTATCTCAGAGCAGTTCCCGAAGCCCGCGCTCAGACACTCCCATGGAATCGATCCATAACATCGGCGCTCTTTGTCCAAAAAATAGAATCAACCGGCAGAAAAATAGGGAACCTCAAGGAGATTAAGCTCTCCCGCCTCCAGATTGGCAATGGGAAAGGAGACCGCAGTCACGCGGGACGTGTGTTGACCATGCGCATCATCGGAGATAAGGGGAACGTCGTCCTTGGCGGCAATAAAATACGCTCCCTATTTGCGCTTCCAAGCACACTGTTCAACGTTCGGATGCAAAAGTCGACGGTAGAATTTAACGGATACGGTTCCGGCCACGGTCTTGGCATGTCTCAGTGGGGCGCCGAGGCATTTGCGGAGCGTGGAAAGAATTACAAAGAGATCCTGCGTTACTATTATACCGGCGTTTCCGTAGAGAAATTATACTGATGAGGCATATATCATATGGATATTTCTGATTTTGACTATGATTTACCCGAGAAGCGTATTGCACAAACACCGCTCGAACCGCGGGATGCGTCGCGCCTCATGGTGCTCGATCCTGCGGAACAGACAATCGAACATCGGCATTTTTATGAACTGGACGTATTATTGCAGCCGGGGGACGTCCTGATATTTAACGATACGCGCGTGATTCCGGCACGGCTGATCGGTGCACGCGATAAAACCGGTGCAAAGGTGGAAGTTCTTTTACTCCGGCAAATCGACAGAGACCGGTGGGAGGCCTTGGTAAAGCCCGGCAAAAAGGCGCGCATAGGAGATCGTATCCGGTTCGGTGAAGAGCTTTCCTGTGGGATCATATCGCATACGGATTTTGGCGGTCGTATTGTAAAATTCATTTATCAAGGAATATTTGAAGAGATTTTAGATCGATTGGGCGAGATGCCGCTCCCGCCGTACATCCGGAAAAAACTTTCCGATGCGGATCGGTATCAAACCATATACAGCCGGGAACGCGGGTCTGCAGCCGCGCCGACGGCAGGGCTTCATTTCACTGAAGAACTTTTAGTACGTCTCAAGGAAAAAGGTGTTATATTCGGTTTTGTTACCCTTCATGTCGGATTGGGGACGTTCCGCCCGGTGCAGGAGCAGACGATTGAAAATCATGTGATGCACCGTGAGTATTATGCCATTCCGGAAGAAACGGCGCAGATCATCCGGCGGGCGAAAGCGGAAGGTCGTCGTATCGTTGCCGTAGGGACAACGTCCATTCGAACGCTCGAATCAGCCGCGGGGGAGACCGGTGAAATTCGCCCGACAAGCGGGTGGACGGATATTTTTATTTATCCGGGTTACCGGTTTAAGGTAGTGGATGCAATCATAACGAACTTTCATCTGCCAAAATCTACGCTGATCATGCTTATCAGCGCGTTTGCCGGGCGTTCGTTTATATTAAATGCATATAAACAAGCCGTTGATGAGGGGTATCGTTTCTTTTCTTTTGGGGATGCGATGCTGATTCAAGGCAGAAAAAAAGCAACGTGATCTAGGATCATGTTGCTTTTGCCATTCTATTCCTGCGGTGTCAGGTCATCTAAATGCTGCAAAATCACTTCCGCCATCATGCGCTTCCCGTCAATATCCGGATGCAGGCCGTCGGTTGAGAGCAGGGGGCTCAGGATCCCGTTTGAGGCATCATAGAAAAACGGCTCCATATCAATATGGTATCGCTGTGCACGAATCCATGTGTTGACGGCATTGAGCTTCAAATGCCACAGAGGATCCGTTTCAGATTGGAATGAAAGCGTAATGCGCTCAGGATTCAGCGGAAGCAGCGTGAGGAAAACGGGGCGAATATCATGGGCGATACACTTTCTTTGTATGGCGTCAAGATCCCGGATAATGTCTTGCGCACTTGTCGTATCCGCGCGCAGGCTATTTGACCCCGTGAGGATCAACAGGTTCTCCGGATGGGTGGGCAGTACGTCCTGCTCAAAGCGTTCCAAGGTTGTATGCGCGGTATCGCCGCTGCGCCCGAGATTCAAGCACTCGAACGGGAGGTAGGTGGTATAGCTGTATTCGAGGAGTGCCGGAGAGTTTGAGATTGCACCACCGCCGTGTGTGATGCTGTCCCCGAGTGCGGCGGCGTACAGACGATGATTGTGCGGTGCTTCCACTGTAAAAGATGCGATATCCGACCATGTACCGACCGTCTTGCCCTGTGCGTCGAGTCCGCGTACGCGCCAGTAGTAAATCCCGGCGTAGGGGCGCGGATATTCGTCATAGACGGCATTGGCAGATACGGTCTCTGCCGACCATACTTGACTTGGATCCGGTTCGGTGCCGTGGTCATTGACAGGACGTGTTGAGAGCAGTTCTACTTCGTAACGCGTTACGCCGTTGAGCGGAATCCACTGATACACGGGATAAAGCGGCTGCCGGAAGTTCATCACCTGATCAAATGTATTTGGAATGGGGCGATTTGGAAGTTCCTCTTCGCCGCTGAGTACAATCGGCTCCGCCGGTGAAAACTCGCCGATAGGCTCATGTTTGAGCCCCAATGCGCGCACGCGCCAATAGATTGTCCCGTAGGACTGGAACTTGCGCAGATCTGCCTGCATTCCGTTCGTGAAGACGCCCTGTGTACTGCTCAGGTGCTTGGTCTTGGATAATGCAATCCCGCCCTCTTTTTCGGGAGGGGCGGAAAGAAATTCGACTTCGTATAAGACGGCGTTTGCCATACTGTGCCATATGAGAAACGGCATGAGACTGGCGGGGGACGATTCGGGGTATTTGCTGATATGAATGGGGAACACGGCTTCGAAATATGGATTTGATTTTGGCGTCGACGGGGAGGTCACCGCGCCAAACATTCCGTAAGCGGTAATACGGTAGTAAAATGGAATCGGTGCAGAAGTGATATGATAAGAGGGCGTTGTTGTGAACTCTGACTTGACCCGCTGGTAGACTGTTTCATTCGATATTTTTCCGGTCATCTTGATGTAGGTGTCCACACGATAATAGCAAGGGTAGGGGATGCGTTTCCACGTGAGTATACTTTCTCCATGCTCCTCACGGATACTTGTCGCTATATCAATTTGTTTGAGGCTTAGGACATCTTTTTTTTCAATGAAGAAAATACACATCATGGAAACGAGGAAAATAATTGCCGTAAAAAAAATATAATGCTTCATAAAACCACCGTATATCAATTTTTTATTCAATCATGAGGTGATACATATGGATAATCGAAGAGGACTTGTCATCGTTCATACAGGCGAAGGAAAGGGGAAAACAACGGCTGCGCTCGGCATGGCGATACGCTCATGGGGAAACGGGATGCGTGTCTTGATCCTGCAGTTCATCAAGGGGAGCTGGTCGTATGGCGAACTAAAGGCAATCGCAACATTAAACGATGCCGGCGGACGTATTGAAATCCGTCAAGGCGGTCTCGGATTCACACGCAAAGGAAATGAAGATGCGGAGGAACACCGTCGTGCCGCAGAAGAGCTCCTGCAAAGCGCGCTGCATGAAATATCGGGCGGCACATGGGACATGATCATCTTGGACGAATTTAACTATGCCTATTCGTTCGGTCTGATCCGTCAAGAGGAATTGGAGCAAATTCTAAGTGCACGCCCGGAGCAGACCCATCTCATCTTTACGGGAAGAAACGCCTCGGAAGAACTGATTGACCGCGCCGATCTTGTCACAGAAATGCATCTCGTGAAGCACCCCTATCAAAAGGGGATCAAGGCACAGCGCGGCATAGAATTTTAGATCATTATAACATAGGTGTACCAACTATGCCACGATTCATAAATTTCTCTATGATACTTTAGCTATTGAAAAAAAAAGTATAATGCGCTACAATCTCAGTCATGTGTTTATACTTCGTTTATGATGACTGTTGATCACCATAAACTTTATTTAGAATTAGGAGAGATGATATGAGAAGCGACGTGGTAAAAAAAGGGGCGACACGCTGTGCGCACCGCTCATTATTTCATGCAAACGGGTATGGTGCCGAGGATCTTGGAAAGCCGCTCATCGGCGTATGCAATTCATTTAATGAGATCATTCCGGGGCATTTTCATCTGAATACGATTACGGAAGCCGTAAAGCTGGGCGTGGCAGCTGCGGGCGGCACGCCGATTGAGTTTCCCTCCATCGGCGTCTGCGACGGCATTGCCATGGGGCATACGGGCATGAAGTATTCTCTTGCCAGCCGCGAACTCATCGCGGACTCCATAGAGGCTGTGACGATGGCTTCCGGTTTTGACGGCTTGGTGCTCATCCCCAACTGTGACAAGGTCGTGCCGGGTATGCTCATGGCTGCGGCACGGCTCAATATCCCGGCAATTCTGGTCAGCGGCGGCCCCATGCTCGCGGGACGCTATCGCGGCAGGGATATTAGCGTCAGTCAGGCATTTGAAGCGGCGGGCATGTATGCCGCCGGAAAAATGGACGAGAGCGAAATGACGGAGATCGAAAACAGTGCGTGTCCAAGCTGCGGGTCGTGCTCCGGACTCTTCACTGCAAATACGATGAACTCCTTAACGGAAGTACTCGGAATGGGACTTCCCGGGAATGGCACGATTCCTGCGCCCTACACGGGCGAGCGGCGTCTCCTCGCAAAACATGCGGGCGCTGTCATCCTCGACCTCGTCCGCAAGGGAATCTGCCCGCGCGATATTATGACGCAGGAAGCGTTTGAGAATGCCATTACGGTGGATATGGGCATCGGCGGCTCTTCCAACACCGTGCTGCACCTGACGGCGATCGCCCACGAGGTAGGCATCGAACTGCCTCCGCCGCTCTTTGATGAAATCAGCAGACGGACGCCCTATATCACGAAACTCAGCCCCGCGGGAACGCATCACATGCAGGATCTTAATGAAGCGGGCGGCATCTCCGCCGTTATGCACGAGCTAGCGAAAAAAGATTTGATTCATCTCAACGCGCTGACGGTCACCGGAACGATAGGCGAGCGAATCGAACACGCAAGAGTTCTCGATCCGACGGTAATTCACAGTGTGGATAATCCCTATCGCCCGCAAGGTGGGCTCGCGATTCTGCGGGGGAATCTTGCGCCCGACTGCGCCGTTGTGAAGGCGTCCGCCGTTGCCGACGATATGCTCACCTATCGCGGAACGGCCAAGTGCTTCAGTTCGGAAGAAGAAGGCGTCAACGCCATCATGGCAGGGAAAATTCACGACGGGGACGTTGTCGTCATCCGTTATGAAGGTCCGAAAGGCGGTCCGGGGATGCAGGAGATGCTGAATCCGACGGCAGTCATCACCGGTATGGGGCTCAAGGTAGGTCTGATCACCGACGGACGATTCAGCGGTGCAAGTCAGGGCGCCTGCGTCGGACATATCTCTCCCGAGGCGATGGCGGGAGGTCCCATCGCGCTCATCGAGGATGGGGATATGATCACGATTGATATTCCAAACCGCAAATTGGAGCTGGAGGTCAGCGACGAAGAGCTTACAGCGCGGCGCGCACGCTGGGTACAGCCGGAGGCGAAGATCAAGACCGGCTATCTCGCACGCTATGCAAAGCTCACATCGTCGGCAAATACCGGCGCCGTGTTAAGCTAGGAATCAATTCCAACTCACGGGAGGTACGCCTCCTGTGGGTTGTTTTTATTGCGTTGATTCGATATAATAACGGTGCATTTTGTAAGATTATATCGTAAGGGGGGATACGGCGGGTGCATATTGTTCTCGTAGAGCCGGAGATCCCAGGGAACACCGGAAATATTGCGCGGCTATGTGCCGGCACGGGCATAGAGCTTCATCTTGTCAGACCGCTTGGCTTTTCAACGGACAATAAATATTTGAAACGTGCGGGGTTGGATTATTGGCATTTGGTGACGGTGCATTATCACGACCGCTTTGACGAAGTTTTGGAGATGTACCCAAACCGTACGTTTTACTTTTGTTCAACCAAAGCTTCTCGGACACATTGTGACGTTGCATATCCACCGGATGCGTTCTTGGTGTTCGGCAAAGAGAGCGCAGGGCTCCCGCATGATTTGCTCGCCGCCCATCGAGACCGAACAATCCGCATCCCTATGGCATCGGGAGCGCGTTCTCTGAATTTATCCAATGCCGTCGCCGTTGTTGCCTATGAAGCGCTGCGGCAAAATAACTTTTCTGCGCTGCAATGTGTCGGTATCGGATTTTCTGCGGAACCATGAGAAGGGAAGAATGAGATGAACAAGGATTTTATCGATTTCTGTCATAAGACATTTGATCCGTCGCGGCTCTTCATGAACGCACCCATGCGATTCCATACGACCTTTTGCATCGGCGGACCTGCCGATATGTTGTTTTATCCCGCTTCTATCGACGAGGTGCAGAAGATCATCCAAGCGGCAAAATCATATGGCGAGCTGATCACACTCATGGGAAACGGTTCTAATATATTGGTGCGTGACGGTGGGATTCGAGGACTGGTCGTTCGGTTCAATCATACGATGAGCAGCATCGTTGCATCCGGCTCAGACATTACTGTGGGCGCAGGCGCGTTGCTGAAAGATGCCGCCGCTTTTGCACAGCGGCAGGGTCTGACCGGAATGGAGTTCGCCGCCGGAATCCCCGGCAGCATCGGCGGCGCGATCTTTATGAATGCGGGCGCCTATGACGGGGAGATGAAATCTATCGTAACGCAGGTGAAAACGGTCTCCGCTGCAGGAGAAATACGTTCCTATGCAGCGCATGAGTTGAACTTTGATTACCGCCACAGTATATTTCACGAGCGCGAGGAAGCGATTTGTGAAGTGCGGCTGCATTTGACGCCGGGGAATCCTGCCGATATTTTGGAGAAGATGACCGATTTGAACGGGCGGCGCAAGAGCAGGCAGCCGCTTGAATACCCGAGCGCGGGAAGCACGTTCAAGCGTCCCCCCGGATACTTTGCCGGCACGCTCATTGACGAGGCGGGATTAAAGGGATTCACGGTCGGTGGTGCACAGGTATCACGCAAACATGCGGGCTTTATTGTAAATATTGGGGGCGCGACGGCAAATGATGTGCAGCGTCTGATTGCGGTGGTACAGGAATGCGTTTATGCGCGGCACGCGGTGCGCCTTGTGCCCGAACTGCGCATCATTGGGGAGCCGTAACAGTATCACTGTGTATATGATTAGGAGTATGTTTCTTTGTAATGGAATGCTATACAAAACTCATAGAATTTCACGCATTATATCCGCGCATCGTTATGGCGCTGGGGATGTTTGACGGCATTCACTTAGGGCATCAACGCATCGTCAAAACGGCGGTGCGCCGCGCACGGGAGATCGGCGGAACGGCGCTTGTCTTTTCCTTCTTGAATCACCCGCGTGCCGTGGTAGACCCGCAAAGAAGTCCGCGCCTTATCGGCAGTGATGTTCTGCGGCGAAAGATTTTAGAGCGCCTCGGTGTTGATGTCTTGGTGGAGATCCCGTTTACGCCAAATTTCGCCAAAACGGATGCCGCAGATTTTGTTGCACTGCTGCATCAATATTGTGCACCGCAATACGTTGTGATCGGAGAAAATTACACATTTGGCAGATTTGGGCGCGGCACACCTGATCTCATGCGTCAAGAGGCGAAGCGTTACGGATTCAGGGCACTCGTCTGCAATCCGGTGATCCGTGACGGAGAGCCTATCAGCAGCACACGTATTCGGGGGCTCATTCAACAGGGAGAAATTGCTAAAGTCAACGAGTATCTTGGGTATCCGTTTTCTATCATAGGAACGGTTGTTCACGGTGAGGCGCGCGGACGCCTGCTTGGCTTTCCAACGGCGAACATTGAACTGCAGGACGAGAACGAGAGTCTGCCAAACGGTGTGTATGCGGTAACCGTTGCGCATGGAGCGGAGCAGTATGCGGGCGTTGCCAACATCGGAAATAATCCGACCTTCGGCGGCTGCAGGCGGCGCCTTGAGGTTCATATCTTTGATATTTCGAAGGATCTGTACGGAGATCGGCTCACTGTATCGTTTCACGCGCGCATACGAGAGGAGCGGCGATTCTCTTCAGCAGAGGAACTGAAAGCACAGATCGAGCGCGACAAAAAAACGTCTATCAGCGTGATAGCTGAAATTTTTCATTTACAAGAAAATATTTCTATGGTAATATGAACGACGTCATAGAGCCGTGACTCGGATAACGATTAATCCGACGTTTTCTTGGTCATCGGTCAATATTTTAGAGGAGGATTTTATATGCTTACGCAGGAAAAAAACAGGAAATCATTAAGGAACATGCAATTCATGAGGGTGATACCGGATCGCCGGAGGTGCAGATTGCCGTATTGACGGCGCGCATTCAGTATCTCACCGAACATCTGAAAGAACATAAAAAGGATCATCATTCGCGCCGCGGACTTCTGAAGATGGTCGGACATCGCCGCCGTCTGCTCGGCTATCTTTACAAAACGGACATTGAGCGGTATCGCGCTATCATAACAAAGCTCAATCTGCGTAAGTAACAGCTTATGCGGAGGTGAAAGGGCGGGGATTTCCCCGCTTTTTTGCTATAGGGAAAAGGATTCTAAGATGTTTTGTCGAATGCTTTTGTCATGTAATGCATGTGAGAGACCTAGGAGGATAAATGTATGCAGAGTTTCGAAATTGAACTGGGCGGACGAAATATAATCGTAGAGCACGGAAAAATGGCAAAGCAGGCAAACGGCGCCGCATTGGTGCGTTATGGCGATACGGTCGTACTTGTCACGGCGACCGCATCGAGTGCGCCAAGAGAGGGCGTCGATTTTTCCCTTTGACCGTGGACTACGAGGAGAAAATGTATGCGGCGGGCAAAATTCCCGGCGGCTTCATTAAGAGAGAAGGTCGTCCCAGCAACGATGCGGTACTCTGCGCACGATTGATTGATCGCCCCATTCGTCCGCTGTTCCCGGAAGGTTTTCGAAACGATGTTCAAATTGTCGCAACGGTGCTCTCTGTCGATCAGGATAATCCGCCGGAGATCGCCGCAATGCTCGGCGCATCCTGCGCGCTGACCGTATCCGATATTCCTTTTATGGGACCGATTGCGGGTGTGCGCGTCGGCTATGTTAACGGTGCGTTCGTGATCAATCCAAAGGAGGAGGAACGCGCCGTCTCGGAGCTGAACCTCACGGTTGCCGGTTCTTATGATGCGGTCATGATGGTCGAGGCGGGCGCAAATGAGCTGTCCGAAGAGATCGTCTTAGACGCCATCCTATTCGGACATGCCGAGATCCGCCGTTTGGTTGAATTTCAAAAAAATATACAAAGCGCCTGCGGAAAGGAAAAACAAATTCCGGCGATCTTCGCCGTCTCCGAAGAGCTCGAGGAAAAGATCCGCGTTTATGCGGAGGAGCGTCTTGACGCCGCCACCCGCAACGAGGATAAACTCGGACGAGATGCCGATATTGCGGCGATTAAGTCCGAAACGATGGAACACTTTATCGTTGAATATCCGGAGCAGGCAAAAGAGATTTCGCAAATTCTCTACAAGATTGAAAAGAGCATCGTGCGCCATATGATTACGCATGAAAAGATACGTCCGGACGGGCGCGCGCTCAACGAGGTGCGTCCTGTGAGCTGTGAGGTCGGAATTTTGCCGCGGACGCACGGCTCCGGGCTTTTTACACGCGGTCAGACACAGGTACTCACGGTAACGACGCTCGGCTCTATCGGCGACGAGCAGATCATCGACGGTTTGGGACCTGAGACCACGAAACACTACCTGCATCATTATAATTTCCCGGGGTACAGCGTCGGTGAAGCACGTCCCATGCGCAGCCCGGGACGCCGTGAAATTGGACACGGTGCGCTTGCTGAACGCGCCCTGTTCCCGATGATTCCATCCATTGAGGATTTCCCCTATACGATACGTCTTGTTTCGGAGATCTTGGAGTCGAACGGATCGAGTTCGATGGGCAGCGTCTGCGGCAGTACGCTCTCGCTGATGTGCGCAGGCGTTCCGATTAAGCGTCCTGTCTCCGGCGTCGCCATGGGGCTTGTCAGGGACGGTGACGATTATTCCATTCTGACGGATATACAGGGAATGGAAGACGCGCTCGGCGATATGGACTTTAAGGTTGCGGGAACGGCAAAGGGAATCACTGCGATTCAGATGGATATCAAGATCGCGGGCATCACGAGGGATATTCTCGCCTCCGCTTTGGCACAGGCGAAGGAGGGGCGTGCTTTTATCCTTGACAAGATGCTGGAATGCATTGATAAGCCTGCGGAAGAACTCTCGCCGTATGCGCCGCGTGTAGAGACGATCACCATTGATGTGGACAAGATTCGCGACGTCATTGGCAGCGGCGGCAAGGTCGTTCGTAAAATCATCGACGAGACCGGCGTGGATATCGATATTCATGAGGACGGCAATATCTTTATCACCTCTCCGAATACCGAAGCGATGGATCGTGCGCGCAAGATGATCGAGGACATCGTCCGCGACGTTGAGGTCGGAGAGATTTATACCGGCCGCGTGACACGCTTCCTGAAGTTCGGCGCTTTTGTAGAACTTCTCCCCGGGAAAGAGGGGCTTTGCCACATCTCCCAGCTCGCAAAGCATCGCGTAGAGAGCGTGGAGAACGTTGTGCATATCGGCGACGAGCTGCAGGTCAAGGTCATTGAAATTGACGAGAAGGGGCGCATCAACGTCAGCCATAAGGTACTGCTCTCATGATTCAGGTCTATACGGGAAACGGGAAGGGAAAGACGACTGCCGCCATCGGTTTGGCGATTCGCTCGCTCGGCGCAGGATACAAGGTCTATCTGATGCAGTTTATGAAGAGCCTTGCTTACAGCGAACAGGGGCTTTTGCGTACGCTCCCTCATATGACACTTGAAACGACGGGAAAACCTTTCTTTATCGCTGAAGACGGCATGATGGATGAAAAAACCAAAGAAGCATTTGGGGACAGCGTTGTTATCTTTCCGAAAGGACATCCGCCGGCGGATTATGTCGCGCTGCTCTCGGAAGGCCTGCGCCGTGCGGCAGATGCTGCCGCAACTGGGGAGTATCAACTCGTTATCCTAGACGAGATCAATGTCGCACTGGCGTTTGGTCTACTACAAAAAGAGCAGATGGAGCATTTTTTGGAAATTCTTCCTCTTGAAACCGAACTCGTCTGTACGGGGCGAAATGCCCCACAGTGGCTGCTGGATCGCGCCGACCTCATCACGGAGATGAAGGAAGTGCGGCATTATTATGAGCGGGGAATCCCTGCACGAAAAGGGATTGAGAATTAAAGGAAATAGAAGGAGACCGCATGATGGAATCTATGATTCGCGATATTAAACTAGCGCCGTCCGGACACGCAAAGATCGACTGGGTGAAACGCTTCATGCCGGTGATGGCGGCTGCGGATAAGGAGTATTCTGTTTCAAAGCCCTTCACAGGCATTAAGATGGTAATTACGCTTCATCTTGAGGCAAAAACCGCTTATATGGCAACGATATTCAAACATGCAGGAGCGGAGGTTGCCGTGACCGGCAGCAACCCCCTATCGACGCAGGATGATGTTGCAGCCGCACTCGTCGAAGAAGGCGTTCACGTATTTGCATGGCATGGATGCACCGATGAGGAATATTCCGTGTTCCTCAATAAGGCGCTCGATATCAAGCCCGACATTGTCATTGACGATGGCGGCGACTTGGTGGATATGCTTCATACTACTCGTCGGGAGCTGCTGCCGACGCTCATCGGCGGTTCCGAGGAGACAACCACCGGAGTGCATCGTCTCTATGCACTCGAGCGGCAGGGCAAGCTCGAATTTCCTATGATTGCGGCAAACGATGCATACTGCAAATACCTGTTTGACAACCGTTACGGAACCGGACAGTCCACCTGGGACGGCATTATGCGGACGACGAATCTTGTCATCGCGGGAAAAACCGTCGTTATCGCCGGTTACGGCTGGTGCGGCAAGGGCGGTGCAATGCGTGCGCGCGGACTCGGCGCTAACGTCATCATTACGGAGGTAGATCCGATCAAGGCAATCGAAGCCGTTTTTGACGGATTCTATGTGATGCCGATGGACGAAGCCGCGAAAGTCGGCGATATTTTCCTGACACTGACCGGAAACAAAGATATTCTTCGCAAACATCATTTTGCCGCGATGAAAGACGGCGCAATGATGGCGAATTCCGGACATTTCGACGTTGAAATCAATATACCGGAGCTCGCCGCAGAATCCGTATCCCATCAAACAGTACGAGACAATATCGAAGAATATGTCCAGCCCGACGGGCGACGTCTCTACTTACTGGCGGAGGGACGCCTCGTGAATCTCGCTGCGGGGGACGGACATCCGGCAGAGATCATGGATCTTTCCTTCGGCGTGCAGTTCTTCTCCGCGCTGCATCTTCTCCGCCATGGGAAAGAGATGAAAAAAGGCGTTCATCTGATGCCCGAGGAGATCAATGTCGAGATCGCCAATATCAAGCTCAATTCGCTTGGTATCTCCATCGACACATTGACCGCGGAACAAAAAGAATATCTCGGATTGGCATAAGGGGGCGCCCCGTGAATATACTGATTAAAGACGTTGCTGCTCTTTTGCCGGACGGGACAACGCCGACGCTCAATATCGCGATTGCGGATGACCGTATTCTTTCGATGGGCGACGTGCCGCATGATTTTCATGCGGACAAAACAATCGACGGGACACGGCACTTTGCAATCCCGGGATTGGTCAATGCGCATACCCACGCCTCAATGACACTCCTCCGCAGCTATGCGGACGATATGAAGCTGATGGACTGGCTTCAGACAATGATTTGGCCAATCGAGGCAAAACTGCATTCCGACGATATTTATTGGGGTGCTATGCTTGCCGCAGTAGAGATGATTCGCAGCGGGACGACGGCGTTTGCGGATATGTACGGTCCCGATATGGATCGTGTCGCCGAGGTGACGGAGGTTTCCGGTCTGCGCGGCGTTCTCGCGAGAGGTCTGATTGGCGTTGCGCCCGATGCGGATAAGAAGCTGGAGGAAAACGCCGCGCTTTATGAGACCTATCATGGAGCCGCGGACGGGCGCATCACCGTGATGTTTGGCCCACATGCCCTATATACCTGCCCGCCGGACTATCTCAAAAAGATTGCACAGCGCGCACAGCAGCTCGGCGCCGAAATACACATACACATGTCCGAGACTGTGGGGGAAGTAGAGTCCTGCCTCAAAGACTATGGAAAACGCCCCTTTGCACATGTGGAATCCACGGGACTCTTTGAAAACGGGACGATCGCCGCACATTGCGTGCATCTTGATGATGAGGATTTCTCTATCATCAAGAAACACAATATCCGTATCGCCCATAATCCCGGCAGCAATATGAAGCTTGCCAGCGGTATCGCGCCTGTTCCTCGGATGTTAAAAGAAGGGATCTGCGTGGCTCTCGGAACCGACGGCGCTTCCAGCAACAACAACTTGGATATGCTGGACGAGGTACAGTTATCGGCGCTTTTGCATAAAGTGGATACACTCGATCCGCTTGCAGTCCCTGCGCTCACGGCGGTCAAGATGGGAACGGAATACGGGGCGCAGGCACTTTCGTTAAAGGATGTCGGACAACTAGTGCCGGGGCAGAAGGCGGATATTGCCCTCTTTTCCATGCACGGTGCAGAGTGGACACCGTGTTACAATCCGGTCTCACTCCTTGCCTATTCCGGAAAATCCTCATCCGTTGATACGGTGATCGTAAACGGAAAAATTCTCATGGAAAATAGAGAACTCAAGACACTGGATGAAGAGCGTATTTTATACGAAGCACAGCGCACGGCGGATCGCTTGACAAAATAGTGCGCACATGCTCCGATCACATTTGATGAAGAGATATTTCACTTGACTATGCCTCCATCTCAAAAAGATGGAGGCATAGTCAAGTATGGAGGGATTCTCATTGAAAAAACGAAGTCCCGGTCGTCGATCGCCGAAAGCCCGCGGAAGTTCTCCGGCGAACGATTCAGGACGAAAGTATGAATTTGTCGGGCTTATACTTCTCACATTTGCCGTACTCTCAGGCGTTGGGCTTCTCGGTTGGAATGTCGGTTTTGTCGGTATCTTTTTCGCAAATATATTTCGATATTTATTCGGCTGGGGCGCGGCCTTTGCAATTTTGGTCATTGGGCTTGTCAGCATACAGTATATTTTGCATCATCGCAGCTTATTATATACGAAGCGTTTTTTTGGTGTCATAGGCTTATTTATATCGATCCTTGCGGCATGGCATCATTTTGTCATTCCCATCGGTGAGGAGATACTGCCTCAAAGCCTTGCAGACGGCGGGGGACTGCTCGGTGGGAGCGTGCTCCTCGTGCTGCGGAAATTCTTTGGTGTGGACGGATCTATTATCCTGCTCACGACGATCATTCTAGGCTCCGTTCTTTTATCAACAACGTGGTCGTTCGCTTCCGGCTATATCCGCACAAAAGAGCAGGCAAAAAAAGGCGCATCAGCCGCCGGAACAGCCGTTAGTGCGACCTATGAAAAGATGAGTGCCGTCAGCGAAAAAATCGAAGAAAAAGCCGCAAATATCGTCAGTGACGTGCGCGCATCCGTTCCGTATAATCAGGCAAATGACACACTCTTTGCGGAAGCGGACATGCCCGATGAAGTCTTTGGCGCAAATCTGCCGGAAAAGCCTATTCCGGAAGCAATCGAAACGCTTGACGTGCCGGCTCTTGAAGAGCGGGAACAAAAAGCGGAAATACAAGCACAAGCTCCGTACGAGCCGCTAATCCCCGTTACAGCGGAAGAAGAGGAAGCGGATCATACTGTTCCTTCGATATTTCCCATCCGGTACGCGGAAGATAACGCGCAGTCCGAGGAAGCTATTGATGTCGCTCTGCCGTATGGCCATCAGGAAGATACGACGTCTGCGCCTATGATAGAGATTTCTCATATTGACGAACCTGCGATAGAAATAGAGGAGGATGCTGCACCGTTTCCTCTTGATGCGCCCTCCGAACCTCCTGCCGCTCCTTCGTCGGCAAAGAAGCCGCCGCAAATAAGCAACTCTGTGGAAATGCCTCCCGACCATAAGGAGAATGCCTATGAGCTGCCCAAGGTTACGCATATCTTATCCAAGCATATCAAACAGGAAAATGAATCTTTAGCGCAGGAGATTGAGGAGAATGCGCACATTTTGCACCAGACACTAGAGAACTTCCACGTCAACGCAAAGGTGATCAGCGCCTGTCACGGTCCCGCGGTCACGCGTTATGATCTGGAACCAGCGCCCGGTGTCAAGGTCAGCAAGATCACAAATCTGGCGGAGGATATTGCGCTCCAACTGGCAACATCCTCTGTGCGTATCGAGCCTGTACCGGGCAAGGCTGCCATCGGCATCGAGATTCCGAATCGCACCTTGGAGAGCGTTCAGCTCAGAGAAGTCTTGGAAAATCCACAATTTCAAGAGGCACAGTCAAAGCTTACCGTCGGGCTAGGGAAGGACATTGGAGGACAGGCGGTCTTTGCCGATATTGGAAAAATGCCGCACCTGCTGGTTGCCGGTGCAACCGGATCGGGAAAATCTGTCTGCATCAATACACTCATCTCAAGCATCCTGTTTAAGGCGGCGCCGGATGAAGTAAAATTTATCCTGATCGACCCGAAGATGGTCGAGCTGTCGAACTATAACGGCATCCCTCATCTCATGGTTCCGGTCGTGACCGACCCGAAAAAAGCCTCGTCCGTACTCAACTGGGCGGTACAGGAGATGGAGAAACGGTATACGATTTTTGCCAATCACGGCGTTAGGGACATTAAGACGTTCAACCGCCGATATGCGGAAGAAAAAATGCCCCTTATCGTCATCGTCATCGACGAGCTCGCCGATCTCATGATGATTGCACCGCGTGATGTGGAAGACGCCATCTGCCGCATTCTCCAAAAGGCGCGTGCGGCGGGGATCCACATGATCCTTGCGACACAGCGTCCGTCGGTGAACGTCATCACCGGCATCATTAAGGCGAATTTGCCGTCGAGGATTTCGTTCGCCGTGTCTTCTCAAGTCGACTCACGCACGATCCTAGATCGCGGCGGCGCGGAAACCTTGCTTGGAAAAGGCGATATGCTCTTTTCGCCGCAGGGCGTTTCGAAGCCGCTGCGTGTTCAAGGCGCGTTCATCAGCGATGAAGAAGTCGAGATGCTGCTTGACTTCATCCGCGCACAGGGACAGGAAATTGACGAGAATGAGGAGCTTGTCAGCTTCATCGAAAACGAGGCAAAGGAAAACGAGCCGGAAGAGGATGACGAGTTCCTTATGAAACAGGACAAGCTTCTGCCGGAAGCTGTGGAGCTCGTCCTATCGACCGGGCAGGCATCTTCGTCAAGTATTCAAAGACGATTCCGTGTCGGATATTCGCGTGCGGCACGTCTCGTCGATGCGATGGAAGAGCTGCGCATCATAGGTCCGAGCGCCGGCGGGAACAAGCCGCGCGAGATTCTTATGACACCGGAGCAGGCGCGTGAGCTCGTAAAAAGTGTGATGTAAAACAGCGTGTATTTTCTTCAGTTCTATGCTATACTTACGCTCAACCAGTATTTTGCCGTGATGCTTTTAGGAGGGTGTCCAGATTGAAATACATGACCGGTAACGAATTGCGGGAGACCTATCTCCAGTTCTTCGCAGAAAAAAAAGACCATCTTCGTCTCGCGAGTTATTCGCTGATCCCTGAAGACGATCCGACGCTTCTTTTAATCGGCGCCGGCATGGCGCCCCTCAAGCCCTTCTTCACGGGAAAAATGAAACCGCCGCGCCCACGTATTACGACTTCGCAGCGTTGTGTGCGTACCGGCGATATAGAGAATGTCGGGCGTACGGCGCGTCATCAGACATTCTTTGAAATGCTCGGAAACTTTTCCTTTGGGGATTATTTCAAGAAAGAGGCAATCCCTTGGGCATGGGAGTTCTTAACGGAAGTGATAGAACTCCCAAAGGAAAAGCTCTGGGTCTCCATTTATCCCGACGATAATGAGGCACGTGCCATTTGGCTGGAGCAGCCGGGGCTGCTGCCGGATCATATTGTTCCTCTGAACGATAATTTTTGGGAGATCGG
Source organism: Selenomonas sp. oral taxon 137 str. F0430 (assembly GCF_000183625.1). Taxonomy (NCBI): domain Bacteria; kingdom Bacillati; phylum Bacillota; class Negativicutes; order Selenomonadales; family Selenomonadaceae; genus Selenomonas; species Selenomonas sp. oral taxon 137. The sequence continues at coordinate 128,279 of NZ_AENV01000006.1, forward strand.
CCCCGGTCCCTGTGGTCCTGACTCCGAGATCTATATCGATCTCGGTGAAGAGCGCGGCTGTGGAGAGCCTACCTGCGGCGTCGGCTGCGACTGCGACCGCTTCCTTGAAATTTGGAATTTGGTCTTTACACAATACGATCGCACCGAGGAGGGGGAATACAACCTCCTTGCGCACAAGAACATTGATACCGGCTGCGGGCTGGAGCGACTTGCGTCTGTTGTGCAAAATAAAGAAACGAACTTCGAGACGGATCTGCTCTATCCGATCATCGCTTACGCGTCGAAGATTTCGGGCGTTGCATACGGAAGCGATAAGCGCAAAGATATTTCGCTGAAGGTAATCGCGGATCATGCGCGGTCTATCTCCGTCATGATCATGGACGGTATCCTGCCGTCCAACGAAGGGCGGGGGTATGTCCTGCGCCGCACACTGCGCCGTGCGATCCGGCACGGGCGGATGCTTGGTATTACGGATCCTTTCCTTGACGGTGCAGTAGATGCCGTCGTTGAGATTTTCCGCGGCGCGCCTGATTTCAGCGAACTCACGGCAAAGCAAGAATACATCAAACGTGTGATCCGCGTCGAGGAAGAGCGTTTTGCATCGACCCTTGCGCAGGGCATGGAACTGCTGAATGGCGAGATCGGTCGTCTCAAAGAGGAGAACAAGGTCGTTCTGCCGGGAGACATCGGATTCAAACTCTATGATACCTATGGATTCCCGCGTGAACTGACGGAAGAAATTCTCCATGAACACGGCATCACTCTTGACGGCGTGGAGTTCGACAAAGAGATGGAGGCCCAGCGAAGCCGTGCGCGCAGTGCGCGTGCAGAGAATCAAGTAGTTGCCGTGCCGGATTTGTCGAATATCGATACGAGTGCGCTTCGCTCCGATTCGACTGCCAAAGAAGCCGTTGTCGCGGCGATTTGGCGTGACGGCGAGATCGTCGATTCTCTGCGTGACGGTGAGAGCGCGGGTATCATCCTCGATAGGACCCCGTTCTATGCCGAGGGCGGTGGACAAGTCGGAGACGAGGGGGTTCTGCGGAGCGATCTCGGATATATTTCGATCAGCAATGCGAAAAAACTTCCCGACGGGACAATTTATCATATTGCTTACGTGGAAGAAGGAGAAATCCATCGCGGTGACCGCGTGGACATCACGGTAAATCGGGAGCGAAAACTCTCCTCCGCACGCAACCACACGGCGACACATCTTCTGCAGGCAGCACTCCAACGTGTTGTGGGTGCACATGTCAAACAGGCGGGCTCCTTGGTAACGCCGGATCGGCTGCGCTTTGACTTTACCAATTTTGAACCTGTCACGGAACAGCAGATCCGTGATATTGAGGAATTGGTGAACGCAGAGATTTTGCGCTCGGTCGATCTCGATATCTCCATGATGCCGATTGCGGATGCTAAGAATATGGGCGCCATGGCGCTCTTTGGTGAGAAATACGGCGATATTGTCCGTGTGGTTAGCGTTCCGGGGTTCAGCATCGAGCTGTGCGGCGGATCGCATGTCGGCAATACGGGGCAGATTGGACTCTTTAAGATCATCGGAGAATCCGGTGTTGCCGCAGGTGTACGCCGTATCGAGGCGATTACAGGGAAAGCGGCGTTCTCCTATGCCGCGACACTCTACCATACCGTACAGGAAATATCCGAAAAGCTGAAAACAAGACCGGAAGATCTGTCCTCTCAAATCGATAAATTCCTTGACGAGAGGAAAGCGATGCAGGAACAGCTTCGTCAATTTGCCGAGTTTAGGGATAAAGCCGATGCACAGAAACTCCTAATGGCCGTTCGTGAGATCGGCGCCTTCCATGTCGTCGTTGGTAAGGCGAATGTTGATTCTATGGACGAATTGCGTACCATCGCCGACCTTGCCTGCGAGAAACTCGATCATGGGATCGTGATTCTTGCTGCGGTCATTGACGATAAGGTCAGCCTCGTTGTTAAGGCGGATAAGAATGCGGTGAGCGCCGGGGCTCATGCCGGACAAATTATCAAAGAAGCCGCGAAGGAAGTGGGCGGCGGCGGCGGCGGTCGCCCGGATATGGCGCAGGCGGGCGGGAAGACCCCCGAAAACATTCCTCAGGCATTTGATGCGGCAATTTCCGTAATCCAGCGGCAGGCAAACAACTAATACGGTTTCTTGAAAGGCTGTCACATATGCTGACGGCCTTTTTTAGAAAGGATTTTAGGATGGATGTCGATATTACAAGCGATATAAAAAATATACGGGACGCTTCTGCATAGCGCTTTGTATCTTGGCGGGCGGTATCGCGTATATTATGATGCAAACAGATACAAATAATCATACGACACTTATCGCCGAAGGACGTCTTATGCACCGCACGGAAAATATACTTTCCCCAAGCGGCGGTACGGTAGAGGATATGACGGCACAGGAGGGGAGCTTTCTCGAAGAGGGAACGGTTTTGGCGGTTGTTCGAAACCAAATAACCGAGGAAGAGATCTTACGTTTGCAGCAAAATTTAGATTTATCAAAAAGCAATCTTGCACAGCTTCAAAACGGTATTATTGGAAATACGACAAGCAGTGTCCGCAGTACCGAAAACAATCATGAACTCATCGAAGCAGAGACACGCATGGAGCGGATGAAAGCCCTCTATGAAATGGGGGCGATCAGCGCCGCAAAACGCGATGAATCGATTGCAAACTACGAAGTTATCAAAAGTGCGTCATCTTATTCATCGTCCTCGCCGATAAAAATAACCGTCGATCCCAATACTGTCGAAGCAGCTAAGCGACAAGTCCAAGCCGCCGAAGAGACATTAAAGAAAGCAAAAGAGGAGACAGCGGCAAGTGATATTGTTTCTTCGTACGCGGGAACGATAACCAGACTATTCGTTATGCCTGGCGATCACGTACAGACGGGCGAGGTTCTTCTGCAGGTGCGCCTTGCAGAAAATCCATGGATTGAGACAGAGATTATCGGAGAAGAAATAGATAGGATATATCTAGGACAGCCGGTAGAGTATCAATTAGACCGAATGAAACTGAGCGGTACCGTGCAGGAAATTTCGGATGGCGAAACGGAGGGCGGAGGAAAACGCGTCGTTATATCCGTTCCGTCCGATATAACGGAGGTGCACGGGGATACGGAGCATATCAAGCTGCACTTTATTCCGTGACTGCTTTCATGGCGGCGTGTGACGCTTTACTTTTTCTAGGAAGTATTTTATATTGTGACGTAATAAAGCGTTATTGTGCAAAATGATTTTTTAAGAGGGAATAAATATGCCAAACCATAAACTCAGAGATCATCTGACTGATCAGCTATGTGATGCGACCGTTTTATTGAATACACGAGAGGAATGCTATCGGTTCTTTGAGGACATATGTACCATTGCAGAACTCAAGGCGATTGCCCAGCGTCTTGAGGTTGCTCATATGCTGTATGAAGGCGGGACATACGATGAGATTGTTGCGCAGACAGGCGCGAGCACCGCGACAATCAGCCGTGTGAAACGCTGTCTGAACTATGGCGCCGACGGATATGCGCTTGTTCTGAGCAGACTATTTCCACACGAAGAGCAGAAAGAGGAAGCTTATGAGTAGCTGCGGCGAGCCTTTCTTATGATACAGCGCATACGACAATTTTATTGGGCAATATGGGGGAAAATGGACACAGGTACCCATACCTTTGTCAGATCTTATCTCACCGATGATGAACAGGAGCTTTTTTATGCGATGCATCCTGCGGATCGGTTTCATGCATTTCATGTGGCGCTTACCGCGAAGGAAATCTATCGAGAAGAGCGGCATTTATCCTCCGATGACTATATCTTCCTCATTCGCTGTGCGTTACTGCACGATATAGGGAAAACAAAAGGGACGACGGATGTTTGGGGTAAAGTTCTATCCGTTCTTGCACGCCGATTCTTTCCGTCGACGATACCGTTCTTTGTTTCAAAAAAAGACAAGAGTGGAATCTGCGGAAAGGTTGGAACCGCCTTTTATGTTTCTTATCATCACCCGGAAATCGGTGCGGAGAAACTTCGGATGATAGGGAGGTATAGGGAAGCAGTCATTGTAGCGCAGCATCAAAAAAAAGAAGCACCGGAAGATGATCCGGTACTTTCTATTTTGAAGCGGGCAGACGCACAGAACTAACGATCAGTATCCGCGTGTCTTATCGACGACATTCATCATACCGATACGCTGCGGGAATATCTGCAGGTTGCTGCGAAAGATCTTGAGAGAGCGCTCCAGATACATTGGGGAAACGGATGAATAATGCGGCGTAATGTATAGATTTGGAACGTCCCATAGCGGAGAATCCTCCGGCAGCGGTTCTACCGCGAAAACATCGAGAGAAGCGCCGCGAATCATCCCGGAGGAAAGAGCCGCCATAAGGTCGTTCTCGTTTACCACGGCGCCTCTTGATACATTGATAAAAAACGCATTTTTCTTCATGAGACGGAATGCATCCTGATTAAACATATTGGTTGTTTCAGGCGTCAACGGCAGTGTGACAATAACATAATCCGCACAGGAGAGCGCCTCGGAAATCTGTGCTATCGGAAGCAGCTGATCGACAAACGGTTCGGTTGTTTCTTTTTGTTTTACGGCAACGACGTGCATCCCCATATTTTTCAGATGTTTTGCAACCTCGCGTCCGATGCTGCCAAGTCCGATAACTGCCGCCGTTTTACCGTAGAGTTCGTCGGGAGAAGTTAAACGCTTCCATTGGTGATTTTTTTGATTTTCCCATGCCTCGATCAGTCGGCGGCTCGATGCGAGCATAGTGCCAAGAATATGCTCTGCCATAGGGATCCCGTGGATACCGCGCGAATTTGTAAGTAAAATATCCGATCGGCAAAAATCCTCGCTGGCCATCAGTTTCTCAACACCCGCGCTAAAGGTATGAATCCATTTTAGCTTTGGCATCTGCTGGAGGAATGTATCGATATCTATTTGGAAATCATATCCCAGCAGTATATCGACATCAGGCATCACAGAAGCAGTTTGTTCCGGACGCCCGCATACGACAGTGCAGCCGGGCGATGCGTGATGCAGAAGATCGATCTGTTCGTCATTCAATCGCACAAACGATAGAAGATGAAGTTCCATATGATAAATCCTTTCCGATGTGCAGTAAATTCGTATACCGTTCATTAAATAGTAACTATTCGCTAAAATGACAAAAAACCCTTTTCTAAAGTTCTTCCTTCTTAACTATCCATAATTACCATTATGGATAGTTAAGCGTAAAAATAGAATAAAGATATGTGAATTTTATAACTTATGATTGACAACGCTCCCGTTTAATCCTATAATTTAGATGTTGGGTTATATAATTTTTGATTATGATTTTTAGTCAAGGAGAGTGTTCTTTTATGTCAAAGAATCCTGTAAAAATCACTGAGACTGTGCTCCGCGATGGACATCAGTCACTGCTGGCAACCCGCATGAGAATTTCGGATATGCTTCCGCAGCTTGAGGCGCTTGATGCCATCGGGTACAACTCCCTTGAAGCTTGGGGCGGAGCAACATTTGATTCTTGCCTGCGTTTCCTTGATGAAGATCCGTGGGAACGTTTGGACACTCTGAAGAAGCACCTCAAGACCCCGATCCAGATGCTCTTGCGCGGTCAGAACCTGCTCGGCTATAATCATTATTCCAACGATGTTGTAGAAAAGTTCGTTCAAAAAGCCTCTGCACACGGTATCGGCGTCTTCCGTATCTTCGATGCGCTCAACGACATTCGCAACCTGAAAGTGGCGATCAGCGCCGCGCTCAAATGTCCCGAAAAGCCGCATGTCCAAGGCTGTCTCGTATACACGATCAGCCCTGTGCACACCAACGAAATGTTCGTTGAGCTGGCGGTCGAACTCGAAAAGATGGGATGCCATTCCGTCTGTATCAAGGATATGTCGGGACTTCTGAAGCCATATGTCGCTGAGGATCTTATCACGAAGCTCAAAGCCGCCGTCAAGATTCCCATTGACCTGCATACGCACTGCACGTCCGGATTTGGTCATGCAACGTACATCAAGGCGGTTGAAGCCGGCGTCGACATCATTGATACGGCTCTTGCCCCCTTCTCCAGCGATACGTCGCAGCCGTGCACAGAGACGATGGTTGCTATGCTCGAGGGGACGGAGCGCGACACGGGGCTCGATCGTCAGGCGATGACGCCGATCTCCAAACATTTCCTCAAGGTCAAGCAGGATCTGATCAAGACCTTTAACCTAAAAGGATACTTCGACATCAACCCCAATGTTCTGGACTTCCAGATCCCGGGCGGTATGCTCTCCAACCTTGCAAATCAGCTCAAAGAAGCCGGCATGGAAGACCGCTATCAAGATCTCCTTGATGAGATGCCGCGCGTTCGCAAGGACATCGGTTATCCTCCTCTTGTCACGCCGTCTTCGCAGATCGTCGGCACGATGGCAACGTTTAACGTCATGACAGGCGAGCGCTATAAGATGGTTCCAAACGAGTTTAAGGATCTTGCACGCGGAAAATTCGGCAAGACGCCGGTTGAAATCGATCGTGCATTCCTGACGGACACCTTGAAGATAGATCCCAAGGATATCATCGATGACTGCTCCATCGAGGATGCCAAGGCTAAGACGTTTGCAGAGTTTAAGGAAGAGCTCAAAACAAAAGGCTATCTGAATCCTTCCGATGAGGACGTTCTGTCCTATGCGCTTTTCCCGCAGGTCGCAGAAGAGTTCTTCAAGGCGCACTACAAGCCCATCACGGCGTATGTCAAAGAATAATAACGCTTCCTAGAATCATTCGAGGGGACGGATTGCTTTGCAGTCCGTCTCCTTTTCGTATTCAAGAGAAAAACACTGATTTCCCGATAAACTCGCGCAAAATCGAATTGTTCGGTATCTCGTCCACCGCTGTTATCTCGTTCACATACTGTAAGAATCGGAGAATTAAGGCAGCTTCTGTATATCCGTCCTCCCCTTTTTTTATTTCCTTTAGAAGAGGAATCGCATATTTCTTTAGTACGCCGACCTCATAAATCAGCGCCGAGTTGAAAAGGACATCGGCATCCTCTTGAAACGGGAATATGTATTTTTCTTCCCCAGCCCTGACGTCCGGCCACTGTTTGATGCTCTTGATGGCTTTTGAGCCGCGAAATTGATGGTCTCGTACCAATCGGCGCAAAAATCGTATATCCGTCGTTGGAATCCTATTGTGTGCATCAATATTGAGCTGAGTTAATGCGCTGATATAGATCTTGTATTTATTCTTGCGCGGGATTTCCTTTGTCAGCGCCTCGTTTAGCCCGTGAATCCCCTCTATGATGATCGGCTGATCCGAGCGAATCGATATAGGTTTGCTCTTGCCCCATTCTCTTTTTCCGCTAACGAAATTAAAGCGCGGCAGAACAACTTCTTTTCCGGCAAGAAGATCGACCATATTTTGATTGAAAAGCTCTGTATCGAGGGCTTCCAGACACTCGTAGTCATATTCTCCGCGCTCGTTGCGCGGCGTATCCTCACGATTGAGGAAATAATCGTCTAGGGACAGCATGATCGGATGCAGGCCATTGACACGCAGTTGTATGCGCAGACGCTGTGCAAAAGACGTCTTTCCGGAGGAAGAAGGGCCGGCAATCAAAATGATGCGTGTATCGTCACTATTGGAAGAGATATGATCCGCAATCTGAGCGATCTTCTTTTCCTGCAGCCCTTCCGAAACCCGGATCAGCTCCCCGATCTCATGATTTTTATTGATCCTGTTCAGATCGGAGATGTATCGACAATCTAAAATATCCGCCCATGTTTTCGATTCGGACAGGATAAGCTCGAATTTTGGCTGGTTGATGCGCTTTCGTATTTTACCGTTTGTCATCTCGTCCGGCGTACGGATCAGTACGCCGGTTTTTTCATGGTCAAGCTCGAATTGATTCAGCTCTTTTGTTTCGTGCAGCATCGGACCATATAGGTAGTCTGCATACGATTTACATGTATAGAGGCTAATATACGGCTGTGTCAGCTCCGATATCAAATGCACCTTCCCATAGCGCCCTTCCTTGCGGAAGAGCTCGATCGCTTCTTCTCTCGCAACGGAGCGTTTGCAAAAGGCTATATTCTCGGAAATCATTTGCCGCATGACGGCCTCGATTTCCTTGACAAAATGTACATCAATGCTCTTGTCGGGATGCTGTATTTCGCAAAACAGCCCCTTGTTCACTGTAAATTTTGCAATGACTTCCGCATCTTTATCCAATTCGTTTACGGCAACAATTAAAAGAAACAATACGGAGCGCCGATAGACTCTCCAACCAAGGCGGGAATTTAGTTCTATAAACTTTATATCGTTGCTCTCATGATATAACGACTGCAGATCGTGCACCTCTCCGTCGACAACAGCGGCAACGATGGGGCTAGCGTATTCATGACTATGTTCCCGGGCGATTTCCAGCAGACTTTTTTCCATTCTTACATGCTCCTTTATTTACATATGATAGTAGATAGCGTTTAGTTTTCTGCTCTATGTTTAGATATACAAAAATCCTGCCCATCAGTAGTGCAGGATTTTATTTGTATATGACTAAACTAATGCGGTAACTAGTTTATATGTCAGTGCACCCATAACGGCGGTACAAGGGATGGTTAGAACCCATGCGATAACCATTTGCTGTGCGACACCCCAACGAACTGCATTAATACGCTTGGCAGCGCCGACACCCATGATAGAACCTGAGACGACATGTGTCGTGCTCACCGGTAAATGGAGAAGCGTCGCTCCGAATATGATTATGGATGAATTGAGATCTGCTGCAAAACCTGAGATCGGCTGGAGCTTAAATATTTTTCCGCCGATGGTTTTTATGATGCGCCATCCCCCTGCCGCCGTTCCGCACGCCATTGCCGTCGCCGCCAGTACCTTAACATAAGTCGGTACCTCAAAGACATCGATATAGCCGCCGGACAATAACGCAAGGGTAATAATGCCCATAGACTTCTGCGCATCATTTGAACCGTGAGAAAACGCCATTGTCGCGGCTGATAATATTTGCATCTTCTTGAATTTTCCATTGATGGAAGTCGGTCGAAAATGACCAAAGAAGCGAAAGAGCGCCGACATAATGATGCAGCCGGATACAAGACCGACGAGCGGCGATAGAATGAGAGATAGTATAATTTTGCCAATGCCGTAGAAGTTCAATCCGTCCGAACCGACCGAGGACATAAGAACGGCGCCGATTACCCCGCCGATGAGCGCGTGCGAGCTGCTGGACGGCATAGAGAACCGCCATGTGATAATATTCCATATAATAGAGCCGAAGAGTGCGGCAATCAGGACATGCTCGTCCACATGTCCCGCAGATTTCACAATGTCAGAGCCGATGGTTTTCGCAACGCCCGTGCTATACATTGCCCCGAGGAAATTCAGAACGGCAGCCATGATGATGGCGTGCTGCGGATGAATTGCCCGCGTCGATACAGAAGTGGCGATTGCGTTCGCCGTGTCATGAAAGCCGTTGATAAAATCAAAAATGAGCGCCAACAGGATCACTAAGAAAATCAAAAGCTGCAAATCAGGCATATTTCATTACCACTCCCCGCAGCATGTCGGCAATGAGCTCGCAGTGATCAAGCGTATCCTCCAGTTGCTCTAAGACGTCCTTCCAGCGTATGAGTTCGATTGCATTCGTTTCGTGCTCGAATAAATACGCGACTTCCTGCCGATAGATGGAGTCCCCTTCACTTTCATAGCGTTCTATCTTATGAGACGCATCGAGGATTTGAACTTGATTCTTTCGGATATTATCCAAAAAGGAAAATGCGCGCACAACTTCTTCAGTCGCCACGATAAGCAGCTCCGTCAGTTTGACCGCGCCGGGCATCGGCTCACCGACATGGTACATATGATAGCGCTGTAAAGTTCCCTGCAGCAGGTCTACCCCGTCGTCTAAATTATTTGCAAGGGCATAGATGTCCTCACGGTCAATGGGGGTGATAAACGTAAGGTTCAGCTTATCGATGATACGATCGTTGACGTTATCCGCTTCATGTTCAATGCGGTCAATTTCTTTGACTTTCTCACCGACACAGGTATAGTCCTTCATTACGTCATTAAGAACCAATACCCCAGTGTGAAAAAACTTAGCACTTTCTAGGAAGAGACTGAAAAACTCATCGTCTTTCTGTTTGAAATTGAACATATATCATGACCCTCCCTAAAATATACGAGTTTGGAGTCACACCGCTCGAAAGTCTACGGTGTAATAATATCATTATTTAGGATTGACAGCAAGACAAAATTCAAGTTCCGCGGCATTCGATTTGATATTGAAATTAGGATTTATGATACCGTTGTTATATATGCTAAAAGCCGCATAGAAAGCTCTTCCTCGCTATGAACTTCAATATCCGCTGTAATTTTTGTATCGTCCGGTTTGATGCGGTGTCGATGGTTGAACCACAGTGTATGCCATCCGGCATGACAGGCACCCGGTATATCGAGGGCAAATGCGTCTCCAACGTAGAGGAGACGCTCTGCGGGAAGATCCAGCCGACGCTCCATCTCTCGAAATATACGTACATCGGGCTTGCGAAAATCATGATCGCCGGAGACGATGACATGTTCTGCGGGAATCCAGTGTGCAAGATTCAACGATTTGATTTTTTCACGCTGATGTACGGAGTTGCCATTCGTGATAACACCCATTTTTACATTCTTTTCCCGTAATGTATCAAGAATATGCTTCATCGTATCGGTGAGACGAATCCGGTATTGAAATTCCACATAACGGCGCTGAAACTCCAACACCTCCTCATCAGTGACGGAGACCCCGTATTCCTGCATAGTCATGCGAAGACGATAGGCATAAAGTGCCTCCATCGACATCTTCCCGGTTTGCGTATCGTCAAAGCGTTCGTCACTGTAGCGACGAAATAAGAGGAACAGATCGTTCGTTGGAAACCGATACCGCGTGCCATAGAGGGATTGGTAGGCACCCAAAAAGGGAATAGACATATCGTATAACGTATCGTCAACATCAAAAACTACGCCATAGTTTTTCATCATATCCTCGCTTTGTATTGAAGAGTCTATCGCTATTATAAATAAAATTATGCCCCCGCGCAATGCGTTAGTGCAGGATTTTGTGCGCCGTATAGGTTTCCACCTTAAGACGGCTGCCGTCGGTGCGAAATACGATTGCCCCGTCATAATCCGTTCGCAGCGTTTTTATGCCTTGTTTTTCGTATCGATCCGCCACCTCCTGTTTCGGATGCCCAAATGTATTATCTCTCCCCACCGAGTATACGGCGTATACGGGATGTACGGCGGCGATAAATTCCTCTGAACTCGATGTATTTGAACCGTGATGCGGAACTTCTAGGACTGTGCTCTGTATGTCCTTATGAAGTGCAAGCAGCTTCGCCTCGTGTTCTTTGACCAAATCGCCGGTAAACAAAAAGCTCGCGCTGCCATAGTGCACACGATAGACATTCGACACCTCGTTGCCGGTTGCGCTGTCCGACGGATCATAGGGCGGCGCGTAGACGGTATCGATAGTGACGCCGTCCACTGTGATTCGCCTTCCCTCTTCCGACTTGCTAAATTTTAACAGCAGTGGATCGCTGTCTCCCATATGCATACTTCTCGCATATTCTGTAACCCCCTCATCCGCAATGAACACGTGCTTGACCGGCATTTTTGCAAGAATCGCATGTGCGCCCGCGGCATGATCCGCATGTGCGTGTGAGAGAAATATATAGTCGAGCTCGCGCACGCCATAGTGCAGCAGATACGGAACATCTACCCGTGCGCCAATGTCAAACGCATCGTCTCTCGTTCCGCCGGTATCAAACATCATCGCATGACCATGCGGCGTAATTAGAAGAACCGAGTCCCCCTGCCCTACATCAATAAAGTGAACCGATAGTTCGGCAGGCTGTGCAATATAGCGAAAGATGAAAAAATAAGCAGTACGCCGAGGGAGACACCAATAGCCTTTTGTTTCCCCTTGATAAATTCTATCAAGTGGTCACGCAGTTCTTGCGGTGCAAATATGAGCAGCAGCAAGGTGTAATAGGCACATCCGACACCAACCTCCGGCGTCGGAACAAAAATTTTAGAAGCCGGCAGCGCCGCCATAAAGCGTGTCAATTCAAACGATATGGCAAGCAATATGCTGTCAAACGCAAATACAACTTTCCCCGCTAGAGGGATGATCCACGCCGTAATCCCGCCCAAAAGCCCGACGATAATGATGATGTCCACAATCGGAACGACAATAAAATTCGATAATAAAGACGACAGCGACACCTGATTGAAATACCATGCGAGCATGGGGAGCGTCGCGAGTTGCGCTGACATTGTGATGGATAAACTGCCTGCGGCAAATACGGATATCCCTTTCATACGTTGAAACAGTATGGGCGCAATAAAAAGTAGCCCCGCCGTTGCAAGAAAGGACAATTGAAAGCTGATATGGAAAAACAGCAGCGGAGAGACGAGGAGCATCAAGATCCCCGTCACAATCAAGATACGCTGCGCGTCCCGTTCCTGCCCTAGAACAAGTCCGACAAAAGCAATTCCGCCCATAATGCCAGAACGTACGGCAGGCGGCACGAATCCTGCCAATACGACATAGGCTGAAATGACAAAAATCACAGAGATTGCCCGCGCCCATTTGGGAAATTTCAGAATTATAGAGAACCATGCCGTCACGGCGGCAATCAAGCTGATATGGGAGCCGGAAACAGATAAAATATGTATAATTCCCGTTGTGGTAAAGGCTTCTAATAGTTCCGGTCGTATGCCTTCGTATCCTCCAAACAGCATTGCAAAAATCGCCGCTGCATCGCTGTGCGGCATCACCTCCGACATGCGATTGATATAGTGTGTACGCACATCTGCCGCAAATTGGATGATATTCTGAAATAACGAATATTTTTCTGCACGCTGAAAAGAAAGAGAATCTTGGCTTGTGTGAAGCCGCGCTGTAATTCCTTGGCTGTGCAAAAGGAACGCCGTATCTATCTGCCCCGGGTTTTGATAACTGTGCGGTCGGCGCACTGTTCCTTCGGCAGAAATATGATCCCCGATATGCACTTCAGGCAGGTCGTCTCCGGCACGCACGCGGGAATAAATAAGTATATTCCCTTCTCCGACATGTTCTTCTCCTTTGGAAAATATAGATGTTACCTGTGCCGTATAACGCAGATGAACACCCCCATCCGGATCTGCGGTAATACGAGGCGGTTCTGTAACGACACCTTCGACCTTGGCATCTTGTCCCGCGTAATTCGAAATATCGGAAGCCGGAAGATCATAGACCGCCGCGAATCGAAGCATCCCCAATACGAAAAAAAAGCCCGACGAAGACAATCCATGTCTTTGGGCTTTGCCGATATATCAGGAATATCGCCGCGCCGCTTCCAATCAGCAGTACGGATAAAAAATACGGCAGCGCGGCAGAAAAAGAAATATCAAAATATGCGCTGCAGAAAATACCGAGACAAAGGGAAAATAACAGGGCGATAAGAAACGTGAGCTGATACTGCCCTGTTTTCATATGGTCACCTTGTCCTTTAGTTTTTCAAATTTTGCGTTGCCGATTCCGCGTATCTTTTTTATATCTTCAATCTTCTTGAAGTTCCCGTTTGCTTCACGATACTCCACAATACGTGCCGACATCGCGGGACCGATGCCGGGAAGCTCCTGCAGTTCCTTCTCGTTTGCTGTGTTGATGTTGATCCGCCCGTCTGTATCGTTCCCCGCGGGCACGGCGGTCTTACTGCCGAATTTTTGATTTTCCGGTACGCGTATATGCATTCCGTCTTCAAGCAGCGCCGCCATATTCACGCGGTCAATGTCTGCCGTTTCTATCACGCCGCCGACTTCGTTCACGGCATCGGCGACACGTTTTCCTTCGGGGAGTATAACGAGTCCCGGTTTTTTCACCTCTCCCGAAACATATACGGTCACGGAACGCGGCGGTTCCGGCGGCATGTTCGTCCCCGCGTCAAGCGCCAATGTTTCCTGTTCCGAATAGTAGCCGTACATTGTGCCGCCTATAGCGGCGGCAACGAGAATGAGCAATACGGCAAGGGACTTTTTGAACATGGGCATACGAACATCTCCTAATAGACGTTGCGTCCGCTGAAGATCTCTATCATCTCGCGCCGAAGACTGGTACTGATCAGCAGTCGTGTCTTTGGCGGGATTTCATCGACATCTGTATTAAAGAGATAATTTTGTAATTGCGGCTCCTTGATGAGCATACGCGTATGAAAAAGGCTGGCCTGATAGAGATTGATGTCCACCGCATCGTATTCGTCCAGGGTTTCTTGCTTGATAAACTCTTGGATCGAGGTCATTTTCGAATCCATGAACAGCTTGCGCCCCTGCAGATCTCTCGTAAATCCGCGCACACGATAGTCCATCGTAATGATATCCGAATCAAACTGGCTAATGAGGTAATCGAGTGTTTGCAGCGGCGTGATCTCTCCGCAAGTCGCAACATCGATATCGACGCGGAACGTCGCGATGCTCGTATCCGGATGGAACTCCGGATATGTGTGAACGGTCACATGGCTCTTGTCAAGATGCGCCAGTATCGTTTCGGGCGCTGCGGCGGCTCTGTTGACGGGTTTCTTACTGCCGGATATGACGGCGGCTTCTTCCGCAACCAGCATCGTCACGCTCGCCCCCTGCGGCTCATAGTCCTGCTTTGCAATATTGAGAATACGCGCCCCAATCATATCCGTCACTTGAGAAAGTATCTTGGTAAGTCGGTCGGAATTATACTGTTCGTCAATATATTTGATATAGTCCCGCTGTTCTCGCGCAGATTTTGCATAGCAAATATCATAAATATTGAAACTCAGCGCTTTCGTGAGATTGTTAAATCCATATAGTTTCAGCTTTCCATCCAACGCCGGGATTCCTGCCTTTCCTGTTCAAAAAATAATACACATCGACTGTAACAATATATTTTGATATAGCGGCATACGTCTGCATCATCTAGTTTTTACGATGCGGCGCATGGTCTGCTCTCCATTTCTTAATCGCGTCCAGACGCTCGCGGAATCGTCCTTCGACGCCTTGATCCGTCGGGTGGTAATATGTTCGATCCGCAAGTGCATCGGGCAGACACTGCATATTTGTGATATGTTCCGCCGCATCATGCGCATATTGATAGCCTTTGCCGTAGTCTAGCTCCTTCATGAGTTTGGTCGGGGCATTTCGAATGACAAGCGGTACCGGTTCGGCAAGCATCGTGCGTGCATCCGCTGCGGCAGATAAGTAGGCAACTTCCATCGCATTCGATTTCGGGGCAAGCGAGAGGTAGATCACTGCCTCGGTGAGATGTACGTTGCACTCGGGAACACCGATATACCGGCATGCCTGATATGCCGCGACGGCGATCTCAAGCGCACGCGGGTCGGCAAGACCGACATCCTCCGCCGCAAAACGCGTAACTCGCCGCGCAACATAAAGAGGATCTTCCCCTGCTTCGAGCATGCGCGCGAGCCAGTACACGGCGGCATCGGGATCGGAATTGCGCATCGACTTATGGAGCGCCGAGATCAGATTATAATGTTCCTCCCCCGTCTTATCATAGAGGAGTGACTTGCGGGAAATGCATTGTGCGAGATTTTCTTCCGTCACCGTAACAATGCCGTCTTTTTCCTCCGCATTGAGGATCAGCATCTCAAATGTGGAGAGTGCGCTGCGTGCATCTCCGTTGGCAAAGCGTGCAACCGCAAGCACAGCGTCCTCCGATATGTCTATCTTTTGACCGCCGAGCCCGCTAGGAAGTGCCGCCGCGCGCAATAGGAGCTTTCGAATGTCCTCCGTTTTCAATCCTTGCAGTACGAATACGCGGCAGCGAGACAAAAGCGCGCCGTTGATTTCAAACGACGGATTTTCCGTCGTCGCGCCGATGAGGACGATACTCCCTTTTTCCACAAAGGGCAAAAAGGCATCCTGCTGTGCTTTGTTAAAACGATGAATCTCATCGACGAAAATGATGACACGCTGACCGTAGGAACGCTTTCGCTCGGCTTCCTGCATGACGGTTCGAATGTCCTTGATGCCGCCGGACACTGCGGAAAACGTAATAAACTCCGCCTTTGTCCGCGCCGCAATGATCTGCGCCAGCGTGGTTTTTCCAACGCCCGGAGGTCCCCAAAAGATCATTGAAGTAATTTGATCGCTTTCGATGAGGCGACGCAGAATTTTTCCTTTCCCCAGAAGGTGCTCCTGTCCGACAAAATCCTCCAGCGTATGTGGACGAACACGTTCCGCAAGCGGTCGGTGCAGAGCTTGTTCAAAAAGCCCCTGCTGTTCATCCATTTGCCTCATCCTCCAAGCACAGTATATCTCATGTTGAATTATCGCATAAAATTAAGTCTTAGGCAATAGAAAAAACGATTCGGAAAAAATTCTCCGAATCGTTTTTATCGTTTCGCAGGCGTTACAGAATAAACCGCGACATGTCGTGATCTCGCGCGATGTCGGCAAGGTAACGATCCACATACGCCGTATCGATGACGATGTCTTTTTCGGTCAGATCGGGTGCATCGAACGACAGATTCTCAAGGAGTTTTTCAAGGAGCGTATAGAGACGGCGTGCGCCAATATCCTCCGTCTGTTCGTTAACCGTCTCGGCAAGCTCTGCCAAACGCCCGATCGCATCGTCTCCAAAGGTCAGCGTAACGCCCTCTGCCCCGAGGAGCGCAGCATACTGCTTGATGAGCGCGTTCTTTGGCTCCGTGAGAATGCGCTCAAAATCCTCTTTGACAAGTGATTTCAGCTCGACACGGATCGGAAAGCGCCCCTGCAGCTCCGGAATAAGATCGGAAGGCTTTGCAATATGGAACGCTCCCGCGGCGATAAAGAGGATATGATCCGTCTTGACAGGACCGTACTTCGTAACAACGGTCGATCCCTCCACGATCGGCAGAATATCCCGCTGGACACCCTCGCGCGATACATCCGCACCCGAACTGTGTCCGTTGCCGACGGCGATCTTATCGATCTCATCAAGAAACACGATACCGCTGTATTCCGCGGCATATACCGCCTCGTCTGCAACGACATCCATATCGACAAGTTTATCCGCCTCTTCGGCGGTAAATAATTTACGCGCCTGACGGACGGAAACCTTTCTCCTGCGGCGGCGCTTTGGAACAAGAGAACCGATCATCGACTGTAAATTATCGCCGACTCCCTCGAGCGATGATCCGGCGAACATTCCTGCCATGGGACGGGAGGATTCCTCCACATCGATCTCAATCATCTCGTCTTCGAGTTCTCCCGCGTGCAGACGCTTGCGCACCCAGTCGCGTCCGGCTTGATATTTCGGCGGTTCCTGCTTCTCTTCGGCGGGTTTTTCCTCTGCGCCAAAGAGTTTGCCGAGCGGGTTCACCGATTTCTTTGGCGCAGGAACAAAGACGTCGATCAGGCGTTCCTCTGCGTTTTCCGCCGCCTTTTCCTTGACCTCTTCCAGTTTCTCCCGGCGCACCATACGCACGGCTGTCTCTACGAGATCCCGCACGATGGATTCAACGTCGCGTCCGACATATCCGACCTCTGTGAACTTCGTCGCCTCGACCTTGAGAAAGGGCGCACGGACGAGACGGGCAAGGCGGCGGGCGATCTCCGTTTTGCCGACACCCGTAGAGCCGATCATGAGGATGTTCTTCGGAATGATGTCCTCGCGCATATCGGTATCGAGCTGCCGGCTGCGCCAGCGGTTGCGCAGGGCGATGGCGACGGCGCGCTTCGCTTCCTGCTGGCCGACAATATATTTATCCAGTTCTGTAACAATCTCGCGCGGTGTCTGTTCGTTCACGCCGATAGAACTCATGATTCCAGCACCTCCACCGTAATGTTATGATTCGTATAGACACATATGTCCGCCGCGATGGCGAGTGATTCCTTCGCGACGGCAGGAGCGTCCATGTCGCTGTGCAGTGTGAGGGCACGCGCTGCGGCAAGAGCGAAGAAGCCGCCCGATCCGATGGCAGTGCAGTCGCCGTCCGGCTCGATCACTTCGCCGTTGCCCGAGATCATGAGGATGCCGTCCTTGTCCGCGACGAGCAGGAGCGCCTCAAGTTTGCGCAGTACCTTGTCCGTACGCCAATCCTTTGCCAATTCTACAGCCGCCCGCTGGAGGTTTCCACTGTAGGATTCGAGCTTTGCCTCAAATTTTTCAAACAGGGTAAATGCGTCCGCCACCGATCCCGCGAATCCCGCAAGGATCTTTCCGTGATAGAGCCGACGTACTTTGCGTGCGGTCGCCTTCATAATGGCGCGCTCTCCAAAGGTCACCTGTCCGTCTCCGGCAATCGCGACCTTATTCCCCTTCTTTACGGCGACGATTGTGGTCGCATGAAATGTCATGGCGATTCCTTTCCGTTTTCTTGCAGGAAATCATCTAATGCGGCAAGTGCGCGGCGCGCGGTCAGCAGCTTTTTTTCCGGTTTCCGCGTACGGCGCGGCAGATCTTCGAGCGGCGGCAAGAGTCCGAAATTGATATTCATCGGTTGGAAATGTGCCGGGTCACAGGTCGTAATATAATGCGCGAGCGCGCCGTGACACGTTGTCTGCGGAAATACGACAGGTGTGCGATCTGCCGCGATGCGTGCGGCGTTGATCCCCGCCGTAAGGCCGGAAGCCGCCGACTCGACATACCCCTCGACGCCCGTCATCTGTCCGGCGAAGAATAGTGTATTCTCCGAGCGCAGCTGAAAAGTCGGGCGCAGATGCCGCGGTGCGTTGATAAAGGTGTTTCGATGCATTACGCCGTAACGCAGGAATTCCGCATGAGAGAGTCCCGGTATCATCCGGAATACGCGGCGCTGTTCCGCCCATTTAAGGCGCGTTTGGAATCCGACGATATTGTAAATCGTCCCCTCCGCATTGTCTTGTCGGAGCTGAACGACGGCATACGAACGCTCTCCCGTCTCCGGATGCTCCAGCCCCATCGGTTTGAGAGGTCCAAAGAGGAGCGTGTCTTTGCCGCGCGATGCCATAACCTCAACGGGCATACATCCCTCAAAGAAAATCTCTTTTTCAAAATCATGCACATCCGCTTTTTCAGCCGCTGTGAGCGCCTGCCAAAACGCTTCGTATTCCCTATCGTTCATGGGACAGTTCAGATAGGAGGGTTCGCCTTTCCCGTAGCGGGATGCTCGATATGCCTGTGTCATATCGATGCTCGCAGCATCCACAAGCGGCGCCGCCGCGTCGTAAAAGTACAGTGCGTCGTCGCCGAGCAAGGCATGAATTTCATCGGCAAGCGCACCGGACGTGAGCGGTCCCGAGGCGATAATAACAACGGCGTCTTCGTCACGCGGAACGGCCTTGATCTCTTCTCGCCGGATGCTGATGTTGGGATGCGCGGTGATTTGCTCCGTAATATATCGGCTGAACCTCCTGCGGTCTACGGCAAGAGCGCCGCCGGCAGGAACTGCGGTTGCGTCCGCCGCTCGGATGATCAGTGAATCCATCCGGCGCATTTCTTCTTTCAGTACGCCGACGGCATTTTCAAGTCCCGCGCCGCGCAGAGAGTTGCTGCATACCAGTTCCGCAAAATCATCCGTCTTGTGTGCGGGAGAGGTACGTCCGGGGCGCATCTCGAAGAGCGTCACCTCTGCGCCCCGACGTGCTGCCTGCCACGCGGCTTCACTGCCTGCAAGCCCTGCGCCGACAACGATGACCTTCTTCATGTATTCGATCCTTTTTTACGGGAGGCGGTACGCTTTGCACGCGTCTTTGTATTCGTGTCCGCACTTACATCGGCATCTTTGCTTGTCTTGGCGTTGGCACGCTCTTTCTGGCGCGCGAGTTCTTTTTCAATCGGGCTGCCGATGCGGGATTCACATTGTTCGTTGCTGCAATAGAGAATGGTACGCCCCGTGCGGTAGCGATGCTTTTGCATGAACGAACCGCAGACCTTGCAGGTCTCCTGCTGCGGCTCGTCCCATGTCGTATAGTCGCAGTCAGGATAGCGGTCGCAGCCGTAGAATGCACGTCCGCGGCGACTCTTGCGTTCGACGATTTTACCGCCGCATTTGGGGCACTGTACGCCCGTATCGCGCAGCAGGGGCTTCGCATTGCGGCACTCGGGGAAGCCGGGGCATGCCAAAAATTTACCGAACCGTCCCTGTTTAACAACCATCATTCTCCCGCATTTATCGCAGGGAATGTCCGTGATTTCCTCGGGCAGATCGACGGTGCCGATGATCTCTTCCGCCTTTTTGAGAGTTTCGTCAAAGGGGGTATAAAATTTTTGCAGCAGTTCGTTCTTGTTGAGCGAACCGTCGGCAACCTCGTCCAGTTCGCCCTCGAGGTTCGCGGTGAACTTCGCATCGACAATATCCTTAAAATATTCGCCCAGCATATCCGTAACGATGAAGCCGAGCTCTGTCGGGCGAAACTGCTTTTCACGGCGTTCCACATATCCTCGTTTTTGTATTGTCTCGATGATGGGCGCATAGGTGCTCGGACGTCCGATCTCCATGTCCTCGAGCGCTTTTACCAAGGACGCGTCGTTATAGCGCGGCGGCGGTTCCGTAAAATGCTGCTCCGGGTCGAGCGCGGTGAGGGAGAGCATATCCCCTGCGGACAGCTCCGGAAGGATCGTATCCTTTTCCTTTTTAGAGCTCTCTGCACCCGCATAGACAACGGTATATCCTTTGAATTTAATCTTCGATCCATGTGCGCGCAGCTGGTAGTCGCCCGCCTCGATTTGAGCGGATACGGTATCGTAGACCGCCGCCGTCATTTGACATGCGGCAAAACGCTGCCAGATAAGCGTATAGAGCCGCTGCTGATCCCGGTTGAGATACGGCTCCACCTCGGACGGCAGGCGCAGGATGCTCGTCGGTCGGATCGCCTCATGGGCGTCCTGTGCTTTTTTCCCGCCGGCGTAGATGTTGGGCTTTGCCGGCACATAGTCCTGCCCGTACTCCTCGCCAATATAGCCGCGCGCCTCCTCGATCGCAAGATTTGAGAGACGCGTCGAATCGGTACGCATATAGGTGATGAGACCGGTCGCACCTTGACGTCCCAGCACAACGCCCTCATAGAGCTGCTGTGCAATCATCATTGTGCGCCCGGACGTAAAGCCGAGCTTTCGTGCGGCATCCTGTTGGAGGGAACTCGTCGTAAACGGCGCCGCCGGTTTCTTGCGGCGTTCGCTCTGCTTGACTTCCTTGATCTTAAATTCCTGCGCGGCGAGATCGTCCGTGACCTTTGTGGTCTCCTCTTCGCTGTGCAGAGACGCCTTTTCTCCACGGATGTGCGTTAGTTCGGCAATGAATGAGCTCTTATCTTTTTTGACCTTTGCCTTGACCGTCCAATATTCTTCGGAGTGAAAGGCTTCAATCTCTTTCTCTCGGTCGCATATGAGGCGTACCGTCACGGACTGCACGCGCCCTGCCGACAACCCCTTGCGGACTTTGCGCCAGAGCAGAGGAGAGAGTTTATATCCGACGATGCGGTCGAGCATACGGCGTGCCTGCTGTGCGTCCACCTGCTCCATGTTGATGGGGCGCGGATGATGGATCGCTTCGGCAATGGCGGGCTTTGTGATCTCATGGAAGACGATGCGGCAGTTCTCCTTTGGATCGACGCCTAGGATAAATGAAAGATGCCAAGCGATCGCTTCGCCTTCGCGGTCGGGATCGCTTGCCAGATAGATCTTATCCGCTTCTTTTGCCTCTTTTTTGAGCGCACGAATGAGATCTCCTTTTCCGCGCACATTGATGTACTTCGGCGTGAACGCATCCTCCACGTCGATGCCGAATTGACTCTTCGGGAGATCGCGCAAATGCCCCATCGAAGCCCTGACGATATAGTTCTTTCCTAAATATCGCTCAATGGTCTTTGCCTTCGCGGGCGACTCCACAATAACAAGCGTTTTTCCCGCCGACTTTTTTTTGTTCGTCTTTTCATTGACTGCTTTTGTCTTGCGTACAGATGATGTCGTAGCCAATCTGTCAGTTCCTTTCGAGGCGCCGATAGGCGTGCATTTCATTTTCTGTAATAATTCCCTTGAGCTGCATCTGAAGGAGGAGCAGCGGAATATTTGCCGTTACGGCATCGGGCAGGCTCTCCAGTATCTCGTCCATTGTCAGCGGATGATCGCAGGAGAGCACCTTATAAATACGAGCTTCTTCCGGAGTCAAGCGGTCTTTCACAGGGCGTTTGGGCAAAGGGACGATATTCATATCTTCGAGGATCTCATGAGGAGATTCTACGAGACGCGCTCCGGCGCGGATGAGATTGTGACAGCCGCCGCTCTGCGGAGAGTATATGCTGCCGGGAATCGCATATACGTCGCGCCCTTCGCTGAGCGCCATTTCCGCCGTGATGAGGGAACCGCTGCGCCGCGCGGCTTCAACGACCAAAACGCCCTCAGAGAGTCCGCTGATAATGCGGTTTCGCGCGGGGAAAAATGCGGGGAGCGGCTGCGTTCCCGGTGCATACTCCGAAAGGACGGCGCCGCCTGCGTCGATGATTTGTGCAATCAACCGCCGATTTTCCGGCGGATATGCAATATCCACGCCGCAGCCGAGTACCGCCGCCGTCCTGCCCGCACGCAGCGCCCCGCGGTGCGCACAACTGTCGATCCCGCGCGCGGCGCCGCTGACTACCGTCACCCCCGCCGCGGCGAGCTTATCTCCAAACTCCATTGCGGCGGCTTCTCCATACGGCGTAAACTTCCGTGCGCCGACGATGCCGACGCGTCGCGCATCGGCAAGCAGCATACCGCGATAATACAGCACGATCGGCGGATCGAAGATTTCCTTGAGGATGATCGGATAAAGTTCCTCGTCTATCGTCACCAGCCGAATGCCGCGCTTTTCGCACTGCTCCTCGAGCTGCTGCGGAAGATCGGGGTGCTCGTGTGTGTGATGCGCAAGTTTTTCAGCTAATAGAGAGGAAAGTCCTCCGATGTTTTGCAGGGCCGCCGCATTCATCGACCAAATCTCCTCCGGTGAGGAGACTCTCGTACGCAGGCGGCACATGCGCACGCTCCCGATATTATGACACTGCATCAGCGCCGCTAGGTACCACCGTTCTTCCATGCGATTTACACGCTCCTCATCTTACCGAAAAACATACGGGAATGCAACCGAAAGCATTGATTTTATAGGAATAATATTTTATCGCGGGAACAGTTCGTCTCCAAAAACGTAATAGACCATTAGGAAAATCAGCAGGATGAGAAAGAGATCTGCCATCGTATTTCTCCTATGAAAAAAGAGGGGCTATGCCCCTCCCAAGATTTTGCATCATCACATAATGCGGCGTGCGCCGATATAACATGCGCCCCAGTAGCCGCCGCGCAGATTGTCAATCGCAACCCCGCGGCTCGACGAAGCGTTGATGAAGTTGCCGTCGCCGAGATAGATGCCCACATGTGAAGGTCCGTATTCATAAGTCGAGAAGAACACGAGATCACCGGGAACCATCTCCGCGGAGGAAACCGGATAGCCGACATCATACTGTGCATCCGCCGTACGCGGCAGGTAGATGCCCGCGTTTGCAAAGACGTAGCGGACAAAACCGGAGCAGTCAAATCCGGAGGGCGTTGTTCCACCGAAGGAATATGGAACGCCCAAATACTGCATCGAATCCGAAATTACGCGGCGAACGATATAGTTTGATCCGCGGCTGACCTGCGGCATCGTTTTTCCAAGAAGCGCCTCATAGGTCGAAGGACCGACCATGCCGTCTACGGCAAGACCGTGTGCTGCTTGGAACTCCTTGACCGCCTCTGCCGTCGCGGGGCCAAAATCACCGTCGGCGACAACATCATATCCTACGCTCGAAAGCTGCCCCTGAATCTCGGCAACGTCCGTTCCTTGATCTCCAATTTGGAATGACTCTGCACTCGCAATGGATGCGGAGCAGAGAAGCATTGCGGATAATGCAAGAATCTTAATTTTCTTTTGCAAGCAAACACTTCCTTCCACTAGATGCATTATGATATTGGCTACGAGAAACCAATAAGCCGAGTTCTGTTCCGCCTTGCGGCGGCGACAATCATTTATCTAGGCCGACGGTTGCCCGCAGGCTCAAGCGACTCTACCCGGAAGGTCGACGGGCCGCCTTTGTCCTTCCCTATTTGGTCTTGCTCCATGTGGGGTTTACCAAGGCCGACCGGTTACCCGATCGCCGGTGCGCTCTTACCGCACCTTTCCACCCTTACCGGCAAAGCCGGCGGTTTAAATTTCTATGGCACTGTCCCTAAGGTCACCCTCGCCGGACGTTATCCGGCACACTGCCCTGTGGAGCTCGGACTTTCCTCATGCATCGCAAAAACGATACAGGCGATTGTCTCGGTTTCTCATACCAACGCAGAGATTATACCACATATGGCTGTCAGGTGTCAAAAGTCCCCCTAGCCCTTGTATAATATAGAGAATTCAGAAATCACCGAACATGTTGTCCATATTTCTAAAAAAATATTTTAGAAAATTATTTTCCCCATATGACATGAGACCTTCATCTGAGCAGCTTACTCCATATGTGCCGCGCCGACAATCTCGTTGATGTGAGAAATGTCATGTTCTTCCATATAATGGAGAAGTCCGTCGCAGATCTTCATCATGATTGCAGGATCGGTGAAATTCGCGGTTCCAACGGCAACGGCGGAAGCCCCCGCGAGGAAAAACTCCACGGCATCCTCCCATGAAGCGATGCCGCCCATTCCGATGATCGGCACGCGTACGGCACGTGCCACGTCATAGACCATCCGCACGGCAACAGGTTTCACGGCGGGACCCGAGAGCCCCCCTGTGCGGTTGCCGAGCACCGGCTTTCCTGTTTCTATGTCGATGCGCATACCGATGAGCGTATTGATGAGAGAGATCATATCGGCGCCCGCCGCCTCGACCGCGCGCGCCATCTCCGTAATGCTCGTGACATTCGGGGACAGTTTCGCAATGACGGGCTTTTGCACAGTGCGCCGCACTGCCCGGACGACAGAGGCCGCAGCATGGGGATCCGTGCCGAACACAATCCCCCCCTCCTTCACATTGGGACAGGAGATATTGATCTCGAGCGCGGCGACATCCGGCACATTCAGCCGTTCTGCAACCGCCGCATAATCCTCGACGGAACCGCCTGATATATTGACGATCACGTTCATGCCGTAGTGGCGAATGCGCGGCAGGATTTCCTGCAGGAACACATCGACGCCCGGATTTTCAAGACCGATGCAGTTCAGCATTCCCTGCGGCGTCTCCGCGATACGGACGCCGTCGTTCCCACGCCGCGGGTGCAGTGTCGTCCCCTTGACCATTACGCCGCCAAGACGCGAAAGGTCGACAAAATCCGCGAACTCCTCGCCGAACCCGAAGGTGCCGGATGCCGCGAGCACCGGTGTGCACATATCAATGCCCGCAAGCGTCGTATGCAGGCGTTTATCCCGTTCATGATGCGTCATAGTATACCTCGTCGGCGGAAAATACGGGGCCGTCCTTGCAGACCTTGCGTCGCCCGTATTTTGTATCAACGGCACAGGACAGGCATGCACCGAGTCCGCACGCCATATGCCGCTCCAGTGAGACCTCGCAGGGGACATCGTACGATGCCGCAAGTGCGGCGACGCGCTGCATCATGACGGGCGGCCCGCAGACGGCGATGCCGTCATAACTCTCCTTTGCGAGCAGCTCCGGCAGGAGTGTCGTCACGAAGCCTTTCGTGCCATAGGAGCCGTCATCCGTCGTTATAAACACCTCATGAACATAGGGGGCGTAAATATGCTCCCAAAAGAGTTCGTCTTTCGTACGCCCGCCCATCAGCACACTTGCCGTTCCCCGGCTCTCCGCTGCAAAAAAGAGGAGTGGTGACAATCCCATACCGCCGCCGACGAGCAGGGGGCGGCGCAGCTGCGTTCGAAACCCCTTCCCGAGAGGTCCCAGCACGGAGACCCGTGCGCCGGGACGCGCTGCGGCAAGCGCCTGGGTTCCCTGCCCCACTATGCGGTAAATGAGCCGAATCCATCCCTCCGTACGCGACACCTCGGCAATACCGAGCGGACGGCGCAGAATGCTCGTGCCAAGAGGAACGGAGACATCGACGAACTGCCCCGGAAGCGCCTCTGCCGCAATGGCAGGCGACATTAGCGTCATGATATATACCCCTGCACCGGGGCTCTCATGCGCCGCAATGCGGGCTTCCTCGACGAACTTAGGCAAGGTCATCCCCTCCGCCCACATAGTCTTGAAGCGCAAGCGCATAAACGAGACGCCGCTTGCGCATAAATTCCAGCACCCGCAGAACCTCCCACGCCGTATCGAGCGAGGTCAGACAGGCGATGCCGTGTTCGACCGTCGCACGGCGGATCTTAAATCCGTCGCGCGCAGAATGCTTGCCCTGCGTCAGCGTATTGATGACCATGTTGATCCGTCCGCTCTTGATCATCTCGATGATGTCCGAACTGCGCTCATGTACTTTGCCGACCACATTGACGTCGATGCCGAGCGCGGCGATCGCCTTTGCCGTCCCCTCGGTCGCAACGATTTCAAAATCAAATTCGGAGAACGCCTTAGCGAGCTGTTTCATCTCCTCCTTGTCCTTATCCGCGACGGTAAAGAGCAGTCGCCCCTTCGTCGGGATATTGAGTCCCGAGCCGACGATCGCCTTGTACAGCGCGCGGGCATAGTGATAATCGATGCCCATGACTTCGCCCGTGGACTTCATCTCGGGTCCGAGAGAAATATCGACGTCCGTCATCTTTGCAAACGAGAATACGGGAGCCTTTACCGCAACGTATGGACGCGGCGGAATCAGCCCGGAATGGAATCCCATTTCCTTGAGCGAAGCCCCCATCGCAACCTGCGTCGCCACACTGACCATATTGACGTTTGTAATTTTCGAAAGGAACGGCACGGTGCGGCTCGATCGCGGATTCACCTCGATGATGAACACCTCGTCGTGCGCGACGACGAATTGGATGTTCAGCAGCCCCTTGACGTGGAGCGCGACGGCAAGCCGCTTCGTATAGTCGATGATGGTATAGATGACACGGGCGGGAAGCGTCTGCGGCGGATAGACAGCGATGCTGTCGCCCGAGTGAACCCCCGCGCGCTCGATGTGTTCCATGATGCCGGGAATAACGACGTCGACGCCGTCGGAAATCGCATCGACTTCCACCTCCGTCCCCTGCATGTAGCGATCCACGAGGACGGGGTGATCCGGCGTGACCTTTACCGCGCGCTGCATGTAGTCGCGCAGCTCGTCCTCATTGTAGACAATCTCCATCGCGCGGCCGCCGAGCACATAGGAGGGGCGCACCATCACCGGATAGCCGATGCGCTTTGCCCCTGCAACGGCATCCTCGAGGTTTGTGACGCTGATTCCCTCGGGGCGGGAAATCCCAGTCTGCGTCAGCACCTCGTCGAACCGCTCGCGATCCTCGGAGCGATCGATGTCGTCGACCGACGTTCCATAGACACGAAGCCCCGCGCGCTCCAAAGCGGCGGCGAGGTTGATCGCCGTCTGCCCGCCGAACTGTACGATAACGCCGTCCGGCTTTTCCTTATCGACGATATTCAAAACATCCTCGACCGTCAGCGGCTCAAAGTAGAGCCGGTCGGAGATGTCAAAGTCCGTACTGACTGTCTCCGGATTGTTGTTGATGATGATGGCTTCGATGCCCATACTGCGGAGCGCCCAAACGGAATGTACCGAGCAGTAATCGAACTCCACGCCCTGCCCGATGCGGATCGGCCCCGAGCCGAGCACAATGACCTTCTTTTGATGCGATACGGCGACCTCGTCCTCGGTACCGCGAAAGGTAGAATAGTAGTACGGGGTCGCGGCTTCAAACTCGGCGGCACATGTGTCGACCATTTTGTAGCACGGCACAATGTTGTTCGAACGGCGCATACTGCGAATCTCATCGATCGTCTTGTGCGTGAGTTCCGCAATCGAAACGTCGGCAAGTCCGGTCCATTTTGCCGCGGCAAGCAGCTTCGGCGTTAGCGGAGACGAGGCAAGCTCATTCTCCATATCGGCGATATGCTTCAGCTTATGGACGAACCATTGATCGATCTTCGTGATCGACGAAATGTCCTCAACCGATAATTTGCCGCGGCGCAGTGCTTCGGCAATGAGAAAAATCCGCTCGTCATTGACGAACGAGAGGTGTTTTTTTATGAGCTCGTCGTCCCATGCGTCAAACCGCTCCATGTGCAGCCGATGGACGCCGATCTCGAGCGATCGTACCGCCTTCAGGATTGCCCCCTCAAAGCTGCGGTCAATCGACATGACCTCGCCGGTCGCCTTCATCTGCGTCCCAAGCGTATGATCGGCGTAGATGAATTTATCGAACGGCCAGCGCGGGAACTTGACCACGCAATAGTCGATCGTCGGCTCAAAGCAAGCCTTTGTCTTTTGTGTGACGGAGTTCACGATCTCGTCGAGCGTATAGCCGATGGCAATCTTCGAGGATACTTTCGCGATGGGATATCCGGTCGCCTTCGAAGCGAGCGCGGACGATCTGCTGACGCGCGGATTGACCTCGATGACATAGTAGCGATCGCTCTGCGTATCGAGCGCATACTGTGCGTTGCAGCCTCCCTCGATGCCGAGCTCCCTGATGATGCGCAGACTGGAGCTCCGCAGCATCTGATACTCGTGATCCGTCAGCGTCTGTGCGGGAGCTACGACAATGCTGTCTCCTGTATGGACACCGACGGGATCAAAATTCTCCATACTGCATACGGTGATGCAGTTGTCACGCCCGTCGCGGATCACCTCGAACTCGATTTCCTTCCATCCCGCAACGCTGCGCTCGATGAGCACCTGCCCGATCATGGAGTAGTTAAGTCCCTTGATAACGATAGCAATGAGCTCTTCTTCGTTTTCCGCGATACCACCGCCGGTGCCGCCCATCGTGTAGGCGGGGCGGACGATAACGGGATAGCCGATCTTATTGGCAAACTCGACGGCGGAATGCACATCCTCCACGATGGTGCTTTCCGGGATCGGCTCACCGAGCTTTTCCATCGTCTCCTTGAACCGCTCCCGATCCTCCGCCTTTTCGATGGCGTCGAGCGAGGTGCCGAGGAGTTCCACACCGTGTTGCTCCAATATCCCCCTCTCGGCAAGCTGAACGGCGAGGTTCAGCCCCGCCTGTCCGCCGAGGGTCGCAAGGAGACCCTCGGGCTTTTCCTTTGCGATAATCTCCGCCAAAAAATCGACGGTGAGCGGTTCGATATAGACGCGATCCGCAATATTCGTATCCGTCATGATGGTCGCGGGATTGCTGTTGACGAGCACGACCTCAAGACCGTCCTCCTTGAGGGAACGGCAGGCTTGGGAGCCGGCGTAGTCGAACTCTGCCGCCTGTCCGATGATGATCGGCCCCGAGCCGATGACCATAACCTTCTTCAAATTTTCCTTGCGCGGCATCGTTTACACTCCCTTCATCAAATCCCAAAACGTATCAAAGAGGTACATATTGTCGTCGGGACCCGGCGCCGCCTCCGGATGGTACTGTACGGAAAATATCGGGAGCGACGTATGCCGCAGTCCCTCAATCGTCTCGTCGTTGACGTTGATATGGGTTACCTCGAGAGGCGTTCCGGCAAGAGAGGCGGGGTCGACCGCATAGCCGTGGTTCTGCGCGGAGATATGTACCTGTCCCGTTGTTAGCGTCTTTACGGGTTGATTGCCGCCGCGATGACCGAATTTCATCTTGTACGTCTTTGCACCGAACGTCAGCGCGAGCAGTTGATGCCCAAGGCAAATACCGAAGATGGGCTTCTTGCCGACAAGTTTTTGAATCTCCGCCACGATCTCCGGAACATCCTGCGGATCTCCCGGGCCGTTGGAGAGAAACACGCCGTCCGGATCTAGCGCGAGGACTTCCTCGGCAGTGGTATGAGCGGGAACGACAGTCACCTTTGCGCCGATACGATTGATATTTTGCAAAATACTGCGCTTAACGCCAAAATCCATAGCGACAATATGCGGAGCATTTGAAACGTCGGTCTCAAGCACATAGACTTCGCGCGTCGTTACCGTATCCACATGATCGTGCGGCAGCTCGATGGCTAGGAGCCGACGAACCTCTTCATCGGAAGTATCGGACGGAACAAGAACGCCCTTCATCGCGCCTGCAGAACGAATATGCCGTGCAACAGCTCTTGTATCTACATCATATAGACATGGAATGTGGTATTTGTGTAAAAAATCTACAAGTGTCCCCTCGGACTGCCAATTATTCGGAAGATCGCAGAGTTCGCCAATGACAAAACCGCGCACAAAGGGCTGCGGAGCCTGCATGAATTTCTCCGCGACACCGTAATTCCCGATGAGCGGATAGGTCATCGTCAGGATTTGCCCGCAAAAAGACGGGTCGGTAAGGCACTCCTGATAGCCCGTCATACAAGTGGTAAAGACGACTTCTCCCACCGATGCCGCACTGCCTTGGAGCAATGTCCCGGGAAAAATTGCGCCGTCTTCTAGGATCAGGTTTCCTTTCATTTAACGACCACACCGTCCTTCATAACGATCTCACCGTCGACAACAGTGAGCACAGCTTTCCCCTTGAGCTTCCTTCCGACAAAGGGGGAATGGCTTCCTCGCGTATAAAACTTTTCCGCCTCCACCGTCCAAAGGCGCTGCGGATCGATGACGACGACATCGGCGGGAGCGCCCTCGTTCAACGTGCCGGCATTCAGCCGGAAGACGCGTGCCGGTGCATAGCTCATGCGCTCGATCACTGTCTCCATATCCATTTTTCCCGTATGAACGAGATCGGTCAGGACGACGCCGAGTGCGGTCTCAAGCCCCGGAAAGCCGCTCGGCGCATAGACATACTCGCGATCCTTATCCTCGCGCTCGTGGGGCGAGTGATCCGTGACAATCATATCGATCGTTCCGTCCGCAAGCCCTGCCACCATCGCATCGACATCCTTCTGCGTACGCAGCGGCGGATTGACCTTCGTAGAGCTGTCGACGGGATTGACGCATTCGTCCGTCATGGTCAGATGATGCGGCGTGACCTCGGTCGTCACGCGCACACCGCGCGCCTTTGCCTCACGCACGATCTGAACGGCACGCGCGGAGCTGATATGCGCCACATGGACGTGCGCACCCGCGTACTCCGCAAGCATGACGTCGCGCGCGACGGCAATATCCTCGGCGACCGTCGGACGCCCCTTAATCCCGAGCATCGCGCTCCGATGTCCCTCATTCATCGCACCGTCCTCCACGAGGGAATTGTCCTCCTCATGGTTGATGATCGCCTTATCAAACGGGACGAGATAATCATAGGCGCTGAGGAGCACCTTTGCCGACGGGTCAAAATGTCCGTCGTCGGAGAACGCGACAGCGCCCGCTTCCACCATATCGCCCAGTTCCGCAAGCTCCCTGCCCTCTTGATTCTTCGTCACGGCGCCGATGATGTGGATATGGATCACCGACACATCCTCGGCGCGCTTTTGCAGACTTCGCACGAGCGCGGCAGTATCAACCACGGGACTCGTATTCGGCATCGTGGCAACCGTGGTATAGCCGCCTGCCGCGCCTGCGCGCGATCCGGAGGCAAAATCCTCCTTTGCCTCCTGTCCCGGCTCGCGGAAATGGACATGCATATCGATGAGCCCCGGGGCGACGATTTTCCCCGTGGCGTCGTAGACCTCGGCATCAGGAGATTTCAGGTTTTTACCGACTTTTTGAATGATGCCGTTTTCGATGAGAACATCGGATACTTCGTTTCGTTTTGAGCCGGGATCAATCACTGTTCCGCCTTTTAAGAGCAGCGTACTCATTCGTGTTTTCCTCCCATCAACGTCAGCGTAAAGAGCGCCATACGGACGGCGACTCCGTTCCTCACTTCTTCTTGAATCCGAGACTGGACATGATAGGCAACGGACTCCGAGATTTCCCAGCCCTTGTTCATCGGTCCCGGGTGGAGCACGATGGCGTCCTTGTTCGCAAGCCCCAGTCGAGCTTCATTCAGCCCGTAGATGCGCGCATATTCGCGTGTCGACGGGAAGAGTCCGCCCTTCATGCGCTCCAACTGGATGCGGAGCACCTCGACGACATCCGCACCTTCCAGTGCGTCCTCTACCCGGTCGTGCACGGTAATCCCCTCTTCTTCGTGCAGGAATCGCGGCAGGAGAGGCCTTGGTCCCGCGATGTGGACGTCCATCCCCATCTTGCGCATCCCCTGTATATCGGAACGCGCCACGCGGCTGTGCAGGACATCGCCAAGGATTGCGACCTTGAGCCCCGCGAGTTTTCCTGCATATTCTTCGATCGTATAGAGATTGAGGAGCCCTTGCGAAGGGTGTGCATGTGCTCCGTCTCCCGCATTGACGATAACCGGTGAAACAACGGATGCCGCATAGGCGGCGGCGCCTTCCGCCTTGTGCCGCATGACGATGGCATCCACGCCCATCGCCTCGATCGTATAGAGTGTGTCGCGCAGACTCTCTCCCTTGACGATGCTGGAGGTTCCCGACGTAATATTCACGACGTCGGCGCCGAGATATTTCCCCGCAAGCTCGAAGGACGTGCGCGTCCGTGTGCTCGGCTCGTAGAACAGCGTGACGATGGATTTCCCGCGCAGTGCGGGCACTTTTTTAATATCGCGCCCGACGATGTTCTTCATCTCCCGCGCCGTGCTTAGAATCAAACGGATCTCGTCTGCGGAAAAATCCTCCAGCGCAAGAATATCGCGCCCTTTCAGCGATAGCTCCCGACTCATATTCGCCCTCCTTCAGCAATAAAAAAGCTCTTCCACGCAAATGCATAGAAAAGCCTGTATTCTAAAAATGGATAAACGGATTGTGTCTTGCATGTCATTGAAAACTCCTTTAAGGCCTCACGGGACCTCTTAAAAGGTAATATCGTTCTTCATATTATACGTTTTTGCAGATGAAAAATCAACTCTATGCGCGATGTCAATTCAAATTTTTTCTGTAAGCCGTTCCGCCAGCAACGTATAGCGGCGCCGCGTCCGGTCGTTACTGACGGCGGTATAGAGTGCGGCACGGTCGCCGACGATGATCACTCTTTCCTTGGCACGAGTTACTGCGGTATAGAGCAGATTGCGCTGGAGCATCACATGATGGGCGCGCACGAGCGGCAGAATGACGACCGCGTACTCGCTCCCCTGACTCTTGTGAACGCTCATCGCGTAGGCGAGAGTGAGAGACGAAAGTTCGTCACGCGTATAGAAGACATCCATGTCCTCTGCGAACCGGACGACAACATGCTCACTGTCTATCCATGAGACCGTTCCAATGTCTCCGTTGAACACGCCTTTCGTATAGTCGTTGCGCGTCTGCATCACTTTATCGCCCATGCGCAGCCATCCGATTTCCGCCTTGTCCGGCGCGGGCGGATTCAGTGCGGCTTGGAGACGCCCGTTAAGCATATCCACGCCGCACGCCTCTCGGCGCATGGGGGAAAGAACTTGTATATCCATGATAGAGGAGCCGCCGCGCTTGCGCAGCAACTGTTCCGAAAGTCGAACGATTTGCGCCGCCGCATCTTCGCTTGAGACCGAGGGAAGAAAGGAGAAGTCCGCCGCGGAAAATGTAGGGATGCGCCCGGCGTTGATGGCATGTGCGTTGAGCACGATCGTTCCCGCACTGTTCTGCCGGAAAATTTCGGTTAGGCGTACGCTCGGAATGACACCCGCACGCAGAATATCCTTGAGAACGGATCCGGGGCCCACCGCCGGCAACTGATCCACATCGCCTACAAAGATAATATGTGTCCCGGGGAGAACGGCAGAGAGAAAATGGAACATCAGCACAATATCCATCATCGACACCTCGTCGATAATGATGACATCTGCCTCGAGCCGCGTCTCGGCATCACGCCCAAAGCGCGTAGCGCCCTCCTCGCCGCCCTGTGCCTCGAGCATTCTATGAATGGTCGCCGCTGGTTTTCCCGTCGCCTCCGAGAGCCGCTTTGCCGCGCGCCCGGTCGGCGCACCGAGCAGAATCTCCAGTCCCTGCTCTTCCAAAATATCTATGATGCTCCGGATGACCGTTGTCTTCCCCGTCCCGGGGCCTCCTGTCAGCACAAGGATTCCGTTCGAGAGGGAGGCGATCACTGCCTCTCTCTGCGCCGCGGCGAGATGTACCTCATGCACTTCTTCCCACGCAGCAACACGTGCCTTGGCGTCATCCATGTGGATATACTCCGCTTCCCGCTGAAGTGTCAGCAGCATCCGTGCGGTGCGTTCCTCGGCTTGGTAGAGGGGCGTCGGGTAAATTAGACGCTCGCCCATCTCATCCACCGCATGAAGACGTCCCGCCTTTACCTCGCACGCGAGGACATCCATCACTTCTGAGCGCGATACACCAAGCCGCTGCGCGGCTTTATCGGTCAAAATACGCTCAGGAATACAACAGTGTCCGCCGGATGAAATCATGGACAGCTCATAGGTAATACCGGCGGCAATCCGCTCCGCCGCATTTTTTTCCCATCCGGCGGCGACGGCGATAGCGTCCGCCGTCATGAAGCCGATGCCGTCAATATCCTGCGCAAGCCGATAGGGAGATTTTTCCAGCACCTGCACGGCGAGAGAGCCGTACGCCTTGAAGATGCGCGCCGCATAGCCGCCCGTAATACCGTGATCCTCAAGCCACAGCATAATATCGCGCAGTTCAGATTGGCGCATATAGGACGACACGATTTTTTTCAGCGTCTTGGCGCCGATGCCGGGGACTTCCTTGAGCCGATGCGGCGCCGTCTCGATGATGGCAAAAGATTTCGCGCCAAATCTGTCCACGATGCGCCGTGCCATGGCGGGGCCCACGCCGTCGATGACGCCGGACGCCAAAAAACGCTCCATCCCCGCCGCATTGGTCGGCGCGGCGACGCGCATCCGCAGTGCCTGAAACTGGCGTCCAAAACGCGGATGCGTTACCCAAAATCCTATGAGCCGCACCTCCTGCCCAACCAGCGGCGCGGCGCCCTTGGTCGTGGCGGTGCATTTTCCCTTATTGTCCAAACGCAGACGAAACACAGAGAACGCGCCGTCATTCGATGAAAAAACAATATGGTCGACGGTTCCCGTCAGCTCGTCTTCTTCGGAACGAAATCCAAGGTTTTGCCCGGTGTCCATGTTATTCCTCCATCAATCGTTCCCATCGCGCATAACGCTCGGCAATCTCTCGTTCCTTCGTCGCATATTCCTCGGCAATCGCACCGCTCCGCACAGGATCTGCCTGCGTTTCAGGTCGATTCATCTCGTATTCCAGTCCTTTGAGCTCCGCCTCTGCCATGGCGATCTCCGCTTCCGCACGATCCGTAAGTTCCCTGCGTTTGGCGTCACTCATACGCGTCGGATACGATGCGTTTGATTTCGTAGCGGTACTCGCTTTTTCGGATTTTGCAACGGTCGGCGGCTGAACCGCCTTTTTTTCGTCCTTTTCCTCATCGGCGGATGCGGCTTCAGCCTCCGCTTCTTTCTTCATCAGATAGTAGCTATAGTTGCCTAGATACTCGGTAATTTTTCCGTTCGCGAGCTCTAGTGTGCAGTTGGCGACCTTATCGAGGAAGTAGCGGTCGTGCGAAACGGCGATGAACGTCCCCGGAAACGCCATCAGCGCTTCTTCCACCGCCTCGCGCGCGGGGATGTCGAGATGGTTGGTCGGCTCGTCCAGCACGAGGAAATTTGCTCCCGTCAGCATGAGCTTCAAAAATGCCACACGCGCCTGTTCTCCGCCGGAAAGCGCGCCGACGAGCCGCAGTACATCGTCGCCGCGGAACAAAAACGCGCCGAGATACCCGCGTGCATGTTCCTCGTCGATACCGAACGTGTAGCAGATTTCGTCCAATACCGTTTTCGCTGGATCAAGCCCCTCGTGCTGCTGAGAGAAATATCCGATTTTAACGCGGCTGCCAATTTTGATTCTGCCGCTTGCTTCCAGCTCTCCAATGAGGATTTGCAGGAGCGTCGTCTTCCCCGCGCCGTTTTCGCCGATGAGCGCAACGCCGTCTCCTTTGCGGATGAGGAGGGAGATGCGGTTCAATACGGGATGATTTTGATAGGAGAACGAAATATCCTCCATCTCCGCCACACGCTGCGCACATTCCGGCGGCGGACTGAACGCGAAGTAGTTGAACGCCGCGGCTGCAGGCGGCAGGACGATGCGTTCCAGACGGTTTAGTTGGCTTTGCCGTCCGCGCGCCTGTTTCGCCTTGATTCCAGCCTTATAGCGTCTAATGTATTCCTCCGTTTTTTTGATATGTGCCTGCTGCTTTTCATAAGCGCTTTGCAGCGCCGCGCGCCGCTCCGTCTTGACGCGCATAAAATGCGTATAATTACCCGTATATGCCATCACTTCCCTGTGATTAAGTTCGAGGATGCGCGTCGTCACGCGGTCGAGAAAATAACGATCATGCGATATGAGAAGCACGCCGCCGCGATAGTTCTGCAAAAACTTTTCCAGCCATTCGATCATGCCGATGTCGAGATGATTCGTCGGCTCGTCCAAAAACAGGAAATCCGGCTCCCGAAGGAGTGCCTTGGCAAGACAGATGCGCGTCGTCTGCCCGCCGGAAAAATAGCGGACGTTCTTTGTAAGATCCTCCTCGGAAAATCCCAGTCCAAACGCTACACGCCGGATGCGGCTCTCGAATTCATAACCGTCCAGCGCCTCAAACCGTGCGACGAGGTTTCCGTAGGCGCTCAGCTCTTCTTCCGTCGCTCCCGCTGCGATGTGCCGTTCCATCTCCTCTTTTTGTGCGCCGAGCGCAATAATGTCCGAAAACGCGCGCCGAAATTCCTCATACAGCGTGCCGTCCGCGAACTCTGCCTGCTGCTCCACATAGCCGACCGTATCCGCACGGTCGATGAGCACCTGCCCCGCATCGGACTCTTCACACCCGAGTAGGATGCGCATCAGCGTTGTTTTTCCTGATCCGTTCGCGCCGACCAGACCGACCTTGTCGCCGGGCATCACTTCGAAATTCACCTGTGAGAACAGCGTACGGATTCCGTATGATTTTTCAAGACCGATAACCTTTAGCCGTCCCATATTATTCTTCCATACGCCCCTTTTTCTTGGATGGATCTCCGCCGTAATCTTTCCCTATGATGACAATCGCCTGCCGGTCACCCGCGCCGTCCACCGGCATAATAACGCACGGAAACGGCATGCCGTAAAACAGATCAACATGCGCCTGCGCCGTCATAATCGCAGTCTTTGGACGATCCGAGGATCGTCCCGTCTCTACGCTTGAAATCTGAAATCCTTTCGCGCGCAGTACATCAGCAACCGCCGCCCCCGCACCGTCGATACCGCTAGAATTGATGACCATAACGGAAATATCGTTCTGCTTATCTTCCGTAGCAGATACTTTCGTTTCCTGCGTCTCTTTTGCCTCATTCTTCTGTGCTGATTTTTCCCGGTTTGATTTCTGCTCTGCCGCGCGGCGCGCTTCGATTTCACGATCACCTTCGGCAAGGAGTTCGTCGGAGGACGGAAGTACGTCCTTGCCCGATGGTTCCGTCATTATGCGTAAACGCTCCGGCATATCCGAACGGTACGCCGCAGCGTCAAGCGCTGCCTGCGCCCTCATATCCTCCGGAAAATCGAGTCCATTTTCTTCAAACAACGTTTTGCGCGTTTCCTCAATATCCGGAATCCAGTAGCTGACATCTCCTAGGTAAGCGGGCGTCCCCTCCACCGTCTGCATCTTCAGCCCTTCCGTGCCAACGTCTTGAAACCGCCTGACAGCCGTTATGAGCTGACGCGGCGACAAATCCGTCTCGACCGCATGTGTCAGCTCGTCCATCAGCGCGGCGAGCCGCGGGAACACCTGCGGCGAGATGAGCTGCGCGAAAAACGCACGCATAAATGCCTGCTGACGCGCGATGCGCCCAATGTCCCCCGTACCGTCCCGATAACGCACATATTGAATCGCATGAGCACCGTCCATATGCTGTAGTCCCGGATAGAGATCGATGACGAGCCCGCCGTTGTCATCCCACGGATCTTCATAATGCATCCGCTTTTCAACGTCGATATCGACGCCGCCAACGGCATCTACAATACGTTCAAACGCAGAAGTATCCACGAGAATATAATGCGTTACAGGTACGCCGAGCAGTGCACTGACCGACGAGAGTGTCAGCTCATGCCCACCATATGCGTAGGCATGATTGATCTTATCGTAACCGTAATTCCCCACCTTTATGCGTGTATCGCGCGGGATCGAGAGCAGAGACGCGTGTCCATGCGCTTCATCGATGGCAGCGAGCATCAGCGTATCACTGCGCCCTGCATCACCCTCCCTGCGGTCGACGCCCATCAATAAGACATATGACAATTGATCTTTTTCACCATATCGGAATACCGTCGTATCGCCCAGCGACTCCGAAAGATAATCCCCCCCCATATAATAAAGTGCACATACAACAACAAAGGAAAATGCGAATACAACACCCGCATATTTTATAAAAAGTATATGGTTTCCTTTTTCTTCTTGGTCGGTTGTATCAGATTTTTTCATAACGGCGTACGGCGTCCCTTCATCGCAAAGAAATTATGCTTCAGTATAGCAAAAACGGGCGTTCTATGCAAATTGCCCTCTTACATGAAAGGCACTTTACAAATGAGAGCAATTCATGTAAACTTATTATAAATATTAGTTTGATATACTTATTAAGTTATATGTGCGAATATAGATGCTCTAGGGAATGTCCGGTAAGAGCATTGTATCGATGGCACAAGGGTGAGGGAGAGAACTATGCTGCGACTTCCCATATCGAAACTTGAGGACGGCATGATTCTTGGGCAAAGTCTCTTTAATACTGCCGGCGGAAGCTATCTTGTCAAGGGACGACCTGTGACTATTGAATATATTCGTAAACTTCGGCAGCTTGGCATACAGACCGTGACTGTCACGTCGATGGATCCGCGCCACCGTGTCGCACCACCGCCGGACGTCATTGAGGAAAAGACACGTGTCAAGGCGATCAGTGCCGTTTATGATACCTTTCAATCGGTCACAGAAAACCGGACACTCGATGCCGCACCACTCGAAAAAGTTGCTGATGCCATTGTCTTTGATCTTTTCAATAATCGTGAAAACCTCGTGCAGTTGACTGATATTCGTATGCACGATGCATATACATTTGCGCACAGCGTCAATGTCGCTGTTCTCTCGGCAATGATGGGAATGCTCTGTCATCTGCCGAAAGAGGAGCTTTCTCTTATTACATTGGGGGGGCTGCTGCATGATCTTGGGAAAATCGATGTGGAGTACGAAATACTCAATAAGGATCGTAGTCTTACACAGACAGAATTCGAGATGATTCGACAGCATCCAAGTGCAGGTGCACGCCGCATCGTCAAGATGTATAATCTTCCAAAGACGAGTATTTTAGCGGCAATCGCAGGACAGCATCACGAGCATATCGACGGGACGGGTTATCCGCGCGGTATCAAGGGGGATGAGATTCACCGCTTTGCAAAGATAACGGCAATCGCTGATGTCTATGACGCATTAACAAGTGAACGCCCTTACAAAAAAGCATATATGCCAAATATCGCCTATAACATTATGCATAACATCAATAAAGGACAGTTTGACCAGAAACTGATTGATAAGTTCTTCAACAATGTAGCTCTCTATCCGGAAGGGGTCGTTCTAAAAACGACTTTTGGATTTGCCGTCGTGAAGGAGAGTCGATTCGGACGAACCAAGACGCCAATCATCATCCGATTCGCCGATACGAATGGAAAATTATTGAATGAACGCACGGAAATCGATCTTTCAGAAGTAGATCATGGAGCAGAATCCATTCAAGTCGTTCCAACGGGCAACGAACTCTATCATTTCATCCATGAGCTCGGCGTCGATCCCTCCTATTATTTAGAAGAGGCGCGTGCAAAGGATAAAGAGGCAGGAATCGTCTCCTCGGGCATAAAGGCTCCGCCGCGCATCAATTAATCAACTGCATAAAAATAAAATGAGCATACGAAAAGCCGGACAGCGATGATCCGGCGTTTTCATTTATTTTTTTCCACGCGAGGATGCGAGCAGCCATCTCCTCCACGGACGTGCATCCGGCGGTATCGTATCCCGCTGACGCAAGTTTTTTGCCGAGCGTCAGGATATGTGGCGCACGCAGCGACGTACGTTCCAGAAGTGCATCGTTGAGAAAGAGCTCTTGCGGCGCACCTGTACCAATCACCTGTCCCACTGCCAGCAACACAAGATGATCCGCCACGCGCAATATATCCTCCATACTATGAGAAACGAGGATGATGGTCATGCCCCGTTCACGATGCAGCATAGTGAGCAGGGACAGCAGCGATTCTCTGCCGCAGGGATCAAGCCCCGCCGCAGGCTCGTCCAGGATGAGATATCGGGGCGCGAGCGCCAGCACACCCGCGATGGCGGCACGCCGTTGCTCCCCGCCCGAGAGTGCAAATGGAGAGCGCGCTCTGTAACTTTCGTCAAGTCCCACGAGCCGCATCGCATCCTTAACGCGCGCATCAATCTCTTCCTCTGCGAGTCCTTGATTTTTAGGTCCAAACCTGATGTCTTCGTACACCGTCTCTTCAAAGAGCTGATGCTCCGGATATTGGAACACCATGCCGACGCGCAGACGCGCTGCTAACGCCGGCTTGCGCTCCTTGCCAAACGCACCGAACAGAGCCGTATCGTCAACAAACACGTTGCCCTTCGTCGGCGTGACGAGCCCCCCCATGATCTGCATCAGTGTGGACTTGCCCGCGCCCGTCTCCCCCGCAATCGCCGTAAAGGAGCCGTCGGGGATGGTCAGTGAGAGCTCATGGAGCGCTGTATGCGAGAGCGGCGTATCCTCCATATAGGTATAGGAAACGGATTCTACTCGGATAGACAACGGATCAGCTCCTCATCTCGTAATATCCCATGCGGGAGGTTGATCCCGCCGCAGCGCAGGCGCCCCGCGAGCTCCGCCGCGAGCGGAACGTCCAGACCGAGCGATCGTACGCGCTGCGGATCGTCAAACACTTCCTGCGGGGTTCCGTCCATCACGATCTGCCCCGCGTTCATCAGTACAATACGGTCGGCAGCAACAGCTTCCTCCATGAAATGTGTGATGTAGACGATGGTCATTCCGTATCGTTCGTGCAGCATCCGTACCGCATCCAGGACTTCCGCACGCCCCCTCGGATCAAGCATCGCCGTCGGCTCATCGAGCACCAATACGCGTGTCTGCATCGCGAGCGCCCCCGCAATCGCAACGCGCTGCTTTTGCCCGCCCGAGAGCAGGTGCGGCGCATCCTGCCGCCGCGCCTCCATCCCGACGAGCGAGAGAGCTTCGCTTACACGCCTGCGGATTTCCTCGGGCGGAACACCGAGATTCTCAGGGCCAAAGGCAACGTCGTCCTCGACAGTTGCCGCAACGAGCTGATTGTCCGGATTTTGAAATACCATACTGACATCCCGGCGAATATCGATGCACAAATTTGGATCGCGCGTATCTCGTCCCCCAATATAACACACCCCCTCCGTCGGGAGAAGCAGCGCGTTCAGATGACGCGCAAGCGTTGATTTTCCGGATCCGTTCGCCCCGAGTACCGCGACAAATTCTCCTGACTTTATGGACAGCGAGACGTCGCTGAGTGCGTGGTGCGCCTCGTTCTCTCCTCTCATATAGGTATGCGTCACATGTTCGAGGCGGATCAATGTCTCATCCTTCATCGTATCAATTCCCAGCACAACTTTTTACCCTGTATATATATGGTATATGTTTTATCTAGCTTTTGGTTTTTCTTTCAGGCGCACATGGAACGTCGTGCCTTCGTTCACAGCACTTTCGAGAGAAATTTCTCCGTGATGCGCCTCCACAATACCGCGTGCGATCGCAAGCCCCAGTCCATTCCCGCCCATGCGGCGCGAGCGTGCCTTGTCCACGCGATAAAACCGGTCAAAGATGCGCTCCCGATGCTCCGGCTCGATGCCGATACCGTTGTCAGCAACGGTGAGGTGTATCTCCCCTTTCTCCGCCATGAGCGATACCTTGATCTTTCCATGTTCCTGCGTATACTTTACCGCGTTGTCCACAAGAATGAGGATGAGCTGGCGTATCTTTTGCTCGTCTGCATAGATCTCCAATTTCTTCGGCAGAACTTCCTCGATGACAATGTCCTTCTTCTCTGCAAAGGGGTGCATGATGCGCACTGTCTGACGGGCAGCGGATACGATGTCCATATGCGAGATTTTGAGCTGATTCGCCTTTCCGTCCGTTCGCGCGACCGTGAGGAGATCGCCGACGAGCTTCGTCATTTTCTTCACCTCGTCGCGCACGTCCTCGATGACTTGCTTGAGGAACGGTGAGGTAATGGACGTATCACTGCGCAGGAGATCGGCAGACGCGAGCACGACCGCGAGCGGCGTGCGCAGCTCATGGGAGGCATCGGCGGCAAATTGACGCTGGCGTTCATACGCCTCTCGGACAGGTTTCATCGCACCGCCCGAGAGCACATAGCCAATGCCCGCGGCAAAGGTGAGCGCGATGACACCGAGCACAGCGAGCGCCGAAGTTGCCTTCTCCATTCCGTTATACATCGCCGTCACGTCCTTGCCGACGAACACGGTTTGCGGTGGGAGCGGCGGGGCAAGCACTGCCTTTGCCGTCATCATCACCTTCGTCCGGTTGCCTCGCTCGTCCGTCTTCGTAAATACGCGTACCTCTCCCTCGGGCGCGTTCCACGCCCCGACAATATCGAGAATGAAGGACTCAATGCGATAGGAAGCGCGTGAGAATTTAATCAGACGCCCCTGATCGTTAAAGACGTAGTAAAACAGGCGATCGTTCGTACTGCGGTACAGATGCGCCTCATCAGCGTCGCCCTCTGCATGGAGCTCCGCATAGATCTGCGATTCCGCGATGCCGTTGCTCGTCTCGAGCAGTTCACGCGCCTGCTCCGAAGTAATCGCCCACTCCATCGTTTTATGCATGGCAAAGAGGAGGACAATGACCAGCCCTCCCATCACAAGCGCGTAGCGAAGCATGAGCCGCAGGCGGCTACGGCCAAAGACATTCTGCTCGCTCAATGCGGCGCCTCTAGTTTATAACCGACGCCGCGTATCGTCTTGATTGCCTCGCCCTCGCTCGCCGCATCGAGTTTTTTGCGCAGCATTTTCATATAGGAGTCGATATTATTGGAGCTGACATCGGACTCCAGCCCCCAAATACGATCCAATATGATGTCGCGCGGCACGACGATGCCGATATTCTGCGCCAACAGGTCAAAGAGCTGGAACTCGCGCGGAGAGAGCTGAATTATCTTTCCGTTTTTTTCAAGGATATTGGCAGTGCGGTTGAGACGGAATCCGCCGATCTCGTCCACCTCGTGCTGGATCTTCTGCGTCGACCGTCGCCCAAGTGCGCGCAGACGTGCAAGAAGCTCTGAGAACTCGAACGGCTTCACGAGATAGTCGTCCGCACCCGCATCCAGTCCCGTTACGCGATCCTCTACGGAGTCGCGCGCCGTCAGCATGAGAATGGCACGGTCATAGCCGCTCTTGCGCAGACGCGCACACGCGTCCACACCATTTTCGCCGGGCATCATCCAATCAAGGATGAGAATATCGTACTCCGTATACGTTGCGTACTCATAAATATCGTCCCCGTTTGTGACCCATTCTACCGTAATGTCGTTTTGTTCCAACATATATTGGATCAACTTTCCGAGACGCAGATCGTCTTCGGCAAGCAGCACCCGCATAATATCATCCTCCGGCATATATCAAACATTATGTATACCGCAACTAAAGTATACGGAAACGATGTGAAAGATAGCTGAAAATCCTATACCGCACGGTGCTCCGGGGCGATCATGGAGAAAAACACGAGAGCCCCGAGCGCATACAACGTGACCATGATGATTGCCATCGGCAGTGCCGTATGATCTCCTGCGATGCCGACCACGGGCATCATACAGGCGCCGAGGAGCATTGAGGAACAGCCGATGAGCGCGGATGCGCTCCCCGCGTTCTTCCCCTGCCGTGAGAGCGCGAGGGAAAAGCTCGCGGCGCCCATCACCGAAAGCGGAACGACTGTCAGGAAGAGCAGCAACACGATCACGAGCAGCGGCGCGGTAAAATAAAATCCCGTCAAAAGCAGAATACTGCCAAGGAGTGGGACAAGCACCGCATATTTCAGCAGACGCACGTCCGGCACGCGTCCCGCAAG
The DNA here is from genome assembly GCF_000183625.1 of Selenomonas sp. oral taxon 137 str. F0430. Lineage (NCBI taxonomy): Bacteria > Bacillati > Bacillota > Negativicutes > Selenomonadales > Selenomonadaceae > Selenomonas > Selenomonas sp. oral taxon 137. The sequence continues at coordinate 172,440 of NZ_AENV01000006.1, forward strand.
ACGCGCGGGCAGGACGCCCGTGACGAGAAGCCCCAGTCCAATAGCCCCAAAGATCAAGCTGTACGCTTGTGGCGATACCGCGTAGATATTTTGAAAGATAAAGGATGAGCCCGCAAGATAGCAGAAGAACGCGCCGAATACGAAACACTGCACGAGACAATGCCCTAAGAAGTAACGATTTTTGAGAAGTATCGGAAATTTCTTCAGCGAGTCCGTCACATTGCTGCTGCGCGCCTCTTTCGCCAGCGTCTCACTGTAAGCGAGCGTCGCGGCGGCAAGCCCCACGCCGATGAGTGTCAGCAAGACGAACGTCGCGCGCCACGATGCAAAGAGCAGGATCTGCCCACCGATAATAGGCGCCAAGATTGGGGCGAGACCGTTGACCATCATGAGTACGGCGAAGAACCGCGTGAGCTCCGCGCCCTCGCACACGTCCCGCGCAATCGCACGCGCGATCACGATGCCGCTTGCCCCCGCAAAATCCGCGAAAAAACGGAAGAACAGAAAATAATCGATGTCCTCGGCAAGGACGCAGCCGAGCGTTGCCCCGATAAAGACAAGCATCCCGATGAACAGCGGTTTTTTGCGTCCCCACAAATCACTGAGCGGTCCCGCGAGGATCTGCCCGAGCGCCATCCCGAGTGTCGTCATTGTGAGCGTCATCTGGATGAGAGACGTCGACACACCAAAGTCCGCCTGCACCTCCGGCAGTGCCGGCAGGTACATATCCGTCGAGAGCGGCGCGATCGCCGTCATGATTCCTAAAAACACAGTCAGCCAAAGGCGGCTGCGCCCGCGTAAAGCCATCGTATCCCCGCTTCCCCGTACGTTATCGCGCGCACGCATCCCCCGATATGTGCGCGTCCTTCTTTTTATATGACAACAAGCGGTCTTTGACTGTCTCCCATATCGCCGTTGCGATGACGATGCCCGCAGCGATGGAGACGGCATAGAGGAACGTCTTGATGCCCTGCATCCCGAATTTTCCCCAATCACCGGATACTGCATAGAACATCGTTCGGTAGAGCGCGCCGCCCGGCACCATCGCAATCACTCCGATGATGAGGAACACCGTCGCGGGACATTTATAGACCCGCGCCAATAGCTCCGCCGCGATCGTCGCAAAGACCGCACCCGCGAAGTACCCGGCAAATTCGTTCCAATCGAGCGCAACGAACAGCATGGTAAAGCCCCACGCACCCATGCATACGACTGCGCCCATCCCCGCGTCTTTGATATGCCCGTGAAAGAGCATATGGAAACAGAAGCCGCCGACGAGCGAGGTGAGCAGATAGACCCACCACAGCGTTTCGAACGCAATGATTGTGCCCGTCGCGCTGAATGCAAACCCCGCCGCGATGAGCAAGCTCAAAATAATCGCCTCCGCACTCTTGAGCAGCCCCGAGATCGTCTCCTGACTGAACATATCACGAATTGAGTTCATCAGCGCGAGCCCTGGAATCACGGGCATGATATTGCCCATATTGATGGCGGCAGGATGGATATCGAACCCGAACCATAGGAACGAATTGGCAAGCATCCCTCCGAGGAAGCTCAAGAGGACGAGCGAGCAGTATGCGTTCAGCTTCGTACGGCTCAGAGCGTATTGTATCAGGCGCAGGAGCGCCCCCACAAGCCCGGCGCAGACCGCATCCTCAAACCGCCCGCCGAAAAAAGCGGAAAAACTCGCCGCAATCATCGTCCAATAGAATACGGACGCCCATAGTGATGTCTGCTCCATCGTATCGATCGCACGGATGCGTTCCTTGATCTCATCCGACGTGCGCGGTTGCGCGCAGATCTCCCGCGAAAGCTGATTGAGCGCCTTGAGCCGCTGAAAATCAAAGTTCTGCGGCGGAACGCGCCGCATCTGCGTCAGGATGCCGATGTCCGCGCCGCGGATCGTCACGATGATGCTCGAGGTAATCACCATCACGTCGACATGACGCACACCGTAGGCACGGCATATGAAGTTGATCGTACGCTCTACGCGGCTCACCTCAGCCCCCGTGACGAGCATCCGCTGCCCGATGTCGATGGCACGCTCGAGAATATTGTTGATGTTGATGCGCTGCTTCTCATTTATCATAATGAGATAGTTATAACATGATTGCGCACGCTTGTCACCCCTTTCATATAAAAACAGCAGAGTAAAAGCTCTGCTGTTTTTATATGGGAACCGTAGCTTATTCAACCGTGACCGACTTCGCGAGATTGCGCGGCTTATCTACATCGCACCCGCGCGTGATAGCGGCATAGTAGGAAAGAAGCTGGAGTGGGATCACTGAGAGAATCGGCATGATGAACTCATCCGTTGCCGGCACATAGATCACATGATCCACATACTTTTTCAGCTCCGTATCGCCCTCGGCAGCGATGCCGATGACTATAGCGTCACGTGCCTTGACTTCTTTGATGTTGGAGAGCGTCTTTTCGTAGACGTTGCGCTGCGTCGCCAACGCGATCACGGGAACGCCCTCTACGATCAGCGCGAGTGTGCCGTGCTTGAGTTCCCCTGCCGCATATGCCTCCGCATGGATGTAGGAAATCTCCTTGAGCTTCAGCGCGCCCTCGAGCGAGACCGAGTAGTCCAGTCCGCGCCCGATATAGAACACATCCTCGTTAAACCCGTACTGCTTCGCAAACGTCTTAATCGGTTCCACATCGGAAAGAATCTCCGAGACCTGCGTCGGAATCTCGAGCAGTTGCGTAACGAGCTGCGCCGTGCGCGCGGGTGCGATAGCCCCCTTGATTTCAGCCATATAGAGCGCAAGCATAAAGAAGAGTACGAGCTGCGTCGTATACGCCTTCGTCGATGCGACTGCGATCTCGGGTCCCGCCCATGTATAGACCACCTGATCCGCCTCGCGCGCGATGGACGAACCGACGACATTCGTGATCGCAAGCGTCTTTGCCCCGCGCCGCTTCGACTCCTTCAGTGCAGCGAGCGTGTCGCTCGTCTCACCCGACTGCGAGACGACGACGAGCAGCGTCTTATCGTCCACGATCGGATCACGGTAGCGGAACTCCGAGGCGACATCGACCTCTACGAGGACACGCGCCAGCTTTTCAATATAGTATTTGCCGACAAGTCCCGCATGATACGCCGTTCCGCACGCAACAATGTAAATCTTATTGAACGAATTGAGGTAGGCCGCGTCCCACGCAAGTTCCTCGAACGAAATCGCCTTCTTATCGCTTGTAATGCGCTGACTCATCGTATCGCGCACAGCTTTGGGCTGCTCGTGGATCTCCTTGAGCATGAAATGCTCATAGCCGCCCTTCTCCGCCGCTTCCGCATTCCACGTCACTTCAAAGACTTTCTTTTGCACAGGTTCGCCCGCGCGATTCGTGACCTCGATGCTGTCCTTGCGGACAATCGCAAGCTCACCGTCACCGAGAATATAGGTGCGGCGCGTGCGCGAAATGATGGCGGGAATATCCGAGGCGATGAAGTTTTCCCCCTCACCGAGACCGATGATGAGAGGATTGTCCTGTTTCGTGCAAATGAGCATATCGGGATGCGCCTTGCTCATGAACGCGAGCGCATACGAGCCATCGATGCGGCGCAGTACCTCACGCACTGCCGCAACGAAATCACCCGCATACACCTCTTCAAGCAGGTGGACAACGACCTCCGTATCCGTCTCGGACTTGAACTCGTGTCCCTTCGCGATGAGTTCTTCCTTGAGGGACAGATAGTTCTCAATGATGCCGTTGTGGACAATCGCAAAATTTTTATGACAATCCGCATGGGGATGCGCGTTCACATCGGACGGCCGCCCGTGCGTCGCCCACCGCGTATGACCGATGCCGAGCGTGCCGACCGGGACGCGCCCCTTGATCTGCTCGCGCAGCGCCGCGAGACGCCCCACGCTCTTCTCAATGCGGATCTCACCGTCCTCATAGACCGCAATCCCCGCCGAATCATAGCCGCGATATTCCAGTTTGGACAGCCCGTCCAAAAGAAACTCCGCCGCCTGACGATTTCCGACATACCCGACAATTCCACACATAAAAATACCTCCCGATTGATAGAACATATAGAACATCTCTCAGGGATTCCGCTCCGTCTGCGGCTTTGTCCACGGAGTCGCCCCCATGATTTGACCGCAGACTCTCGACAGAGCGTGCCGGAAGGCATCCGCCGACGGATCGACAACCTTCTCCTCGTTTTCTGAAATATATTCCGTACCATTTCAGAACCGGCGCTAAGAACTTCGTTCTTTTCAATAAAAGAAATCCCTATGTATCCATGATACACAGGGACATTCTATCCGAAATAGCCGCAGAAGTCAATTGCAGGTTCCGGTATCTCCTAAACGTCGCGCGTAGTCTTTTTCTTTCGCGGATTGAACCGATTCATTGCCATATCCACCCCGTCTGTTACGATGTATTCGACCGCGGGTAGGAGATAGCCAATTGCTTCACCTACGAGAGAGGCATCATCGGTCGAGAAAGGCGCGAGGACATGATTGATGACCGTCCAACCTACGGGCGGGCGCCCGATGCCGATGCGTACGCGTGGGAATTCTTCTGTACCGACATGAGAAATGATTGATTTAATTCCGTTATGACCGCCCGATCCGCCCTTGGTTCGTATTCGCACTGCCCCCGCAGGAATATCCATATCGTCGTGAACAACGATGAGATCTTTCGTATCAATTTTATAATACGACAGCATCGGTCCGAGCGCTGAACCGCTGTCATTCATATAGGTCTGCGGCTTGACCAAGAAAACTTTCTCGCTGCCGATGCGCACCTCGGCGACGAGTGAGGAAAAGGCTTTTTTCCATGCGGATACGCCTAGCCGCTGCGCCAGTGCGTCCACGAGTATAAAGCCGACGTTGTGTTTCGTCTGCGTGTATTCCGCGCCGGGATTGCCGAGCCCCGCAATGATTTTCATCGGGCGCCCCCCTTAGGTCGGATCGCCGACCGCGAACAGATACGCGAGTACGACGACGCCGAGCGCAATCCGATACCAACCGAACGCCGTGAAATCATTCCGCTTGATGTAGCGCAGGAGGAAGCGAATGGAGAGAATGGACACGATAAACGCCGTCACCATTCCGACGGCAAGAATGACAAGTTCCGCCCCCGTATAATGAAAGCCAAATTTTACCAGCTTTAGAAAGCTCGCGCCGAACATCACAGGAATTGCGAGGAAGAACGTGAACTCCGTCGCCACATAGCGGCTCGCGCCGAACAGGATACCGCCGAGGATCGTCGCCCCCGACCGGCTTGTCCCCGGCACGAGAGAAAGCACCTGAAATACTCCGATGATAAATGCCGTGCGATAATCGAGCTGTGAAAGATTCTCGATGCGCGGCGTACGCACGCGATTCCAACGCTCGACAAGGATGAAGAGAACGCCGTATAAAATCAGCATAGACGCAACAACGGGAGCATTCATAAAATGCTCTTCCATATACTTATTCAGCGCAAGCCCGATCGCCCCTGCGGGAATGCAGGAAAAAATGACCTTTCCCCAAAGATCAAACGTCTCGCGCCGCTCCGCATTTGATTTTCGGCGCAGAAACGGGTTGAGCTTCCCTGCATTCAGCACGACGACGGCAAGAATGGCACCGAGCTGGATCACTACAAGGAACATATCCATGAAAGCCTTTGTCACATTTAGTTGGATGAACTCGTCCACGAGAATCATATGCCCCGTACTGGAGATGGGGAGCCACTCGGTCAGCCCTTCTACAATGCCAAGAATCACTGTCTTCAATAACTCCATCAGTGTTATTTCCAAAATGCTAAGCTCCCCTCAAATTTCAAATGGTAAAATCCCGCCCATTATATCACATTTCACGGTTTTCTGCATAATGAACCGCCGGAATTATAAATAATGTAAAAAAGACTGCCGAAGCAGTCTTTCATCAATTCTAATTTATGGTTTTAGACAAGCCCCTGTGCGAGCATCACGTCTGCGACCTGTGCGAACGCCGTAATGTTTGCACCGGCGACAAGATCGTCCGGATCGGCATAGAGTTCCGCATTCTTTTTCGAATTCTTATAGATATTCTCCATGATACCCTTCAGACGGCCGTCCACCTCTTCGAACGTCCATTGCAGACGCTCGGAATTCTGCGACATCTCGAGTGCCGAAACCGCAACACCGCCCGCATTTGCCGCCTTTGCTGGCGCAAAGAGTACATGATGCGTCTTAAAGTATGCAATCGCCTCGAGTGTCGAGGGCATATTTGCGCCTTCGCCGACCGCCTTCACGCCATTTTCCACAAGCAGCTTCGCAGAATCAAGATCGATCTCATCCTGCGTTGCGCACGGCAGAGCAACATCGCACGGAATCGACCAGACGCCGCGGCACCCCTCATGATATTCTGCATTTGGATGCGTCGTGATGTATTCCTTAATGCGGGCACGGCGCACTTCCTTGATGTCCTTGAGCGCTGCGAGGTCAATGCCGTTCGGGTCGTAAATATAGCCGCTCGAATCCGAGCAAGTGACTACTTTCGCGCCGTATTCCTGTGCCTTTTCAATCGCATAGGTCGCAACATTTCCGGCGCCGGAGACAACGACCGTCTTGCCCTTCAGATCAATGCCCTTTGCATCGAGCATATTCTTCACGAAGTAGAGAAGACCGTACCCGGTCGCCTCCGTACGCGTCAGGCTCCCCCAGAAATCGACACGTTTTCCGGTCAAAACGCCCGCATCATAGGAATCCCGAATACGCTTGTACTGACCAAAGAGGTAGCCGATCTCACGACCGCCGACGCCAATATCACCTGCGGGGACATCGACATTCAGTCCGATGTGGCGGTAGAGTTCCGTCATAAAGCTCTGGCAGAACTTCATCACCTCGTTGTCCGATTTGCCGTGCGGATCAAAGTCCGAGCCGCCTTTGCCACCGCCGATGGGAAGTCCCGTCAGCGCATTTTTGAACACCTGCTCAAACGCGAGGAATTTCAGAATATCAAGCGATACGCTCGGATGAAAGCGCAGTCCGCCCTTATAGGGTCCCATCGCGCTCGACATCTGCACACGATAGCCGCGGTTGACCTGAATCTCGCCCTTATCGTCCACCCAAGGCACGCGAACGATATGACGCGCTCCGGCTCGATCATACGCTCGAGGATCTTATGCGCCTTGTACTCCGGATGCTTTTCGAGGAGCGGCACAACCGAGGTCAGAACCTCTTCCACCGTGTTCTTGAAATGCGCCTGATCCGGGTCACGTTTGGATACGAGATCGAGAATATCGTTGACATACTGCTTCATGTTGGACATGATAAATCCCCCTTTTCATGTGGTTCGATTGACTCTGCAACGAACGTGACTGAGTATAGCACAGGGCGAAAAGCTTGTATAGAGATTCATTGCATGAATACAATATGCAAATAAAATACAAAAAGAGAGGCTCTGCCGGATGCAGATACCTCTCCCGGGGTTATAGATGATATGGTTCCCTGCGATTGATCTTAAAGACGCGATAGATCTGCTCCATCAGCATAAGCCGAATGAGCTGATGCGGCAGTGTAAATCGGGAAAATGAAAGCCGTAAATCGGCTGCGCGGCGTACTTTGTCAGAGAGTCCAAAGGGGCCTCCGATGAGAAAGACGATATGACTCCTCCCCGCGACACAGATCTGCTCAACATGCGCTGCTAGTTCTTCAGAGGAAAGTTCCGTGCCTCCGACGTCCAGTACGATAAGATATGCCCCTTGTGGGATCTGTGCACAGAGACGCATGCCTTCTCGGCGAAGCGTTTCCTGTTTCTCCGCCGCAGATGGAGTCTCCTTCATTCGTTCCTCAGTAATCTCAATCGTGCGGAGATCAACGTATGGACGCAGCCGCTTGGCATATTCGGCGATGCCGTCGTGCAGGTATTTCTCTTTGAGTTTCCCTGCGCATAGGACGGTGATCCGCATTTTATTTATCGTCCTGCGGCATCTCTTCGAGAACGACGTCGGCCTTATGTTTCGTATCGTTACGGTCATAGGTAATCGTTATCGTGTCACCGACCTGATACGAGGCAATTTTGTTGCGCAGATCGGCAACGCTGTTGATCTCCTCACCGTTAATCTCAAGGATGATATCACCGCGCTGGAATCCTGCTTTGCCGCAGGGACCGTCGAGTGTGAGTCGGAAAATGTAGACGCCCTTGTCGATGTTGAGCTGATAGCCGTAACGCTCTGCCGTCATAGGATCAAAGACGGACACGCCGAGATACGGACGCGCAACATAGCCTTTTTCGATCAGTTCATTGATGACTGTCTGCACCGTGTTGATGGGAATGGAGAAGCCCATCCCTTCGACTCCGCTTGCCGCTACCTTTGCACTGTTGATGCCAATGACTTCGCCGTCTGCGTTGACAAGTGCGCCGCCGGAGTTTCCGGGGCTGATGGCGGCATCGGTTTGGAGCAGCTTCACGCGTTTGTCGCTGATGTCAAGAGTACGGTTCAGTGCACTGATCACACCGGCGGTGACACTTCCTTGGAACTCAAGCCCCATCGGGTTGCCAATGGCAATGGCAGGTTCCCCCACAACAATATTGTCGGAGTTCCCAAAGACGGCGGTCGGCAAATCGTTCGCATCTACCTTGACGACAGCAAGATCTGTAAACTCATCCTTACCGATGAGCTTGCCTTTGAGACTGCGTCCATCCGAGAGAGAAACGATAATCTCCTTTGCACCACTGACAACATGGTTATTGGTGACAATATAGCCGTCTTTACGGAAAATGACGCCCGAGCCGACACCTTCGGTCTCTACGGGATTATTGAACCAATCTCGTGCAACCGCTTTGTTCGTAATCCCGACCACGGCGGGGCCAACTGCCTTTGCTGCACGCACGACAGGCGTATTCCGGGCCTCAGAGAGTCCAGAGGTATCTGCCGCCTGTATCGACTTCATTCCCCCGACACTGTTGTCGGCTGCCGTTCCCATGGAGCACCCGCCAAAGACAATGACGGACGCGGCGGCAAGCGCAGCTATGACTGCCACGCTCTTTCGGCGCCGCAAGACAGAACGGATATTCATAATAGCATCTCCTTTGTTATATAATCGTCGATACCCCGCCCTCCGGGAGACAGGCTTCGACATCAATCAGAACACCGTGGCCGGAGAGAATTTCCTGCACAGTATCATGTGCGAGTGCGGGGCGGTTGTTCTCCTCGGAGAGGTGCGCCAGATAGACTTTGCGCGGGCGCTTCTTCATGCGCATGAGCGCCCACGCCGCTTCGTTATTGGCAAGATGACCTCTGTCTGAGAGAATCCTTCGCTTGATCGTCCACGGATAGCTGCCGCGCCTGAGCATCTCGGGATCGTGATTCGCCTCGAGGACGAGCACGTCCGCGCCCTCGATCGCCGCCTGTACGCTGTCGGTCACGACGCCAAGATCCGTGGCAAGGGTAAAGCAGTAGGAGCCTTCGATGCGAAATCCGCAGGGGTCCGCGGCATCGTGAGAGGTCGCAAACGACTGAATGCGTACCCCGCCGATGGAAAAATCGCCCGTCACGACATGCATCTCATCGGCAAATGCCTCTCCTCCGTCGATATTCTCCAGCGTTCCCTGCGTAGCGAGAATAGGCAGGCGGTATTGCTTGGACAGTGTCTTGAGGCCGCGCACATGATCGATGTGTTCATGGGTGACAAGCACCGCATCGATCGACTGTAAATCGACGCCATGCCGGGCAAGCCCTTTCTTGATCCGCGCCGCCGAGATGCCGGCATCGACGAGCAGACGCGTCCCGTCGAGCTCGACGTACACGGAGTTTCCCTTGCTCCCGCTTGCCAGTATGGATACCTGCAATCTACCGACCCTCTCTCCTGCTCATGATATTCCGTTTGCCTGTAAAATGTCTGCAAAATTCATATGAGTAAATTTAGGACATGCTCTTGAGGTCGTCCCGCATCGCGGCGATGCGCGCCATAATTTCGTTCGAAAACGCATCCAGAGATTCTTTGCTCTTGCGGTCGCCTTGAAAGGAAATCGGCGCTCCGTACATGATGCGAAGCGCGGGGATTTTTCCGCCGTTCGCGAAAATTCGATGCGTGTTGAGGATCGCGACGGGTACGATGGGCGCGCCCGTCATTGCGGCAATCAGAGCGACGCCTGCCTCCGGCTTTTTGAGTTCGCCCGTCTTGCTGCGCGTGCCCTCGGGGAATAGTCCTAGGATGCGCTTTTCCTTGAGCACCTGAACGGCAGTTTTGATCGCGCCGCGATCCGACTCACCGCGTTTGACCGGAAACGCATGACAGCGGCGGATGATGCCGCCAAAAATGGGGTTCTCAAACAGTTCGATCTTTGCCATGTAGCTGACGGGGCGCTCGATGAGGCTTGCCATGAGCGGTGGATCGGCGTTGCTCGCATGGTTAGCCGCCAAGATGACCGCGCCTTCTGCGGGGATGTTCTCACGCCCATAGACCCGTGTTCGAAAAATGACATAAAAGATAAATCGAAAAAGATATTGGAAAAATCCGTATACCATATGCCCTCCTCGTCTATGCGCAGAGCGCAAGAATCCGAGCGGTCACTTCCTCGATCGACAGCCCGGTCGAATCTATGAGGATCGCGTCGTCGGCTTGACGCAGCGGGGAGATTTCGCGTTCGCTGTCCTGTTTGTCACGGGCGGCGATTTCTTTTTGCAGTTCGGCGAGGTCGACGTCGTATCCTTTTTCCTGCATCTCTTTATGGCGGCGGCGCGCCCGCTCCTCGACCGATGCGCTGAGGAACACCTTAACATCCGCGTTGGGAAGAACGTTCGTCGCGATGTCGCGTCCGTCCATGACGACCTTTCCGGCGCCTGCCATCGCGCGCTGGAGGTCAACCATCTTGGCACGCACGGGGGCGAGCGCCGCAACGCGCGAAACAATCCCCGTCACCTCGGGCGTGCGAATCTCCCCCGTCACGTCGGCGCCGTCAACGGTGACGCGCGTCCCGCCGTCCGTACAGGAAAGGCGCACGTCAATATCCGCAGCCGCCCGGAGGATCGCCGCGTCCGTAACCTCCTCGCCGCTGCGGAGCGTTTTCCATGCGACGGCGCGGTACATCGCGCCCGTGTCGATATAGATATAGCCGAGCTGCTCCGCCACGCGCTTAGCGACGGTGCTCTTCCCTGCCCCCGCAGGTCCGTCGATGGCAATAATACTTTTCATAGAACTTCCCTCCTATGCTCCGGCGAGCCGGTCTAACTGCTCAAAAAATGCCGGATACGAAATCTGAACGCTGTCCGGTTCCTCGATCTCCGCACCGTCCGCCGCCGCGCCAAGGACGGCAAGCGACATCGCCATGCGATGATCGCTGCGGCTGTGCACGCGTGCTTTGCAAATCGGACGTTTCCCCCGGATGATCAGTCCGTCCTCCAGCTCCTCGATGCTGCCGGGCGCTATTTTCCCAAACTCGTCCGCGATCGCACGCAGACGATCCGTCTCCTTGACGCGCAGTTCTCCCGCGCCGGTGATCACGGTATCGCCCTCGGCAAATAATGCCGCGGCGGCGAGAATGGGGATCTCGTCGACGAGACGCGGCATGATTTCCGCGCCGACTCGTACGCCGTGCAGCTCCGCCGTCTCCACAGAAATGTCGGCAAGGGCTTCGCCGCCGCTCGTACGCTCATTTTTCACCGCAATATGTGCGCCCATCTGCGCAAGCACGTCCAAAATACCGGTGCGCGTCAGGTTGATGCCCACATTTTTGAGGAGAAGCCGACTGCCCTTGATGATGCTCCCGCCGACAAGGAAATACGCCGCCGAACTGATGTCCCCCGGCACCGTGATTTCCTCGGGCGCTATGTAATCCTCCTCCCGCGTGACCGGATATACGCGTGCCGTGCATCCTTCGCGCTCTACGCGAACGCCGAATCCCGCGAGCATCCGCTCGGTATGATCCCGCGAGACGAACGGCTCCGTCACGGACGTGGGCGCATCCGTATACAGCCCCGCGAGGAGGATCGCGGATTTCACCTGCGCGCTGGCAACGGGACTGTCGTACGAAATGCCGCACAGTTTCTTTCCTGCGGGGACAATGCTGAGCGGCAGATTATTGTTGTCGTTCCTGCCGTAGATCTGCGCGCCCATTTGTCCGAGCGGCAAGAGGACGCGCCCCATCGGACGGCGCGAGAGCGACGCGTCTCCCGTAAACGTCAAGAAAAAGGGCTGCGGAGCGAGCAACCCCATCATCAGCCGCAGCGTCGTTCCCGAGTTCCCGGCATCAAGTACGGACGCAGGTTCGGAGAGTCCATGGAGGCCGCGCCCCGTCACAACGAGTTCGCCGTCCGCGGGAAACTCGACGCGGACGCCAAGCGCGCGCATGACGCCGACCGTCGACAGACAGTCCGCCGCATGGAGAAAATTCTTGATATGAACCGGCGTGCTTCCAAGACCCGCGAGCATCACACTGCGGTGCGAAATCGATTTATCGCCCGGAATCACAGGTTCTCCCCTCCATCCGTGGACGGCGGGGGCAATGATCTTCATCTCCGACATAGATTTCACTCGCTTTCCGTATCGTCGGCACTGTATTTCCCCGCGGCATAGCCCATGGAAAACGCCGCCTGCAAATTATAGCCGCCCGTGAAGCCGTCCACATCGACGACTTCCCCTGCAAAATAGAGCCCGCGCACGATTTTTGACGCCATCGTACGCGGATCGATCTCGCGCGTCTCTACACCGCCCGCCGTCACGATCGCCTCGGCGAGCGGGCGCGTCCCCGTGATCGTGAGTAGCAGTGCCTGCAATGTTTGCGCGAGCCGATTGCGTTCTTTTGCCGAAACCTGCCCCGTCGTACGTTCCGGGGAAATTTGCGCGGCACCGAGAACAATGTCGATGAGCCGCTTTGGCAGGAGATCGATCATGCCGTTGCGCACCTGCTTGCGCTCGTATTTGGAAAAATCGCGTTCGATGCGCGCATGCAGTACCTCATAGCTCAGGGCGGGCTTGAGATTCAAGTTCAGTGTCAGCGTATCCGCGCCCCCGTTCATCAGCTCTGCGGCACGTCTGCTGAGACGCAGGATGATCGGCCCCGTCACGCCAAAATGGGTGAACATCATCTCGCCGAACTCTTCCGCCTGTTTTTTCCCCGCACTGTAAAGAGCGGCACGGACGTTGCGCAGAGACAGCCCCTGCACGTCCCTCACCCATCCTTCCGCCGTACAAAGCGGCACGAGCGCAGGGAATATGGGGACGATATGATGCCCTGCATCCCGTGCCATCGCATAGCCGTCGCCCGTCGATCCCGTCAGCGGGTACGACGCGCCGCCGACCGCGAGGACGACGGCATCCGCCGCGACCGTATCGCCGCTCTCTAAACGAACGCCGAGAATCGCACCGTCTGTAACAACAAGCGCCCGCACGTGCGTATTCGTACGAAGCTCCACATGCAGATCGCGCAGACGGCGCATCATGGCATCCACCACGTCCACAGCACGATCGCTCTGAGGGAATACCCGATTGCCGCGCTCTGTCTTGAGCGGTACACCGACATTTTCGAAGAACGCCATGACCGCGGCGTTGTCAAACGCACGGATGACACTATTCAGAAAGCGACCATTGCCCGCAATGTTCTTGATAATGTCCGCTGGGTCATCCGCGCTTGTGACATTGCAGCGTCCTTTTCCCGTGATCATCATCTTGCGCCCGGCGCGCGGCATCTTCTCGAAGAGTAAAACGCTGCCCCCGTGCTCTGCCGCAGCGATCGCCGCCATCATGCCCGCGGGTCCCGCCCCCACGACGACAATCCGTTTCACCGCACATCACCTCCGGACAGTACCTTCAGCTCCCGAATCTCCTCTGCACTCAGCGGACGTGACGCACCACACGGGAGATCCTTCAGCGTGAGCATTGCAAACCGTACACGGCGCAGACGCAGCACGCGGCATCCGACGGCTGCAAACATGCGTCGCACCTGTCTGTTGCGTCCCTCATGGATAACGATTTCAACGGTCGTAACCGTGCTGTCTGCGGCAAAAATACGCACGCGTGCGGGCGCGGTGATACCGTCCTCCAAAAGAATACCGCCGCGCAGGTGCCTCAGTTTTTCAGGCGTCAACGCCCCCTCGATCTCCGCGCGGTATACCTTGTCAATCTCATACCGCGGATGCAGGAGCCCTTGCGTCATAGCACCGTCGTTCGTGATGAGCAGCAGTCCCTCCGTATCGGCATCAAGGCGCCCTACGGGGTAAAGGCGTGTAGAAGTATGAGGCAGGAGGTCGAGCACGGTCTTGCGTCCGCGGTCATCGCGTGCCGTGGAGAGATAGCCGACCGGCTTATTGAGCAGGAGATAGACGCGTTCCGTTTCTTTCTGCACAGGAATCCCGTCCACGGCAATTTCATGCAGCGCGGCGTCATATTTACGCCCGAGCCCCGTCACGCACACGCCATCTACAGTCACGCGCCCTGCGCGAATCATCTCCTCGGCGCTGCGTCGCGAAGCGATCCCCGCATTGGCGAGTATTTTTTGCAAACGCTCTTCCATCATTCTCCTCTATCGAATCCGCACTGAAGTCTCGCCCAAAAGCGTACTGAGCTCCGCCCGTACCTCGGGCGTGCCGTCAATCCAATACATCTCGTCCAGTCTGCGCCATCGTCCGTCACTCTGCACATAGACGGGATGATCTCCGGTGTGTGCGGAAAACACGTCCTTCATTTTCTCCCATAGTGCGGCGCGATCCGCATCTTGGGGCGGCGTCAGATAATACGACGTCCGATAATCGTCAATGCGCCAAATCTCGTCGGCAAGCAGTTTCGGCGTCTCACCTGCCGTATCGACGTGCCCCTGCATAACCACGACCCGATCCGGCTCCAAGTCGGATACATGGGCATAAAAGACACGCGGAAATACAGTGACCTCAAGCGTTCCTGTGAAATCCTCCAAATCCGCAAAGAGCATTGTGTCGCCCTTCTTCGTCGTAAAACGCTTCGTGCTTGTGAGGATGCCGCCGACGCGCATGAGCTGGCGATCCCGCTGCACTGCCGCGGCGATTTGCCCGATTGGCTGCAAATGCGAAAGCGTCTCTTGATAGTCCTCCAGCGGATGCCCCGTGATGTAAAATCCGGTTGCCTCCTTCTCCCAGGTCAAACGCTCGCGCGGCGTACAGAGCGGAACATCGTCGAAATCACCGATCTGCTGGACTTCTGCCATGGCGTCGTCGCCAAAGAGACCAATCTGACCACTCAGTAAATCACGCTGCCTGCGTGCCGCATCCGTGACGGCGGCATTAAGTGACGCCAGGAGATGATTGCGATCAATTCCAAGGCTGTCAAATGCACCGCATTTGATGAGACTCTCGATCGCCCGTTTATTCAGTGTTCGTAGATCGACACGTGTGCAGAAATCCACCAGAGAGCGAAAAGGCCCGCCCTCTTCGCGGACATGCTCCAGCACGGCAATCGCATTCTCGCCAACATTGCGGACCGCTGCAAGACCAAATCGTATTGCGCCGCTTTCGATACTGAATGTTGCCGCACTAGAATTGATGTCCGGCGGCAGTATCCTGATTTTCATCTGATGACAAAGCCGGATATAGACGGGAATTTTATCCGTCTTATCCATAATGCTCGTGAGGACGCCCGCCATGAATTCTACGGGGTAATGTGCTTTGAGATATGCTGTCTGCCATGCAAGGAGTCCGTAAGATGCACTGTGCGATTTATTAAACCCATAATCCGCAAAATGTGTCAGCAAATCAAAGATATGGTTCGCGAGGGGGGCGTCGATGCCGTTATTCGCACAACCAGCAAGAAAAGATTCCTTCTGAGCCATGAGGAGCGCATGCTTTTTCTTGCCCATAGCACGCCGCAGGAGATCCGCCTGACCGAGCGTAAATCCCGCGAGCACCTGTACGATCTGCATGACCTGCTCTTGATAGAGTACGACCCCGAATGTCTCCTTTAGGATCGGTTCGAGAAGTGGGTGCATGTAGACAACTTCTTTTTTTCCGTGCAGTCCGTCGATGAAGTCCGTCACCATGCCGCTGCCGAGCGGTCCCGGGCGATAGAGCGCGACCGTCGGGATCAGATCGACGAATCCCTTCGGCTGCAGATCCTTGACAAGATTCGTCATACCCGCAGATTCCATCTGAAACACTGCGCCCGTATCGCCATCGCACAGCATTTGTGCAGTCAGATCATCTTCGAGTGGAATATTGTCGATATCAATGTCGATCCCGTGGGACGTGCGGATATTTTTAAGTGCATCTTCAATGATGCTCAACGTCCGCAGCCCTAAAAAATCCATCTTGAGCAGACCAAGTGCCTCGACATCGTCCTTATCAAATTCGGTGACAAGAGTTCCTTCGGATATCCATACGGGAACGTGATTGGTCAGCGGCTCCTTCGCGATCACAACGCCCGCCGCATGGATGGACGTATTGCGAGGCAGTCCCTCAATCTTGCGCGCAAGATCAATGACACGACGTACCGATTCATCCTCGTCATAGAGACGGCGAAAATCCGCGGATTCCTTTAGTGCGCGGTCAATAGTAATGTTAAGTTCGCTCGGCACAAGCTTTGTAATATTGGACACTTCTGAAAACGACATTTCCAGAACACGCCCAACATCGCGAATCGCCCCTTTAGCTCCCATCGTACCGAATGTAGCAATCTGTGCGACATGATCTTCCCCATAGCGCTCTTTGACATACGAAATCACTCTGCCGCGATTGATGTCGTCAAAATCAATATCAATATCCGGCATGGACACGCGTTCAGGATTCAGGAACCGCTCAAAAAGGAGCGCATATCGGAGCGGATCAATATTCGTAATCCCCAGCAAATACGCGACGATGCTTCCTGCCGCTGAGCCGCGCCCCGGACCTACGGCAACACCGTGTCCTCGTGCATAATTGATAAAATCCCAGACGATTAAGAAGTAACTGGCATATCCCATCCCGTGAATGACACCGAGCTCGTAGTCCAGACGCGAACGAATCTCATTAGTAATCTCCGAATAACGCTCCGGCAGCCGTTCTTCACAGAGTGTTCGTAAATACGCATCATCATCAGCAAATTTTTCTGGAATTGGGTAAAACGGCAGCTGCAATTCTCCAAAGGTAAAGTCTACACGGCACCGCGCGGCAATCTTTGCAGTGTTTTCAACAGCGCCCGGATAATCGTGAAAGAGCGCTGTCATCTCGGCTTCCGATTTCAGGTAGTAATCGGGTCCCGAGAACCGCATCCGATTGGGATCGTTGATCGTTCGCCCCGTCTGTACACAGAGGAGTATATCGTGAAACTCGCTGTCCTCTGCTCTCACATAGTGGATATCATTGGTCGCAACAAGTCCGATGTCGTGTTTTTTTGAAAGATCACGTAAGGCATGATTGACAGTCTTTTCCTCAGGGAGCCCATGATCCTGTAGCTCTAGAAAAAAATTGTCTCGACCGAATATATCCACATATTCGGCAAGAATCTCGTCAGTACGCTCCGGATCCCCGCGCAGGATGGATCGCGGAATCTCCCCTGCCACACAGGCAGACAACGCAATGATTCCTTCATGGTATTGACGAAGCAAATCTTTATCGACACGTGGCTTATAATAATATCCCTCGATATTTGCGAGGGATACAAGGCGAACGAGATTACGGTAGCCGATTTCATTCTCCGCAAGCAGGATGAGGTGATAATAGCGAACACCGTCCACCTCTGCACGTTCATGTCGTGACTGTGGCGCAACGTAGACCTCGCAGCCAATGATTGGATGAATCCCTTGTGCCATGGCTTCCTTATAGAAAGCAATGGCTCCATACATGACGCCGTGATCCGTGATGGCAATAGAGTCCATCCCCAGTTCTTTCGTCCGCTGCACCAACTCCTTGATGCGGCTTGCACCGTCAAGCAAGCTGTATTCCGTATGTACATGCAGATGGACAAACGACATGTATGTTTCCTCCTCTCATCTTTTGGATCCATTCCTATATGGACTGTTTTGCCCCTATGTCACAGAATTTCTTCCAAATCTCCACATATGCATCTTCCAAAGCGCGCATATAAGACTGCATATCCATCAGTGGGGATCGCTTCATATTCGTCCGAAGCCCCGCGTGATATGCCTCAATTAGTTTTGGCGACTCCGCCAGTTGAACGGCGCGTCGTACATAATTGATATCGTTTTCTACGACGAGTTCACGTACACCGGCATTGGTTAAAATAGACGCGCCAAAACGTGCGCCGTGTGTACGACCGCGTATTGAGATCACGGGTACTCCCATGTAGAGTGCCTCACATGTGGTTAATCCGCCGTTGTATGGCGCCGTATCAAGTGCAATATCAATATCGCGATATTGTTCAAGATAATCTGGACTGTAGGGGCGCAGCTCGACACGCGTCATATCATAGCTGAGCAGTGACAGCCGTTTCTTTAGAAAATCCTTGCCGGCATCAATGCTGCAAATTTTCCTTTTATGACAAGCCGCGAATCATGAACAGATTCTAAAATACCACGCCATAGTAGTAAGGTTTCATCCGTTACTTTGGCAAAATTGTTAAAGCTGCCAAAGGTCACATAGCCGTTTCTGCGCACAGGAGCTTCAAAGCCTGTCTTCGGCATCGGGCGAATTTCCTCCGGCGCATAACAAAGATGCGAATGTGGCATTCTTAGGATTTGTTCTGTAAAACCTGATTCCGCTGTGGTGTCTCCATAGGGAATACAAATTTCATCCGACAAGAAATAGTCTATAGTATCTACCCCTGTCGTATTTGTATAACCGATACCGGAGATCTGGATGGGTGCAGGACGATAGGCCATAATGGGCAGCGCGTTATCCTGAGAATGCCCGGAGAGATCAACAAGGATATCTATTCTATCTTCATTGATAAGACGTGCGGCTGTCCGTGGGGATCTGCTGCGTAAATCACGCCAGGTCACGCGCCGTGAACGCAAACGATCCGTAACTGCATCGTTCCGCCCCGTCGCATAGCAAAAAACCATGAACTGCTCTCCGTCAAAATGGCGCAGCAGCGGCGTTAAAAAATATGCGACCGCATGCTCACGAAAATCCGGTGAGATGTAGCCTATCCGGAGCTTTCGATGCTCTGTACGCAATGCATTTTCATGTGTGTAAGATGTCACAGCAACCATATCGTTATAGAGCTCTGCTTTTTGCCGACCTTCGCGCGCTCCGAGATAACGATAGTTCCGCATAAACAAGTATTTACTGTAGAGTTCCGCCTCTTCACTCGGCTCCTTAGCAAGGCGGCTGGACATCAGCAACTCATGAGCTGCACATTTTGCCTCTCCGCCAAGATAGAACGCATCCGCAAGCCAGCCGCGCGCACGCCGAAGCATTTGATAATATATGCTGTAGGCAGGATCGTCTTCACCAAGAATTTTTGCTTTGTAGGAAAGCTCTTCAATTAGATCAGCCAGCAGAGAGATCTCATCCCCAAGGCGAAATTCGAGTGCGGCAAGCCCTGCCCATACCATGCGGGCACGCGGATGGCGAGGTGATACGCGGAGTACTTGCTCTGCAAGTTGCTGTGCCTCTTCAATACTGCCACTGTAGAGTGCCGCCTCTGCATTGACCGCCACAGCATCGACATCCCCTTCCGCAAGTTTGTCGACTTC
The DNA here is from genome assembly GCF_000183625.1 of Selenomonas sp. oral taxon 137 str. F0430. Classification (NCBI taxonomy): domain Bacteria; kingdom Bacillati; phylum Bacillota; class Negativicutes; order Selenomonadales; family Selenomonadaceae; genus Selenomonas; species Selenomonas sp. oral taxon 137. Next base: position 191,966 of record NZ_AENV01000006.1, read on the forward strand.
CTGAGCGCAGGCACGCATCCCCCTCAAATCGCCGTCTGCGGAAAATTTTGCAGCCAGTTTGAGCCAATTCATCTTCTCTTCGGCTTTGTGTTCATTCTGCGGAGGCTGCTCTTGCATGTAGGAAGCCCTCCTTTCTTTAGATTTTATACTTCGGGATTCAATTCAGAGCCATATTCTCGGAGGAATATCTTTTGATAGCGTTTGTAATCAGGTGAAAGCGGCTTTTCCTGCGGACAGTGGATACACCAAAAATTTTGTTCTTGATTTGGCACCACTGACTTAAAATCATGCCGACGAACTTCCATGCACATAGACGTATCATAAAAATGCCATCCTGTAAATAAATCGTCCCGCCAACGTATATCATACTGCATAGCAATGAGAAGCCCATCCACTGCTTCCACCTCAATATGGTCTCCATCCGGTTCCATACAATGAGAATCCACAACACTTTCGGATTCACAATGATGCAAAACCCTGCCATAGGTACGCAGACCATCCCACCAAACACCGGAATGCGGCAAACTACGGCACCCGATCATGCCGATAAGCGCAGTCTCCTCGTCCCGGAAGAGGGAAAAAAGATCCTGAATGAGATTCTTATTGACTACGAGCACATCCTGATGCAGGTACACCTTATATCGCGCATTTGTTTTGCGCGCGCCCTCGTTATAGCCTGAACACATTGATGATGCCCCGCGTACGGGAATATATTCGACCGATATGCCGTGCGGAACATGCAATGATTTTAAGTACAGCAGGCATTCACCATACATATCCTCATCGTTGACGCAGGAAATAAAGGCAACCTTATTGCGATCAAGTTCGGGCATATAAAATCCCTTCGTTTCCATGTTCAGCTTCCTTTTGGAGTGCCGCAAAAACTCTGCGCATCGAAGGATCAAACGCTTCTCTCGCACTATATGCAAGCATTCGAATGATAAAATCCTGCCGCCCGAAAGAATGTACAAGCAGCCGTCGGTAGAACGCCTCCTGATGCATAACGGTTTCTTGAATAAATGAAGCGAGATAATCCGAAAAAATATTCAAAGTCTCTACCTTGAACCACAGTGTTCGGATAGATTCCGGGCAGTCTACTTCATACTCGATGCGATGAATCAGCCGTGATAACTCCTGACGATCCGCCCCTGTATACATGGATTTAAGCAAGGAGAGTTCCGGCATAGAACGATCAGCACGAACAAGGTAAAATTCCGTCTCAAGATCCTTGTGTTCATTTTCAAAGCCCGCCGCAACAAGATGATCGATCGATTCGCCGGAAGCCTCACGAAGCTGTCTTCGAACGCAAACATTCTTATAAAAGGACGCGTAAAGCAGATTTTCAAACTCGGGTCGTGCAAAAAGACGTGAGACAACACCGTAATAATGTCCCTCCATGAGTTTCTGCAATACAGACCAATGTCGAATGTTGCGAAAACTTGTGAGTAAGGCTCCCGTTTCTTTCAAAAATGTAGAAAACCCCGCCGCTATGTCCTGAGGATTAGCAGCACACTCCAATGTGAGATCTGAGATGATGTAGTCAAAATAATTTCGTGTATATGGTAATGGAACAGAAAGATAGTCAAGAAATTCCCAATGAATTCCTTCAGGAAAAACGGATATTTCTTGATCCAATTCGGCGGTCACAGCATATAGTTCCGCTTGGGGAAACATCTCTTTTAGTTTAGTTAAGTAAGAGAGACTCTCCACGACAAGAATTTTCAGAGGCATCATGCCCGGGTGTAAGAACGAGAGAAGTTCAGGACGGATCTTCTCTGCCACAAACACATCTCCTTCCTAAACTGACAAATAAAAAAACATGTCATATTGACATACTTTCCCATTATACCATAATCTCCAAGGAAGTTGTATATCTGGTGGAATTTACACTCAAATTCCACCGATGAGCGGCAGTGCATAGATCGCGGGCATCTCATAGGGATGTACGGCACGGATGACGGCAACCGTCTCCTCCATGCGTTGCGCCGCAACACATAGTTCCACCTTCAACTCGGGCGCTTCGCATATCTCTCCGACCGTCCCCGCATACGGGTGCGCCCCCTCGAGCGGGCGCCACGTTCCTGTCACGCGGCTATACGCAAAACAGGAATCGTAATCGCCCATATGCCCGGCATCTACGGACTGCAGAGCCGTACGAAGCGCAGGAAGATGCGTCTCGGGAATGAAAATTTCCAGTTTGACATATTCCGAATGATTACACACGCTATTCACTCCGATATTTTTAGTCGATATTGAGACCGATATCGCTGCGCAACTGAATCGCCTCGGCAATATGTTTCGCCGCGATCTCCTGTGCGCCGTCTAGATCTGCGATCGTACGGGCAACCTTGATGATACGGTCGTGCGAGCGTGCCGAAAGATTGATCCGGTAAAACGCCGCTTCTAAAATGCCCTCGGCATCCGATTGCAGCCGGCAGTATTTTTTGATCATGCTGTGATTCATCTGCGCGTTGCAAAACAGATCGTATGACTTCAGCCGCACACGCTGCGCTTCCCGTGCGGCAACGACGCGGGCTCTTATCGCCGCCGAGGACTCCGCGCGCTGCGTCGTATGCAGGTCGTTGTAATCCACACGCGACACGCGGATGTGAATATCGATGCGGTCAAGCAACGGCCCCGAGATTTTGCGCGTGTACCGCTTGATCTCCCCCGCACTGCATTCACAAACATGGTTCTTATCTCCATAATATCCGCATGGACACGGATTCATTGCCGCTACCAAAATGATACTAGAGGGAAAGGTCAGTGTTGCGTTCGCACGCGATACCGTAATCTGGCGATCCTCGATCGGCTCACGCAGCACCTCAAGCGCCTTTTTACTGAACTCCGGCAGTTCATCCAGAAAGAGAACGCCGTGATGCGCGAGTGTCACCTCGCCCGGGCGCGGGATGCTCCCACCGCCGATCATCGCTACCGTCGAGGACGTATGATGCGGACTGCGGAAGGGGCGCGTCGTCACAAGCCCCGTATCTTTACTCAGCAGTCCCGAGATGCTGTAGATCTTTGTGATCTCGATGGCTTCTTCCTTCGTCAGCTCCGGCAGAATCGAAGGCATTCGACGTGCCAGCATCGTCTTGCCCGAGCCGGGTACACCGACCATTAGGACATTATGCCCTCCCGCCGCTGCAATCTCAAGTGCACGTTTCGCCTGATACTGCCCCTGCACATCCGCAAAGTCATCGGTAAAGGCATTGTCTTTTGTGTCTTTGACTTGTTTTGGCACGCTGGGGGTCAGTGTTTCCGTGCCCGTCAGATGGCGTACAAGCTGCGCCAGATTCTCAACCGCATAGACCTTCAGCCCATCAATGAGGAGTGCCTCGTCTGCATTGGACGGTGCAACGTAGAACTCTGTCAGACCGTGCTCACGCGCCGTAATCGCCATCGGGAGAATGCCGCTGATCGGACGGCAGTTTCCATCAAGAGAGAGTTCCGCAGAGAAGAGTGCACTCTGCACCGCCGCCTCCGGAACCATACCGTAGGATGCAAGGAGACCAACGGCAATCGGCAGATCAAGCCCGGAGCTGTCCTTTCGCACATCGGCGGGTGCAAGATTGACCGTCACACGCTCCTGTCGCAGCTGCATACCGGAGTTACGAATCGCAGTGCGCACGCGCTCCTTCGACTCCTTCACCGACGTATCGGGAAGCCCCACCAGCTCAAAGCCCGGCAGCCCGGGCGACACATCCACCTCAACGTCGATAATCCGTCCATCTATCCCGAGGGTCGTCGCACCATAGGTCTTTGCAAACAACGGCCTTCCCTCCTACGTTTCAAATATAAGAAAATTATAACACAGGATGGTGGAAGTTGCCTAATGATTCTTTGCAAAAGAAAAGAGATTCCAAACGTCGATCTCCTACACCTTTGAAAAGACACAATCATACAACTCCAACAAGAATTACTTTTTCTATCTCATTGAAATAATATCCTTGTAAGAACCCATTGATTCGTGTTATTATTGATTTACTTTGTTATATTGTGTAAGGATATGGTTTAAAGGAGGACACCAAAGATGAAGAAGAAAGATCTCGTGCGAAAGATTACCTGCTGGCTAACGCTTGGGATCTTTACGGTGCAGCCGGTTCTTGTTTTTGCGGAGGACATCGTCGCCGATCCCGCCGCATCCTCTGCTCAGCGCCCCGTCGTCACCGAGGCGGGCAGCAGCGGCATCCCCCTTGTTCAGATCACGGCACCCTCCGGTGAGGTCTCCCTCAACCGCTACGACTCCTTCAGCGTCCCGGAGCGCGGCGCCATCCTCAATAACGCCTTCCTCTTCGCCAATACACAGCTCGCCGGGTACATCGAGGGCAATCCGAACCTCATCGGCGGGCCGGCGCGCATCATCGTCAACGAGGTTATGGGGAGGAATCCATCCGAACTCCGCGGCTTCCTCGAGGTCGCCGGAGCCAAAGCCAACGTCGTCATTGCGAACCCGAACGGAATCCTCGCAGACGGCGCTGGTTTTTTAAATACCTCCCGCGCCATCCTTGCCACAGGACGCAGCGAGACCGATGCCGCAGGAAACTTCACCGGGATTCGCGTGGAGGACGGGCACGCCCTCATCACCGGGAAAGGACTCGACGCGCGCGGTGCGGATTCCGCTGAGATCTATGCGCGTGCCATCGAGATCAACGCAGGTATTTGGGCGAACCATGCAAAACTCGCTGCGGGAGCCAATGACGTCGGCAGAGATGGCAGCGTCACCCCCATCACTGCGGACAACGTCCTGCGCTCTGCCCCCTCCTATGCCATCGACCTTGCAGACATCGGCGGCATGTATGCAAGCCGTGTCGAACTCGTCGGCACCGAGAAGGGACTCGGCGTCAACCTCGGGGGAACGGTCAGCGCTACGCGCGCCGTCTCCCTCGATGTAAACGGCAACCTCAAAACCTCCGGCAATCTCTACAGCGACGGGACCGCCTCCGTCCGCGCAGAAGATATCGAAAACCATGGCCTCATCTACGGTGGCAAAGACACCTCCGTCACAGCGGCAGCACTCACGAACAGCGCAGACGGCAGAATCTACGGCGATACCATCCGCATCCAGGCAAAGACCATCACCAACGAAACCGATGCAGCCCTTGAGGAGCGCCTTGCAAACGAAATGAAAGTGCTCAAAGAAAGAGAAGCTGCGGTCGAAGAAGCACACCAGAGCATCCTGACGGATGAATCCGCCAGAAGAAAGTTTGGAGGGAGAAACCTCCATTCCATTGTTGACCGCTACAACGAAGACATCGGTGCAGCACAGGATGCCTACGACGCGCAGCAGGCCATCGTCGAGAAGGCCAAGACTGCCCTTGCGGAAAAACCCGCGGGCGTCATTGCCGCACGAAAAGAACTCACGCTCAGTGCAGAGAACATCAAGAACAGCGGCAGCGCCCTCCTCTACTCCGGCGGAGATCTCTCTCTTACGGCAAACGAAGAACTAAAGAACCACGGCGCACGCATCGAAGCACAGGGAAATATGAGCATCACCGCGCCCGTCGTGAGGAACGAGAACGCCGCCTTTGCGGCAAAGCGCGTCGTCACGGAGAGCCACTACAATCCTACCAAGATCCTTATCAATGAGCAGGGACACAAAGAAGAGGGAAAGGTATTTCCCGCAAGCGAATTCCGAGAGCTTAATAATGGCTACGGCGCGTATCACAGCCAGGTGGCTCTAAAACCCATCTATGAACCTGCGGCCTACGAAAAGATCCGCCCGCTCACGCCCGAGGAGATCGCAAACGGCGAGCCCCCTGTCCCCGAAGAACTCATCGGCACACTTGCACCGAACTACGACTACGACGATCCCATCTTCAAAGAGCTCGGCGTCCCATCCATGAACACGCCGCGCCCCAAAAACGGAGATCCCGCACAGGCAGCCTGGGACACACAGTACCAAGGCATCCTCGCACAGCTCAACGAAAAGATCGCTGCCCACAACGAAGAAGCCAAAAAATACAATGCGCCCATCGAAGAGGCCGCGGGACAAAAGATCCATCACCTCACATTCATCGAAACCTATGCGCAGACCTCAGAGGAACAGGTCACCTCATCCATGCCCGGCAACATCCGTGCCGGCGGCAGCATTGAGCTGCACGGCGATATAGTAAACCGTGACAGCAACATCATCGCGGGGGGAACACTCCATACAACCGGTGCCCTCACACAGGAGGCAAAGAAACAGCAGGCACAGACCATCGCGCTTGGAACCACACAGGCAAGTTACACAGAAAGAAGAAACTGGCTCCATAAAGGTCACGTTCGTAAATACCGCTCCCACGTCTTTATGACGCCCGAAGTTGCCCGCAGCCAGGGCTCCCCCATCGGTGTTGGTCTCTATGAGGGCGGCATCGCCCGCGAGAATCTCACCGACGAGCAGAGAAGGCGCATCCATAACGCCCTCTCCCCCTTCGGTCTTGCACCGGACGGTTTTGCCAAAGGGAGCGGCGCCGAGGGCCTCGAGCATCTCCTCGTCAGCGCCCTCTACCGCGTGCACCCCGAGAGCACGGCCAAATATCTCATCGAGACCGATCCTGCCTTCACCGACCGGCGCAAATTCCTCTCCTCCGACTACATGTACCAGCGCCTTCGCTGGGATCCCGACAAAGTCCCCAAGAGAATCGGCGACGGCTTCTACGAGCAGCAGCTCTTTGCTGAGCAAATCCTCCGTCAGACCGGAAAACGGCACCTCGACGGCTATACCGACGATGAAGCCGCATTCCAGGCACTCATGGATGCGGGTATTTCGTATGCCGAGGAGATGAACATCGCTCCCGGCGTTGCTCTTACCAAAGAGCAGATCGAGGCGCTCACCTCCGACATGATCTGGCTCGAGGAGCGCGAGGTCTATGTCCGCGGCAAAAAAGAACGCGCCGTCTATCCCGTTCTCTATATGAAAAACACAAACGGTCTGAGACTCACCGCAGGCGGCAGTCTCATCTCTGCCAAAAACATCAGCGTCGAAACAACAAAAGCACTCAAAAATGCCGGCACCCTCTACGCCGAGAACATCCGCGCACATGCAGGAGACATCGAAAACGAAGGGCTGATCCTTGCCAAAGATGTAACCCTTACCTCAGATACCGACATAAAGACCACCGGCACCATTCAGGGAGGGTCCTCTGTTCTCCTTGATGCGAAGGATAATATCTACGCACAGAGCACCACGGAGAAGCTGCCCCATCAGGACGTCCTCGATCAGACGGCGGACATTTCCGTCCGCGGAGATGAGGGCACTCTTTTGATACGTGCGGGCAAGAACATTGAGCTCACAGGCGCAAGTCTTTCCGCACAGGGCAAAAACGGCAGCATCCAGCTCACGGCAGGAAATGACATTGTCCTCGACACCAAGAGACTCCAAAGCGAAAAGGACATGACCCTCGACTCTTCGAACTATCTGCGGACAAAGCGCGGCACCGAGTTTGTGACAGAGATCCAAGCAGACGGCAATGTAAATCTTGCCGCAGGAAATGACCTGAGCGCAAGAGCGGCGAATGTTGCAAGCAAGAATGCAGACGTCTCCCTCACCGCCGGAAACGATGTGAACATCACTGCAGGTACCGAGACCGCCGAAGACCACTACGCCATGCGGTACAAAGAGCGTGGCCTATTCTCCAGCAAGACCACCACCATCCGCACCGACAGCGAGGAGCGTTCGGCACTCTCTGCCAATATCTCCGGAAAGAACATCCATATCTCTGCGGCAAAAGATGCAGAGCTCCAGGCGGCAAACGTCATCGCAGACGGCAGTGCAAACGTCTCTGCAACGCGGAACCTGACCTTAAGCTCCGCTGAGAACTACGCACGGCTCGATCACTACAAAGAGGTCAAGAAATCCGGCATCTTCTCCTCCGGCGGACTTGGCTTTACCATCGGCACACAGCGCACGAAGACCGATCATGACAGAGAAGCGACTACCCAGCAGGGAACAAATATTGCTGCCCTTGGCGGAAATGTCTCCCTCACCGCAGGAGAGACGGCGCATCTGGCCTCTGCCAATGTGCTCGCAGGAAAAGAAGCGTCCGTCACCGCAAAGGAGACCACCATCGACGGCAGGGAGAACGTCTACCGCGAGAGCTATACCAAGGAGGTAAAGACCTCCGGTCTTACTGTCAGTTTCGGACACGGCCTCATCGATCTCGGACAGGAGTTCTATGCCCCCTTAAAGCGCATGGGCGAGGTTGAGGATGATCGCCTGAAAGCCGCCTATGCATGGAGAACCGGCCGCCTCATCCACGACTACTTCGGAAAGAATGCCCTTGCCCTGCACAAATCCTATACCCCCTCGCTCAATCTCAGCCTTGGCACGAGCAGATCCTACAATCGGAGCGAGAACGTCACGAGAGAATATGCGGGCAGCATGATCCGTGCAGGAGCGCTTGCAAATCTCACTGCTGCAGAGCGCGACCTCACCGTCAAGGGTTCCACCGTCGAGAGCAAGGACGTCTCCCTCGCAGCTAAGGGGAACGTGCGCCTTGCGGCAGGAGAAAACACGAGCGTTACCACCACCGCGAATAAATACAGCTCGGCAAGCGTCGGGGCATCCTTTGGCATAAACGGACTCAGCGACATCAGCATCGATGTAAACAGAGCCAAAGGCAACAGCAAGGAGACCTACACCTCCTACACCCCTGCCCTCGTTCGTGCTGAGGAGAATGCGGTCATCTCCTCCGGCAAGGATACGGACATCCTTGGGAGCGAGGTGCAGGGAGACAAGGTCACGGCAAGAGTCGGCGGGAACCTCAATATTGAGACGCTCCAGGAGAAAGAGACCTATGAGGAGCAGAATACCTCTGCGGGCTTTGGGATTTCTTGGAATGTCAACATGACAAAGGCAGAGGTTCCGGGACCAAACGGAACGTCCAAAACGGTAACGACCCGCTCCTTTGCTAAGCCCAACATCGGAGGTTCCTTTAGTAAAGGAAATATCGACTCCCACTACCGTAGTGCACGCGATCAGGCAGGTTTTTTTGCTGGAAGTGGTGGCTTTGATATCTATGTCGAAAAGAATACCGATCTAAAGGGTGGACTGATCGCGAGCAACGCAACTCCCGACAAGAACCATCTTTCCACAGGTACACTCTCTTTTAGCGATCTCAAAAACGAAGCCGATTACAGTGCAAAGAGCATCGGTGCCTCCTACCACAAATACGGCAACTTTGAGAACATGTCGGAGGATGAACAGAACAAAGTCTATAACACCAAAGGACTTGCGCCAAATCTCTCCATGCCCGTCAAGGGAGATGCAAGCAGCACAACGAAATCTGCCGTTGCCGCAGGAACAATCGACATCCGTGAGAATCCGGCACAGGACATCTCCGCCCTCAGCCGTGACACAACAAACGCACTGAACGAACTCGGTAAAATCTTTGACAAGGCAAAAATCGAAGAACAGCAGGAACTTGCCGCCGTATTCGGTGAGGAGGCATTCCGTCTCTTACACAACATGAAGGACGATGGCAGCGGGCGCAAGATTGCTGCGCACGCCATCATTGGCGGGCTCATGAGCCAGATCACAGGAGCTGGCTTTGCTTCGGGTGCCATCGGTGCAGGACTCAACGAAGCACTCATCAAAGCTCTTGACGGCAAAGACCCCGGCACAGCACAGCTCATCAGTGCCATCATCGGAGCAGCTGCTGCGAAGGCAATCGGTGGCAATGCACAAGCTGGGGCGTCTGCTGCGGCAAGCGGGACGAAGTGGAATAAATACGAAAAGTTACCCAAAATTAGAGAGCAGCTTGATAAACTTCCAGAATCCGAAGTTTATCAAGATCTGAAAGAGGGGCAATATATTCTCCTATACACTAGGTATAATAATCAAACGATTCATCTCGTCGTTGATAACCAGGGGAACGCATGGGATTTACCAGGCGGTTATGACGAGGACAAAAATGGTGACTACTTCAAAAGTATGCCACCCACAATCATCGATACCAATCTTAAAGAATTCAAAACTGGCATTCTGGAGCCAGAAGGGCAATATCTTGGTAAAATCCTTCCTTCTGCGAAAGAAATCTCCACATCAAAAAATAACGTACAAAATAATAATATGAGGTTTAAGCAATTTGCTTCCGTTGCACACGAAGGATTAGATTGGGCTGGGTATATTCCTGGACCGATTGGTTCTGCGGCAGGAGCAGCAGAAACCGCCCTATATCTTGCGGAGGGAGATTATAGTGCTGCGATACTATCTGCTACAACGATAATTCCAGGAGGGAGATATATCAAGGTTGTAAAAAAACTTGATGCTATTCCAGGAGTTTCACGTTTGAACAAAAGCAACTCCCCCACTCCGTCACAATTACCAACAGGAACAGTCCCCACCGCTACTACCCTAGAAAACCTTGAAAAGATAGCACCTGGATCAAAAGATATATACAAGCCAGACGGCAAATCTTTACGCCCCAATATTCAATATAAGGCGGGAGAATTCGAGTATTTGTATAAGACCGATGAGGCAGGGCGTCTCAGCCAATTCAAGACAGACAATCTTCAGCTTACTGAACGTGATAAGAGGCTCAGGCACAACCCGAATACTCCTGGCAAACAAGAAGGAGACCAAGCAGCTCATCTTGCGGCAGATCGTTTCGGAGGTTCACCAGAGCTCGCGAATCTGGTATCTCAGAGTTCACATGTAAATCTGAGCACGTACAAAAAACTAGAGAACGAGTGGGCAAAAGCTATTAAGGAGGGAAAGAACGTACAAGTTGAAGTAAATGTGATATATGAAGGGGCTAGCAAAAGGCCAGCAAAATTCGTTATTGTACACACGATAGAAGGTAAAGATTCTGTAAAAACAACGATTTTAAATAAATGACAATTAAAGGAGACAGATTATGAAAAACGATTTTGAGGAGAAGTTTACAGAATATCAAGCAGATATGGTATCTATATGTCTTGAGTATGTTGATTGGCGTGCAGATGCTATATATATATACTGCTCATATGAAAGTAATACGATTTATGGTGATTGTTTTTTTGAAATTACTAAAAAAGTTGTAAAGAAGCACCAACTTAATGATATCAAAGGAAAGGAGAAAGGCTTTGAATATGATGTATCTGAAGAGCGACAAAGAGGTCTATTGGATATTATTTCTGAGGACATAGAAAAAATTTATACACTTTGCATGAAATATGGAAAAGACATGCCGACAGAAATGAAACTGGTATATGATGTAAAAAAGAATAGCCTCAAAGCAGACTACTGCTATGAGAATCTATGGACAGATTCTGAAACAAAATTAGGATTACATATTTGCGAAGAATGGTTTGAGGAGGTCAAGAAAAAAGAGGAAGGTTGAGTTAGCGATCTCAAAAACGAAGCCGATTACAGTGCAAAGAGCATCGGTGCCTCCTACCACAAATACGGCAACTTTGAGAACATGTCGGAGGATGAACAGAACAAAGTCTATAACACCAAAGGACTTGCGCCAAATCTCTCCATGCCCGTCAAGGGAGATGCAAGCAGCACAACGAAATCTGCCGTTGCCGCAGGAACAATCGACATCCGTGAGAATCCGGCACAGGACATCTCCGCCCTCAGCCGTGACACAGAGAATGCCCTCAATGAGCTCGGCAGGATCTTTGACAAGGCGAAAATCGAGGAACAGCAGGAACTTGCCGCAGTCTTCGGCGAGGAGGCATTCCGTCTCTTACACAACATGAAGGACGATGGAAGCGGACGCAAGATTGCTGCGCACGCCATCATTGGCGGGCTCATGAGCCAGATCACAGGAGCTGGCTTTGCTTCGGGTGCCATCGGTGCAGGACTCAACGAAGCACTCATCAAAGCTCTTGACGGCAAAGACCCCGGCACAGCACAGCTCATCAGTGCCATCATCGGAGCAGCTGCCGCAAAAGTCGCGGGTGGGAATGCTCTCGCAGGAGCATCTGCGGCTGCAAGTGGGACGAAGTGGAACTATTTCTTAATGGAATTTCCAGATATCTATCCCGTTGAAACCATAGCAAAAGAAACTCTAAAGAAAAACGATGGTACAACGCCATCACAAGAAGAGATAGATCAATATATTGATGGTATGCATAAGACTCTATCAGAACAAGAGCCTGCTCTTGCAAACTCTGCTTGGAAGCAAGCAGAAAATACCGACAACTACCCCAAGGCTATTAGATATCTTATGGATGCCGGAATTACAAAGGAAAGTGCTATTGAATTCTTCAAAAAATATAACGAAACACTTCGTTCTTCTGGTTGGTCTTCTCCCGAAACTGTCGCAGTAGAGGATGGTTATTGGAATCGAGACGTATTAGTTTCCAAAAAGGCGCAATCTATCCGACACTCAACCTCTAATATTCAACAATACGAACGTGTTACAGAAATACACACACCAAAGAATTTTGATGGCACAAATCTCGTATTGCCTGAAAAAGAAACAGAATTTAGCATACTTGGTTCAATCGGAATCAATAGTGCTACAGATGTATCTAATCGACTCCCTGATGCAGTCAAAAGGGAGGGACATTTTGTAAGACCGCTTTCAGTCTATCTTAAATTAGGCGGCGTCGTAGGAATGGGGTGGACATATAGAGATATGCGGAAAGATTGGTACATTTATTCTGGAACAAACTTGGCTATAGCGCTAGGAACGGATGTACTGCCAACATTATTTTCTGCAATTGGCGGATTTGCCGCCACTGAATCGGGACCAGCCTCGATATTCACTGCTTCAGCAGCTGCTATTACAGGTAGCGTCGCAGGAGATATTGCAAAGTATGAATTGAGAAAAATCCTTCTAAAAGATGGACAGACAAAATAGTTCTATCAATGCCATATATCATTTTAGGAAGGGCAATGCAAGTGTTGGAAAAAATAAATGCATCTACAAATCTTGGATTATATATATACATAATTGGAAGTATTATTATCATAGGAGGAGCATTATGGAACTATAAATCAACAGGGTCTTTTTGGTCCCCCCGTGTGAAGCAAGCTTACTTTCGTTTTTTCTTAATAGGAAAATTACCATGGATTATAATGTGTTGCCTATTTCTACTAGGCAGTGCTTATACAAGTGCTTATACAGAAGAATTGTTGGTAGCTGTCCTTTATTGCACTGGAATTACAGCAATTTTACTAAGAAAATATGTTTTGGTTTTTTTACAAGAATTAGATAAAATTCCAAACTATCCTCGTTCAGAATATCAGTTACAAGTTTTCAACGAAATAAAAGATCATAATATATTATATTTCGCTATCACAATCTATTTTTTATAATGGGAACGCTCGCACTATTTGCTTGCATTAAATAAGCAAAATATTCTTTGGAAAGTAGGCGATTCTACTTGATGCAACTCAACCGCCCCACGACCTTCCTCCTCATCCCCATCCTCTCCCTCTCTGCCGTCCCAGCTATCGCTGCCCCTGCCCAGCAGGAGCAGCTGGATCAGTCGCGTACACAGGAGTCTGAGCGACAGGAGCGGCTGAATCAGGAGCGTGCGGAGGTCGTTGCGCCTCCCCCTCCCTCCTCCGATCTTCCTGCCGATGAGAGTGTACGCTTTCATATCTCCCATATTACGATCCAAAATCAAACGGAACGTTTTCGCTTCCTCGAACGTCTTTCCCGCCCCTATGAGGGAAAAGAGCTCTCTCTGCGCGAGATCAACGATCTCGTCACCGCGATGAACCGCGCGCTCATGTCCCGCGGTTTTTCGACAAGCCGCGTTGCCGTTCCCGAACAGAATCTCTCCTCCGGCGAGCTGCGCCTTGTCCTCCTCGTGGGGTATATTCATGTCGTCCGTTTTGCAGACGGCAGTGATACGGTCTACTGGAAGAATCTCTTCCCTTTCCGCGAGGGAGATGTTCTGAACGTACGGGACATCGAGCAGGGTATCGAGCAGGCAAAGCGGCTTCCCTCACAGGATATCTCGGTTCAGCTTGTACCGGCCGATCAGCCCCAGGGGACAGATGTCGTACTTACGGTAAAACGCGGGAGGAATGTCTACGGAACGATCTCGTTTGACGACTCCGGACTCAAGGATACGGGCAGGCTCCAGTGGTACACATCACTCGGCATCGACCAGCTCTTTCATAAGAACGATATGCTCCGCATCGGCATGAATCTCGACGGTGCTCGTGACGGCTATGAGAAAGGTACGCGCGGGCATAATATCAGCTATACCTATCCCTACGGACGCCATACCTTTTCCCTCTCCTATCAGCGGTCGAAATATCATCAGACAGTAGCAAGCATGCCCTATGATTTCATCAGTGCAGGCGATACGAATATCTCTGTGCTTTCATGGGACTATGTGCTGAGCCGTTCGGCAAATCGAAAGACGAGTATGGACATTCGTCTGCGCAAGCGGAACTCACATCGCTTCCTCAACGATGTCGAGCTTCCGATCCAGGCGATGCATCAGACATCGATGGAGGTCGGGCTTGCAGAGCGTCTGTATCTAAAAAGAGATACGCTCTATTTCCGTTTGGCCCATAGATTTGGTCTCGGGTGGATAGGGGCGCAGGAGGAGAGTCCCTATGAGGATATGCCGCGGACACGGTATCGGATGTGGGTCCTGGATGCGGACTATGTGCATCCGTTTGAGTTCAGCCACCGTCCTGCGACGTTTACGACGTCCTTTCACGGGCAGTGGACGATGGACGGGATGGAGCTCTACGGCACGGATATGATCAGCATGGGGAATCGGTATACGGTACGGGGCTTCGACGGCGAGGTTACGCTGATGGGGACGGACGGCTGGTATCTCCGCAATGAGTTTGCGACGCGGTTCCCGAAGCAGAAGCTGGAGCTTTATCTCGGCCTTGATGTCGGTGCGGTGTACGGCGCCGGTGCGGATCTCTACAACGGGCACACGATCGCGGGGGCGGCGCTCGGCGTGCGCGGGATGATTGACGATCTGTCCTATGATGTCTTTGCGGCGATGCCGATCCGAAAACCCGACGGGTTCCATACGGCTAAGGTGACGGGCGGGTTCTCCCTCGGATGGAAGTTCTAGGGCCTCATTTCCAAACACCAATCTCAATCCCACCCTTGA
The DNA here is from genome assembly GCF_000183625.1 of Selenomonas sp. oral taxon 137 str. F0430. Taxonomy (NCBI): domain Bacteria; kingdom Bacillati; phylum Bacillota; class Negativicutes; order Selenomonadales; family Selenomonadaceae; genus Selenomonas; species Selenomonas sp. oral taxon 137. The sequence goes on from NZ_AENV01000006.1 coordinate 206,981, forward strand.
AAACAACAACCACCTGCCCGTCCTCCTTGACTACAATGTGATCGAGCAGCCCGCCCCACAACTCCTCGTCAAACTCGACTGGTTCCCCGTTGATACCACATACCACTTGAATCATGCCCTCCAAGGTCTTTCTCTTACTCTCCCTCTCGGCAATTTGCTCGTCCAGCTTCTCCAAACTCCCCTGCTTTTCCACATAGAGTGCGCGAATCTCATTTTCCTGTTTCAGATATGCCGTCTGATCCTGTGCCACCCGTGCATTCTCACGAATCAGTTTTTCAAGCCGTTCTGTCAAAACGCCGAGTTCCTGCTCTATTCTATTACGCTCCTCAGTCAGCTCCTCCATCTGGCAAACGCTGTCAATCAGTGATCGCAGTTCGGCAATCACGTTCTCTTTGACTTCCATCAAGGAGTTCAGTGCCTTGACGAAAATCTGTTTGATTTCCTCCTCCGTCAAGTGCCTCGTACCACACGGCTTGCCCTTGTGGGCATATTTTTTGTTGCAGCGATAGATGACTCTGCGGTACTTGTCCGTGGAGTGCCACACCTTCGCCCCGTACCAACCGCTGCAGCAGCCGCATTTTATCTTGTTCGCGAAGATGCTCACACCGCTGTGCTTGCCGTTCTGCTCTCTGCGTTTTATCTCCGATTGCACAAAGTCGAATAAATCCGGTGGGATAATCGGCTCGTGGTGTTCTTCCACATAGTATTGCGGAATCTCGCCCGTATTCTTCCGTCGCGTCTTATCCAAGAAGTCCGCCGTATACTCTTTCTGGATCAGCGCATCGCCACGGTACTTCTCGTTGGTAAGGATGGAGCGCACCGTCGAGATATACCACTTGTCCTTTCCCGACGGAGATTTAATGCCCCGCTTCTCCAGTTCCTTGGTAATGGCATAGAAGGATCGCCCGCCGAGGAAGAGTTTGTAGATGAGCCTTACGATTTTCGCCTGTTCCTCGTTGATTTTGAAATCCTTGTCATAGCCGAGAAAAGCACTGTAGCCGACACTGGTCTTGCCCTCAGCGAACTGCTTCCGCTTGCCCCATGTGGTGTTCTCCGAGATACTGCGGCTCTCCTCCTGAGCGAGGCTCGACATAATCGTTATAAGGAGTTCTCCGCGCGTATCGAACGTCCAGATGTTCTCCTTCTCGAAGTAAATCTCTACGCCGTTTTCCTTGAGCTTGCGGACGTTCTGCAGAGAATCCACAGTGTTTCTCGCAAAGCGGCTGACCGACTTTGTAATGATAAGATCAATCTTGCCGGCAAGGGCATCCTCAATCATCTGGTTGAACCCGTCACGCTTCTTTGTGTTGGTGCCGCTTATCCCTTCGTCCGAATACATGCCGACGAAATCCCAGTCAGCGCGGCTTTCGATGTAGTTCTTGTAATGCGCCATCTGCATTTCGTAACTGGAAGCCTGTTCTTCATGGTCGGTCGAAACTCTGGCGTACCCTGCCGTTCTGCGCCGCCTTGGTTCTGCCGCAACTTCTGACCGAAACACTCTGGGAGTTGCAGGAATCACCCGCACTGTCTTTGCCATCGGTATGCGCCTCCTTCTTTGAGTTGAAATATGACCTCATCGTCGGATATGACAATCCGCTTTACATTCTGTACGATCTTGCCCTCATAGCCATCGCCGAACAAGGATTCTGCCGCTTCCTTTAGTTCGGATTCGGGCAGCCGTTTCAGTCGGCACTTTGTGCGCGGCTGACTGCAAGACCACACCTTAGTTCCCTTCGTCCAAGTGTCACGCTCACACTTGCTTCCGCAGGAGCCACAGTACACTTTGTTCGTGAAGGGATTGCTGCCGCGCTGCCCGTTGTAGATGCGGGCAGTCTTTTTTATGCGCCCGTTGACAAGATGGAAGTCGATTCGATCACCGTGAATGACGATCTTGGACACCTTACGCCTGAGTTCCGCAGTATCGAAATCATCCTTCTCCATGACGGTTCTGACCACAGCGACAAGTTCCTCTTCCTTGATTGGACGGCTATCGCAAGCAGTGCTGCCCTTCCGCTCTCTTGTGTTGCATCCCCATCGCCTGTACTTCCCGGCGGTTCTTCTACTGAAGCCGCCGCAGCAGCATCCGCATTTCACCATTCCCGAGAATGGCATTAGCACAGGATTCCGATTGGCCGCCCCTTCGGCTCTCCGTTTCCGTATCTCTTGTGCCTTGTCGAAATCTACCTTTGACACGAGTTGCTCGAACATCCCCTCCACCAGATACATGGGAAGTTCGCCTTTATTCTGCTTACGGATATGACCTTCCGTGATGTAGTTCTTCTGCAGCGCCATTGTGCCCGTGTAGGAGATGTTGGAGAGGATGTCCTTTACCGTGGTCTGCTCTATTGGTCTCCCCTGCCGCCCCGTGATTCCACGTCCCGCGAGACTCTTCGCGATGGCGTAGGCAGATTCCCCGGCAAGGTATCTGCGGTAAATTTCCTTGACGATCTCGCCCTCAGAAGGAACGATGCGGAACATCTCGCCGTCCCACGTGTAGCCATAAGGGGCTTTATGTCCGTTTGGAATCCCCTGTCTAAAACGCCTCCGCACACCCCACCGAATGTTGTCGCCGATGCTTCTGCTCTCCTCTTGGGCAAAGGATGCGAGCAGCGTCAAGAGAAGTTCTCCGTCCTCCGACATGGAATCAATGTTCTCGCGCTCGAATCGGACGGCAATGCCCTGCTCTTTCAATTTCCGAACGGTATTGAGGCAATCCACGGTATCACGGGCAAATCGGCTGATGCTTTTAACCAGTACCAGATCAATCTTTCCGGCGTTGCAATCGGCGATCAGCCGCTTGAACTCCGTCCGATGCGCGGTACTCGTCCCCGTAATCCCCTCATCCACATAGACACCGGCGTATTCCCATGCGGGATTCTTCTGGATGAGACTGCTGTAGTAACTGACCTGCGCTGCAAGGGAGTGGTGAAGCGTGTCCACAGAGACGCGGGCATACGCAGCCACACGCAGCTTTTTCTGCAATATAGGGCTTGGTTGGACTCTTCGTATCTTCATGGTGCTCCCTCCTTTCCACTCCCATATTCCCGTACTATCCGCACGATAGCAAGTCAATATCTGAAAATAGAAGCCCGATGACGGGGCGATATTTCTCGCGCATTTTCGCTTCAAATGCAAGATACTCGTCCTCTGACAAAAGTCCGCTCTGCAGCATTTTCCATGAAGCACGCATCACCATCTGATACGTCATTTCCCGAAGGCCTTCTTCCTTGCTCATTTCAACATCTCCCTTCATGAAGCAGCGGACAAAAACGGCTCTCATGGTCACCTTTTCGGGCATAAAAATAACCCGACGAAGATTCGCCGGGCATTGAGGTTAAAGCAGTTATTTATCTTTGAGGCTGTGCATCATGTCCTGCAATTTCTGTGGAACGGGAAGCCCCATCCGCACTGCATTCTCGATGATCGAGATTCCTTCATTCGAGATGTAGAAGAAGATCACGGCGGAGCGCAGGACGCAGCCGCTCCCGATGATGTGGGTATCGAGGACATTCGCCACGCCGACAAGGGTGAAGATGCAGACTTTCTTGCAGATTCCCTTGAAGCCGATTGCACTGGACAGTTTCTTTTCTACAATCGCACGGAGGACTCCCGTGATGTAATCCGTTGCCACAAATGCGACAAGTGCATAGAGCAGATCGTCAAAGCTGCCGAGGAACTCCCCGACTACGATGCCGATGCCCGCCGCATACAGACGTATGGTTAAAATCTGATCCATATCAGACACCCCCTGCTTTCTTCCATTTATTGAGATTGCTCATCCTGCGCAGACGGTAGTTATAGCATCCGCGCATAAGCTCTGTAAGCTGACCGTCCTTCCATAAATATAAGGGCGATCCCGTGCTGACCAGATATTTCCCCTGTCCCAGAGGGCAGAGACTTGTACGGGCAGTCGGATTTGTTTCCAGTTCCATGAGCAGTTCGTCCTTTGCACTGTAAATCTTTGAGATATATTTTTTTCCGGAGATAAGATAATCCAGATTTGCAGGAAAGCGCATATACATTCCGTCATGGATTGGATAGCGGACACTATAATCCAGTGCGCTCCATTTGCTTTCCGAAGTATGGGATTCCCCTGTAACAGAGTCTCTTGACGTTGTTTTGGTTTTCTCCATCCAAGATTCCATGTTCTGACCGTCGAAGAACACATAACGGTCGGTGCTGACATGGCTTCCGTCTCCCCCATGCTCTGATACGGAGTGCCATATCATCACTTTGAAGTTCCCAGCTTTATCCACCCGCCCGCCTTCTGTTTGACAGCTATAGAGGTCAGTGGGACCGGATACGGCGGGAGCACCAAACATCGGCACAAGATCGTATGCGGCGATGATCTCGCCGTTGCGTTTGACAGAGAGAATACTGTCACGCTGATCTGCCCCGATGATCGGGAACACGAGGACATTCACAGCTTCGAGGGTATAGAGATTTCCCCGCTCATCCATTTCGGCATCGAGCATTCCATAGCCTGAGACATACGCGAAGTGGCGGCTGCTGTTGACCATCCATATATCCTCTTTGGAAAAGCCGAGCGGATGAATCTTTCCTTTTGCATAGTACGAATGGAGCATCTGGTTTTTTTGATCCTTCCACTTTATCTGGAGGAGCGGTATGCCGGAAAGGACATTCGTCGGAACATAACTGCTGCCGCCCTCGGATTCATGCCCGTAGACGCAGCGACCGTCCGTCCAGATCCATTCGCCTGGATAGACTGTTCGATTTCCAATGCAGATGAGCCACGTACCATTCGCAAGCACCCGATTCCCGCTCACAGCTTTCACTCTAGCCCTGTGCATAAGCTCACGCTCCCACGATAACGGCAGTGTCGCCCTTTGAAATCTGTACCCACACCAAACTGCCATCTGACGTATTGCAGTCCACTGCCGCACGAAATGGATACGACCGCTCGCCGATATGGACGCGTCCGTTACGGATGATACCACGCTGAGCGCGAGATTCCTGAGTACTTCCTTTTCTCAGTCCTGCTCGGATTGCTGCCGCAAGCCCTAGAACGCCATTCATCCATACCACCTCACCATCTTGATGGTCTGCCGCAGAAGGCGCGGCGTGAGTTCCACCATATTGGACTGAAGGAAGTATTCGTGTCCCTCGAAGCGGATGCGCTCGGTAAAATCGACGATGTGGTCAATGTCGGGAACGCCGCTACGAATCCGTGCGTGAATCTCCACCGTGATTGTCTCCTGCGTCTTGCGATTGAGCCACTCGATTTCTCGTGTCAAGGCACGAAGATAGTCCGTCCCCACAACGGGAAACTCGGTGTCGATGAGGGAAGAATACGGAAGCTCATCATCACTCGCGTAACTTGCACCAAGGCTGAGATTCGACTGCTCGACGGTGAACTGACTCGACTTGCCGCCGGGTTTTCCCTGCGAGAGGGAGCTTCCTTCAAGCACGCCGTCCACATAGACGGTGGTCGCATACCATCCATAGCCGAGCGGCGCGTGGTAGGTAATGCGCTCTGTTCCCTTCTCATTGCTCCAATCCTCCCAGTCATATTCCGTATGCTTCTTCCCATCATTGACGGGTTCTGTTGTACGCTCCCATTCCTTGAAGAGGTAAACGTCGCGACCTGTGGAGGCGTATGCGTAATCCGTACGGCTTGTCGAGCCATCCACATTATGCGTGCGCTTTGTCGCAAGATACTCCCCATCATACGCGTATGTGCTATAGCCATTTTCGTTTGTCTCACGGACGAGAAAGCCGTTGGAGTAAGTACGGCTGATCTCTTTGAATGAAATCGTTCCCGTGAAGGGAACGGGAGCGGTATCCTCCTCGTTGTGCGCCCCGCTCTCATGATTGTTGTTCGCGCTGTGCCAGACGGAACGAACGAGTTTCCGTTCGATGGTCGGCTGCGCGTGCGGCCAGTTCGTAATATCGACCACGGATTCCTCCATGCCGCGCTGAATGATGTGGAGCGTATCTCCGCGAATAAAGACGTTGATCTGCCGCTGCGGGAGTTTTGCTGTCCAGCCGAAGAGCGCGGAGATGAAGTCATGATACGTCATTCCACTCCCCTCGAAGTTCTGCGACGGTGTGAAATCATCGGTCAGACGGTGTAATTTCAAACCAAGTGCCGCCGCAATCTCGGCAGCATAGCGTGATACCTTTGCCCGCTCGACATAGATATGGATGGGCGTGTAGAGGAGTGTGTCTTTACTGTACGTCCCCTTGACGGACTGCACGATGCCGCGCTGACTTGTTTCCTCCACGAGAAAGCGGAAAGCATAGTCCATCACCCGTCCCTCTACACTCGCACCGACAGACAGCGGTTGAACGGTTTCAAGTTGGATGGTGTCGGAGAGACTGAGTTCCCCAAGCATTACGGAAAACGAGCGAATCCCCCGCTCCCGGAATTCTGCGTAGGTAAGCGTGTGCGGAATCTCAATTCTCGTATCCGCAAGGATGCGCGACTGCTTGACAAGAGTCCGCTTCGTATCTACGAGAACCGTACCACAGCGACCAATGCGCCGCTCGGTGTCGCCCGTTACCGTGATTTTCTTGACGATCCGAATATCGCGCAGGGTATCTGCACGCATGGCGATGGATATGTTGAGACGGCGCGACGTATCTCCACTGACCTTGACCGATTGACGGAATACGGGAATCACCGTGGCATATATAACAGACTTGATGTGAATGCGCCCGAACGGCAGCCACGCAATACAAATACCAGGTTTCAGCTTGATGCTCATGTTCCCGCTCTCCATCCAAACTGCCGTCCCGTGAGTTCTGCAATCGTCATGGAGACAGTGCGCGTGTCCATCACAACTGATGTTGGATTCTGTTCGGCGATATGTCTGCCGTATTCCGTGATATTCCCGCCGCTCTTTTCAAGTGCCCTCAGAGCGCACAGTCCTTCTGCCGTGCGGTAGGCAGGATTCCCAATGAGGGAAATCCCTGTCACACGCGAGTCTGCGCCATACTGCGCGGATAGGGCGGCAACATAGACCGTTTGCAGAAGCTCCTGATTCGCAGCCGTCGCCTCATAGCTTCCATCGCCGCAGTCGGTCATGTTCGTCTGTGTCGATTCGACGGGCAACATAATGACCTGCTCTCTCGGACTAATCGCCTCATCCGAGAGGATGAGATTCGAGACGAGAATTTCATCCGTTCCGCTGAGGATCGATATTGTCTTCGCATCCGAGTTTGTGAGATAACCGACATACGCATCACTTTTATTGCAAACCTCGCGTTCATCGATCACGGCATGAAAAAGACCGTCATTGTTTTGTCCCGGCTTGATGTGAAACCACACCGTGCTGATTGCTTTTACACGAACTTCCTCACCTGCGGCAAGCGTATTATTGTTGTTGTTCCCGCGAATCTTCCACTTGCTCCAGAATGTTTCTGCTTCCATGATTTTGTAGTCCCCGATAGCGATGGAGAACCTTGCACGGTCTGCATTTTCGGAGTTCTTGATGTACATATCGAATTTACCGTAAAGCTCCGATGGAACCTCGGAAAGATTGAGTCCCTTGTAATAGGTCGGCTGCCAGAAGGATACGCCTGTCTTACTGTACTTCTCCCCTGTTACCGTCGTGCCGCCACGAACCGAAAGCAGCTCCGCATAGCCGGGATTGATGTATTTGAACGCCATACAAACCTCCTCAGTCCGACACCAAAAGCCCCTCTGCCTGAATGTCCACGCTCGTATCCTGCTGCGGCTGTTCATCTGCACTGCTGAGTGCCTTGACCCAGAAAATCGTATTCTTATCAGCAACATTGGATAATGAGATACTGTCTTTCCACTCGGCGGACTCCAATACCGTTTCGGCAGTGTATCCGTTATGCAGAGCAATTTTCCACTTATCCGCATGATCACCGACAAACTTGATCGTCAAGACTCCGTCGATATGGAAGCCGCTCTCGCACCGCACGGCGCATTTGACAGCTTTCTGCTCGCCCTTGCCCGCATCGAGGAGAACGGAGATGGGCGCGAGTTCCGTACCGGAGCTGACCTCCGTCCCGTCCTTGCCACCCTCGGTTGGATTGTTCATATAGATATGCAGCAGTTCTGCCATTGTCATACCCTCCAAAATTCCAGAGACAGTTTATATACCTTCGGGAAATACGCCATATACTCGTAGGACTTCACCACAACGCGCATGGAGGGCAGGATGTTCCCGCCCTCATCGGTCACGGACACCATCGCACGGCTGTCCCAATAGCCTTTGATTTTCTCCCAGTCGGCGACGGTCACAACAACGGAGCAGGAAATACGGTCGCCCTCCGTGATGTGTCCGAAATCCTGCACCACAGCACCGCCAACAATCTCCAAAAGCTGCTGACGGTCGTCGGGAACAATCTGCCAGTTTTCAACGGAGAGCGTTCGCACCTCACCAATTTGAATATGAATTGGAATCACCCCCAAGCGCGTTTTCGACGGCAGGACGAATGCGGTCGGCAACGTGATCGGCAAGCATCCGCATTCCCTCGTTGTCCTCCGTGACAGCGTTCTCGATTTGCACCTGTATGTGAATTTGGCGGTTGTCCGTCATGGATGGCGCGGACTGGGGAGTATTTTGAGAGGAAAGAACATTCTGCCCCGCAGTTTGGATGCTCTGCGCTTGTTGCCCCAATCCTGCCATCATCTGTGCGTATGAGAACTCCTGCCCATTCACACGGATGCGGGAACTGTCCTCACGCTTCTCGGGAGCGAAATTCGGCAGGAGATTCTCCATCGCCCATTTGCGCCCGGACTGGAACTGTTGGAGAAGCTCCGGTGTCAGCCCCAGATCCTCTGCCGTAAACTTGTTCTTCTTGCGAAGGTATTCCATCAGCCCAACCTGCCCGGACTGCTTGAATACCTTCAGTTCCTCTTTCTGGGAGCGCAGAACCTCCAGAGCGGCATTACGCTTGGCATCGAGTTTCTGCTTCTCCGCCCAGCGCGTCGCTTCGACCTCGTCCAGTCCCTTCTGCACCCACGCATCCTTCTCGCGTTCAATCTCAGCAAGGCGGTTCTCAAGTTCCGTTTTCCAAATGGAGCGGATACTCCCCGCTACATCCTTCTCCCACTGCTCCATCACTCGCGCCTTGCTCTCACTGAGCCACACCTGTGTTTGGAGTTCGTCCAAGCCCCTCTGCCGAAAGGCATCGGCTTCGCGGGCGATGGAGTCCAGCTTGTTCTGCAAATCGGTCTTATAGAGCGCATTCGCCTTGTCCACAACGTCGCGCTGAAAGTCGGCGTAAATCTTCGCTTCCTTTGCCAAGCGGTATTCGTCGATCAGATGCGGATCTGCGCCCTTCCGGAAGAACTCAAAGGATTCACGATCCAGTGCACGAAGACTGTTTTGGATGTCCGTGTGTGTCAGTGTATATAAGCTGTCTGTTAGTTGTGTGGTCGCCTTTGCGGATTCACTGACCGTCTTTGCGGCATCTTTCTCAGCCGCCGCACGGATTGCCGCAGCTTTGGCATTCTGCTCCTGTGCCTTGGCATTCTTCTCCGCTTCGGCACGTGCCTTCTCCTCTGCCGCCGCTTTCTCTTTGGCAATCTTCTGCTGTTCTTGGTAACGCTTGTATTCATCCCCGTAGAGCGCATCAAGAACCGTACCACCGAGGAACGGAATCGGGATAAGGGGCGCAGCCACGGGGTGATTCTTCATGAGCCACGCATTCGCCTCGGCGTGTTCATTGACCTTATGAATCTGCTCGCCGACAAAACCCGCAAGCTCTGCGACGGTCTTTAATGCCTCTCCCCATCCAAGGACGGCATCCTTGATCTCGTCCTTGTTGTCGCGAATCGTCTCGATGAATGTCTGGAATCCATCGTTGATCTCGGGCATGAGTTCCTCGGCGACAGGAAGGAGTGCCGCACCAAGGGCAAGTTTCAGCTGTCCCGCTTCCATCTCCATCGCACGCCATTTGAGATAGGTCTCATGCGCCTGTGCGGGGTCGAGCAGCCCCGTGGTCTTGACGCGAGAAGAAATCGTCATAAGGTCTTCATATTGTTCGAGAATCGGAATGAGCGCCGCCCCGCGTGCTCCGAGCACTTCTGCGGTATATGCTTCCTCCATCCCCGCTTCGCTTGCGGTTTTGTAGCCCTTGGCAAGCTGCGCCAACTGCTCATTGAGCGGCAGGAGATTGCCCTGCTGATCTTTGAGTGCGATGCCGAAACGTGAAAGGGCACGGGCAGTATCGTTGCCGCTCTCACCCGCAGATCCCACCTGTTTGTCCAAACGAGCGATCAGTGGAATGACGCTCTTGATGTCCGTATCCGCAAGCTGAAACACCCGATTGAGTGTCGCCGCCTCACTCGCAGAGACGTGAAGTCGCTGCGTCAGCTTGTAGACATTCTCGCCCGCAAGCATTGCGTCCTTGGTGATGTTGAACAGCCCTGCGCCGGTTGCCGCGACGGCCATAACGGCGGCCATCTTTGTCGAGAGAACATTGAATCCGCTCGTTAGATTCTTGACACCCGCCTGTGCCGCCGTTATGCCCGCTGAGATACGTCCGCCGAGCGTGCCGGAGAGAACCGCGCTCTCCTTGAGGCGATGATTCAGTTTCCGCACCTCGGCTTCGGTCTGCGCAACTGTCCGTTGCTGACGTAACAGGTTACTTTCAGCACGCCGATAGGACGCACTATCCACGCCGTCATTCTTCTTGGCAGACTGCAAAACAGCGGCAAGAATCTGTTCCTTCTGCCGCTGAATATCCAGTTCGCGGTTGATCGCCTGATGGCGCACCTTGATCTTGTCTAGTTCCGTACCCACACCGTCGAGTTTGGCAAGGTCGGCATCCAGTTTGAGGTGAATGTTGTTTGCCTTGCTGTTGAGCCGTGCGATGGAATCTGAGACGGTCTTGCCCGCCGTGTCAAAGTCCAGCTGCAGCTGTGCGATGTTGAGACCGATGTCGAGATAGAGTTCATCAATCTTTTGTCCGCGCTTTGCCACCCTATCCCCTCCCTACATCACGTCGTCAATATAGCGTTCACATTGCTGCTGTTCGCACAGTGCCGTTACCACAAGCTGATCGAGCAAAAAAACGACCTCATGGGAATCAACCTCGTGCATCGTCCACCCGTAGGCGGACTGCAGCCGCTCGTAATAGCGCAGTAAATTCTGGTACGGAGAAAGAACTACGCCTCTTTCCCCGTCTCTCCGTTTGGGAGGTTCACCAGTTTTGAAAAGGTCAGCGACTGAATCCATCGGAAGAGTGCACGTGTGAGAGGCACTATGTCCGCAACATCCACATTCTCCTCCACGGATTCTCGTGTCACTTCCTCCCGTCCGAATCCAAGAACGATCAGACGGACGTGTGCATCCAAGAAGTCCTCAAGATTCATGTCCTGTTTGTCAGCATCAAAAAAGGCAAGGAACTCGCGCCACACCTTCATCTTCGGAGGGTTCGGCACGATCTCCCTGCCAGCAATATGCAGTTTCGGTGTTTCCATAAGTTCCTCCCTCATACCTGCTCGTACCACTTCGTCCCCGTCTCTGCGGCAAAGCCCGCCGCCTCCTCGTCTGCCTTGGCGTAGGACAGCCCGTCCGAGAGTCGATAGATTGCCTTTGCCGTCAGCGTCGGCGTGTCGAACTGAATGCTCTCCTGCTTCGAGTTGCCGCTCTCAGAGGGTTCCGTGAATTGGACTTTGTAAAACTTGGTGAAACGCTTCTTCCCGTTGCGCTTATCCGACTGAAAGAGCACGGCGAAGTACGGAGCGACATCTTCCTTGCCCGCCTTCATCACGCCATTCTCGATACTGTGTCCCAGAAGGTACGCCGTGTATTCCAAAGGAAGCGCAGCCGTGTCAAACGTCAGATCGTAGGATGCAGTATTGGATGCCGTATCCACGGACTGACCATCCGCGAAAAGTTCCGCCTGATTCGTCTGTGGCTTGATGTCTACCTTTCGCAGGAGCTTCCCGAGCGGGATCGGAACCTCGTAGGTCGCCGCCCCTCCTGCCACGTCGGTGAGCATCTTGGCGATATGAAGTTTCTGGATGTTGATGAACTGCCCGCTTGTCAGATTCCCTGCGGGCTTTGCTGTTGGTGTTGGTCCCGGCATTTTATTCTCCCTCCACTGCTGTTCTGTAATCTGTAATTTCCACGAATATATCTTTCTCAACGAACTCCTGCGTCTGTGTACGGACAAAGCCGAGCGGCAAAAGCGCATTCTGCACCACTTTATGAATCTCTCGGAATCTCCCGTCCTTCGTCAGAATGTGGATGCGCACTGTCACGCGCCGTTCCAGTTCCGCACCGTCTGCCGAGAGCGCAGGAACATCCGAAATAACGGAGTAAACGAGAACGGGATACGTCCCTGCATTGGGACTGCGCCCGTGGTAGATGCCCTTTCTCCCATGTGCAAGAAGCTGCGTCAGCTCCTTAGAGCATACAAGAGATTGGTACACTATCTTTGCAATACTCATCTTCCCCGCCTCCGTATTGCCGCTCGGACAGCATCAACAATGGCAGAACGAATACTGTCCTTCTTAGCGTCGAGCGCGGGATAGAGAAACGGCTTGTTGATGCGCGGGCTGAATTCGACGAGTGTACCGTAGAATACGCCATCTTGAGACTCCGCATCTGCCGCAATGCGCCAGACGGAGCCGTCCTTGCGTCGCAGTCGCTTATGGATGGAGTCACGGAGCGCACCCTTTACCACGCGCTTATCTGTTCCCGCATAGACGGGACAACGGTTCTTTGCCTCTGCGACCATATCGTCTGCGCCGTGTGCGAGTGCTGCCTTTGCTGCAGCCGTCGCCTCTGCGCCGAGTTCGGACAATATCTTCTCGGCAGAGACGAATCCTCGGTATCTAGCCATCTTCCACCAACTCCCTGCATTCCAGAACAAGCCACCATTTCTTCCCACCGAGCGGATAGGGCGGCGCAATCGGCGTGAGCGTTTTATCTCCCCAACGGATACGATCCGTCACGCGCACATCCGCACAGTAACGAATGACGATGCGGTAATCCACCTCCTGCACCTTCTCCGCATAACCGTCGGAGATTTTCGCGGCAAAGGGCAGAACGAGCGCCCACGCCTTTGAAATCTCCTGCGCAGATGAGGAGAGGATATTTCCCTCATCATCCGTATCCGTCACGGGGCGCAGGATAGAAATTCTGTGACGCAGTTCGCTCATAGACACCTTCATCTAAAAGACCTCCTTCCGCACACCAAAGAGGAGCGAGCGCAGTGTCAGCGCAAGCCCTCTGTGATCCGCTTCCTCTCTGTGTTCATAGAGATAGGATACGGCGTAGAGCACCGCGACACGCACGATTGCTTGATCTTCGACCTTGGACAGCTTCTTCACGCGCAGAAGTGCCGTGCAAATCTGTTCTGCCGTTTCCGTAAAGTGCATGAGGAGATCGTCCTCCTCATCCCCGTCAATCCTAAGATACTGCTTGACTGCTGCAAGCGGCACAAGCATAAAACCACCTCCCCTCTTTGCCGCAAAACATACATCAACCCTTCATCTTGAGCGTCTGCACGGCTTCCTCAAGAACGAGCTTTCCGTCCACGCGCTCCTTCATAACGTAGCCGATCATGCCGTTACCCGCAAACAGCTCCTTGAGTTCCTGCAGGGCGCGGGTGCCGCGATCCCCGATGTTGTAGTAGGAGTAATCCCCGAACGCAATGACAGTCTTGCCCGCCGCGACAGCGGGCATATACGCCGAGGAGTACACAGGATAGCCGAGCAGACGATCAGGTTCGCCCATCTGATACGACGGCTGCCAGAAATACGCACCGTTCGCGTCCTTGAGCTTGCGGATGCTGGCAAGTGTCTGGTCGTTGACGATGAACGCCGCATTCTTGCGGTAGGGACGCTTGAGGCTGTAGACGAGCGTCACGAGTTCGTCCGCCTTGATGTCTGCCGCCGCCGTGGTGACGGATGTCTTTGCCGAGGTGAGAAGTCCCTTCGGCTTGTGCGTCCCATCGCCGTTCAGGAAAGCATCCTCCTCTGCGTTGCCGAGCGCCTTGCCGAACTGCTCAATGAGGTAGTTCTCAAGGTTGAAGGCGTTATCGTAGAGCAGCTCCTCCGTCACCTTGACCGCGACGTGGAGTTTGTGTGCGTCGAGGACGATCTGGTCGAAGGTCGCCTCACCGAAGGTGAGCGCAGCCCCCTCCTCAATCCACGATGCCGCAGGCTTCGTCGCGGCGATGTTGATCTTGTGCTCCCCACTCGTCGTGATCGTCGTTGCAAGCGGACGCAGGACGTTCTCTTCAGTGAGTACGTCGATGAGACGCTTGTCATATTCCTCGGGAACGAGATAGCCGCCGTTTGCATCCACACCTTCCTGCAGGACGTTCTCCACCTGACGGAAGTTCGTGCGGAGTGCCTTCAGCATCGCCGCACGGTAGGCCTCGCTTGCACGACCTGTCTTTTCGGAAGCGAATCCTGCGCCCGGCAGATTGGTAATCGCTGCTGCGGTCGGCTTTGCGAGCTGCGCGTCAAGAATTGCCTGACGCTCCATGCGCTCAATGTCCTTGCCGAGTGCAAGCACCTCGTTCTCCATCTGCTCGTATGCTTTGGCATCTTCGGCTGTGAGATGCCCGTCCTTTTCGTGAGAATCCAGAAACTGCTTTGCCTGTTCCCACATTTCTGCACGCTTCTCGCGCATTGCCATGATCTTATCCATGTGTTTGTCCCTCCGTTAGTGTGAAATAGAAAAGAGCCGTCGTTTGAGCGGCTCTGCATTGACATTGTGTGTTCCCTGCCCGAATTTCGAGAGCAGGGAATTCGTGACGGCGGCACGGGAGAAGATCAGCCCATCTGCCGCAGCACTTGTGAGATGTTCCCTGTTCTCATAGAGAACGGAATCCGCAAATCCAAGCTCCACCGCCTTCTTTGCATTCATCCACGTCTCGGCATCCATCAGCCGTGAAATCTTCGCACGGGAAAGTCCCGTCCTGAGTTCGTAGGCGTTGATAATGCTCTCCTTGATCTCGGCAAGGAACGTGATTGTCCGCTCCATCTCGTGTGTATCCCCGATGGAGACGGTCATCGGGTTGTGGATCATCAACATCCCCAAGGGAGAAATCTCAACCGTTGATCCTGCCATTGCAACAACGGATGCAGCAGACGCGGCAATCCCGTCAATCTTGACGGCGACATTTCCCTTATACTCCATGAGCATATTGTAGATCTGTGCCGCTGCATAGCAGTCCCCGCCCGGCGAGTTGATCCAGAGGTCAATATCTCCCTCGGCGGCGTTCAGTTCGGAGCGAAACATCTGAGGTGTGACTTCATCGCCCCACCATGTTTCATCTGAGATTTCACCGTCCAGAAGCAAGACACGCTTCTCTCCCTCGTTCCGAACCCAGTTCCAAAATTTACGTTTCATCGCCCTCTCCTTTCTTGTTGGCGAATAAACCTGCGTCCCTCAGTTTTGTCATGTTCCCGTTGATGAGATAGAGATCGCCGCCCTCCTCCGCTTCGATGGGATTCATGTCCTCAAGGCTGCGGATGTCGTTCGCCGAGAGCCATCCGTTCTGTCGCCCGATGGCATATCCCTCCATGCGGCTCTTGTAATCCCCGCGCAGCAGTCCGTCCACGTTGAAACGGATGAAGTAATCCTTCCGCTCCTTGTCCGTCAGCAGTGCTTTTTGCAGGGACTGCTCCCAACGAACGACCCATGGATTCAAAGTGTATTTGACGAACTCACGCGATTGTTGCTCGATATTGGAAAACGAGGATTTCTCCAAATCCCCGACCATATGCGGCGGCACACGGTAGAGCCGTGCAATCTCGTCGATCTGGAACTTCCTCGTCTCAAGGAACTGAGCCTCCTCGGGCGGTATGGCAATCTGCTGATACTTTACCCCTTCCTCGAGGACGGCAATCCTGCCTGTGTTCATCGTGCCGCCGTAGACGGCATGCCAGCTCTCTCGCAGTTTCGACGGGTCTTTCAGAACGCCCGGATGCTCAAGCACGCCGCCCGGACGCGCACCGTTCTTGAAGAATGCCGCGCCATACTCTTCCGTTGCCAGAGCGATGCCGATGGCATTCTTTGCCATAGCAATGGGAGAATAGCCGACAAGTCCGTCAAAGCCGAGTCCCGGAATGTGGAGGACATCCTCGCGTCGCAAACGAATCTGCCCCTTATCTTTGAAGTTCGGATTCTCCTCCGTGCTTCTCGTGTAGGTGTAGTAGAGTTCCCCCGTGCGGCTGTCGCGACCGACCTCCATCTTGTCCGGGAGCAGCGGATAGAGTCCGAGAACACGCCCTCTGCCATCCCGCAAAATTTGTGCGTAGGCATTCCCCCACAAAAGAAGGTGACTCATCATGGTTTCGCGAAATATAAAGGAGGTCATCTCGGGATTCGGCGCATCGTGGAGCAGGAAATACAACGGATGCTCCGGCACGCGCTCCTTGCCCTGACCTTGATAGGCATAGACGTGAAGAGGTAGCCCTGCGATGGATTCGGCGAGGATACGCACACAGGCGTAGACTGCCGTCGTTTGCATTGCCGTCCGCTCGTTGACCGCCTTGCCCGCCGCCGTCTGACCAAACAAAAAGGACACGCCGCCGAGATGATTCGTAGGCTTGTCCCGCGAACGGAAGAGTTTGCTGAATAGGTTCATAGAATCCTCCATTTCAAAACACCCACACACCACGATTTTCATACACCGATTCCGATGCGTCGTTCCCACAGCGAATCGCACGGTCGAGTGCCATGATGAGCGCAATTACACCGTCGATTCTCTCCGTGGACTTCTCCTTGTCCGCCTTGATGTTGCCCGCAGGATCGGTGCGAATGAAGATGTTGTCTGCCATCCAGCGCATGACGGGATGCCCGCCGTGCGCTATTTTCTTTTCCAGAGTCAGCTTCATCAGCTCCTTGGTCGGCGGACTCATATCCTTGAAGCCCTGCCCGAACGGAACAACGGTGAATCCCATGCCCTCTAGGTTCTGTACCATCTGCACCGCGCCCCATCGGTCGAAAGCAATCTCGCGGATGTTGTACTTCTCGCCCAGTTTCTCAATGAACGCCTCGATAAATCCGTAATGCACGACATTCCCCTCGGTGGTCATGAGAAAGCCCTGCTTCTCCCACACGTCATACGGCACATGGTCGCGCCGTACACGCAGATCGATATTCTCCTCGGGAATCCAGAAGTACGGAAGGACGGAAAAGGAATCATCTTCATCCGTCGGAGGAAACACAAGAACAAATGCCGTAATGTCCATCGTGGAGGAAAGGTCAAGCCCGCCGTAGCAGACGCGCCCTTCTAAGGACTCAGCGTCAACAGGTATGGCGCACGCATCCCACTTGTCCATCGGCATCCACCGTACGGACTGCTTCACCCATTGATTCAACCGCAGCTGTCGGAAGCTGTTCTCCTCGGCGGGATTCTGCCGTGCGGAGTCGCAGGCCGCCTGTACCTTGTCAATGCCGACTGTAATCCCGAGCGACGGATTCGACCGCTTCCAGACCTCGGGGTCTGTCCAGTCCTCATCCTCCTTCGCTCCGTAGATCACGGGATAGAAGGTCGGGTCGATCTTTCGCCCTTCGAGAATATCCTTCGCTTTCTGGTGTGTCTCGTAGCAGATGGACTGTGTATCCGTCCCTGCTGTGGTGATAAGGAAGTAAAGCGGCTGCATTCGCGCATCACCGGAGCCTTTCGTCATAACGTCAAAGAGCTTGCGATTCGGCTGTGTATGCAGCTCGTCAAATACCACGCCGTGGATATTGAAGCCGTGCTTTGAGTATGCCTCTGCCGAGAGTACCTGATAGAAACTGTTCGTCGGCAGATAGACCATACGCTTCTGGGAGGCGAGGATCTTCACCCGTTTGCTGAGTGCGGGACACATCCGCACCATGTCGGCTGCGACCTCGAATACGATGCTTGCTTGCTGACGATCAGCAGCACAGCCATACACCTCGGCTCGCTCCTCACCGTCTCCGCAGCAGAGGAGGAGTGCGATGGCGGCGGCAAGCTCTGATTTTCCCTGTTTCTTGGGAATCTCCACATACGCCGTATTGAACTGGCGATAGCCGTTCGGCTTCAGAATTCCGAAAATGTCTCGGATAATGCGCTCCTGCCAGTCGATGAGTTCAAAGGGCCTTCCTGCCCACGTCCCCTTCGTATGGCACAAGCACTCGATAAAGCCCACAGCATAGTCCGCAGCTGCTTTGTCATAGTGTGCGTTTTCTGCCATGAACTTTGTCGGCTTGTAATCCGTCAGTTTCCGCATGAAGTCACCCCCTTCCGAGTGTACGCAAACGAGAAAACCGCCCGCAGGCGGTTCTCGGCAAATTGTGTATTGTTTATTTGCTGCTGTATTCGTATGCCACAGCGAGGATTTCCTCGTCAAAGGCGAATTTCCGATAGGCTTCATCGAGGACGGCAAGATAATCGACGGCGGGCAGTCCCAGTTTGCGCTCCTCGTGCATGATGTACGCCATTCCTCGCGTCATGCCGCAGGGCTTTCCGTCTGCATCGGTTCTCACGGCTTGGACTGTCCGTTTGTAGTAGAACGTCGGGAATCCCTCGTAGCGGTCAAGCCGTTCCTCGTCCTTGTCCGAAATACGCCAGAGCAGAATCGGGACGGTCAGCCCCTTCTCTTTCTCGATGGTCGCATACGCTCCCGTCTTGCTCCCCTTGAACGTGAGCCGCCAGCCTTCGAGGATTCCCGTCCCCAGAAGCTCCGCCTCCGGGCAGCGAAACGCCATCTGCCGCTCATCCATGTTTGAGCCGTAAGCAATGTAAATCTTCGTTTTCATCTTCATCATCCTTTCCGCTTCCGAAGGAACATCCTTTCTACCGCCCCAAGCCCGCCAGAAGGCGGGCAATGTCGGGTCTTTGGCATTTATGCCGAAGGGGTGCTCCTGCCGAAGCGGAAAGCGGCGTCGCCTACAAGGTTCCTCGTGAGGATGTCCCGCGCCGTGGCGAATTCCCCGCCGATGAAGCCGAGGCGCATCAGCCATGTCCGCATTGCGAATTTCGGGTTCTCCCGCTGTGGTTCTTTGGGGCTTGCCGTCCTTACTGTCTTTGCCATTTCGGAAAGGGCAAGGCAAAGCTGGATGTAGCTCTTGATTTCCCCTGCGTGGATACCGCCCTTACGCTCTGCCGTGGGATTGGCAAACTGGAAGAGGCGGAATTCGATGGTGCCTTTCGTGAAGGTCGCGTGGAGATTCAGGCAATGGTAGCGTGAGCCGTTGTAGTGATGTCCTCTGCCATGTACAACACAATTCCCTTCGTACCAGATGTCTGCGAGCTTTTCCATTGTCTGCGGCTTTTCTTTGTTGAGCCGGTCGAGGAAGTTGCGATCCACCGTCCTGCAGTAGCGTCCGATGCGGCTTTGGTCGATGCGCATCGCGGCGATCAGGAGTGTTTCGTGACTTGCCATCAGGTTCGCGAGGTTGCGGATGGTTTTCGCCGTATGGTCGCCCTTGCCGATGTGAATGTGTACGCCGCACATATGGGCGGGGTTGCTCTTTGCTCCTGCATGGCGCAGTCTGCGCAAAAGTTCCTGCAAGGACGCGATGTCCTCGTAGCGGAGGATGGGCGTGACCAGTTCGGTCTGCTCCGCGCTGCCGGCGGCGTCGATGCTAACGTCGCGCTGGAATTTCCATTCGCGTCCCTTAGCATCCCATGCGCTCCATGTGCAGTATCCGTTGCGGTGTGCTGTGTCCTTGACGACTCCCGTGCCGAAGAAGTCTGCCGCAATGCCCGCGGCGTCCCTGCGGGTAATGCCGTACATCTCGACTTCCACCCCGATGGTCTGCCTTTTCATGTCTGCAATCTGCCGTGCCGTTTCCGCTTTCATTTGGAAGCGCCCCTTTCTTCGCCGTCCTATGGGCTTTCCTCGTGTATATACATGGCTCTAAAAGCCACATATAGCAAGCGAATAGCGGAGTATACTTGACATTTTGCAGATTTTTTACGGCGTATCATACGGTGCAACGAGAAGCAGCCCCGAAGGGCTGTTTTTCCTCTTGGAGCGGCTTAGATGCGCTTCATGCACCAAGCCATCGCGCGCCCGCCGTCCTCGAAAAGCTCCTTGGCGGCTTCGACAAGGTTCAGGCGGCATTCGATATCCGCAAATCCCGTCTCCTCCGGCGTTTCGACCATCTCGTAGACGGCTGCGTGGAAACCCCAACACTCCATCCCGACGACAAGGATCTGTTCGCCGTAGCGCAGGATCGCGCCGCTCGTCCCGAACCGCATTTCATCGAGGTGCTCCATCGTGGTGGTCTTCGGCCATCTTGCTTCTGCGCTTTTCATTTTGTGTTCCTCGCTTTCTGTGTGTAGGTTGTTCCCTTTGTCATTGACATATTTGCTCTAAACGCAGAATATAGCAAGTCATATTTCGGATAAACTACACTTATTTTTCGAGAGAAACACAGCCCCGAAAGGCTGTGTAAGAAGCCGTAAAACTTACTCTTCGCCCGTGAGGATAAAGCGTACATACGCCGCACGGTTCTCTTCGATGAAGCAGATGAGTTCGTAGAATTCCATCTTAAACGCCATCCTCTGAACAGCGGGAATGTCGAACATATTCACCCGCCCCGAATCGCGGATATCCATGATCTGCGTGAAAATCCTCTCGTTCATGACCTGCCGCCTTTCTCTGCGATGCGGAAGGAGTCCACACCGGGGATCAGACTGAGCGAGGAGCCTGTCGCCCATCGGACGAGAAGCTGTCCCGCATCGTCAACGCCCAGAATCTCGCCCATCGTCCCTTTGGGTGGTGCTTGCGGATCGTCCATTCCGAGAAGTTCCACCTTCGTCCCGCGTGGGTACCGCTCTCGAAGCACGGTGATCTGTTCCTTACTCGGAAACCGCATGATCCTCATCCTCCTTCCGATGTCCGCTCTTAAAGGCGCTACTGCCCGTGAGGTTCTGCAGAAGAATCTTGCGCGACTGTTTGTAGGCATTGCCGATCATGCCAAGACGCAGGAGGAAGCAGCGGAATGCGTATTTCTCGTTGTCCACAATCTTCTCCTTCGCCGTGACACGATTCTGCGTCCGCGCCATCAGGCAGAGTTTGCTGATAAACTCGGCGTATGCCTTTGCCGTCTCGTCGGTGATCGTCCCGTGCAGCCATGCAAAGGTGATGCGGTCATCGGTGAGCGTGTAGGTCGCTTCCCTGATGTCAAAGGCGTGACGAATCAGCCGCCCCTTGCTCAGGAGGAGTACGTCCAGATTCTTCAGTGATGTCTCCGTGAAAAGGCTGCGTGGGAGACTGATGGAAAGGCTGTCCTCGTCGGGTTCTGACATCTCTTCCTCGGTCGGAGCAGGTTCTGCCGCCGTTTCTACTGCGGATGGTTCAGCCGCGACAGCTTCCGTCCGGCTCGGCGCGTCTGCCCCTGTGGCCGCGCAGGAAGTCTCGTCCTCCCCGCCCTTGGACATAAAGCCCGCTTCGCGCAGTGCCGTGCGCACACACGCAACGGTCGCTTCGTCGGTGACATCGTCGAAGCAAAGACCGCCGTCCTTCGTGATCTCGAATGCTCCAATCATGTAGGAAAATGTCGGTGCGCCGCAGTAGACGGGCTTCGTGTCGAGCACCTTGCTGACTACCGCGACCATCGCCTTGCGCTCTTCCTTTTGGATGTTGTAATTGACCTTCATGGTGACTACCTCCTTCATGTACTTTGGTCATTACATTCATCACTCACGTGGGAAGAATTAGCAAGCGGATTCTGTTGTATACACCAACTCTATCTCATCAAATAGATCTTATGCCCATCATTTCCCTGCCAAGGATACCGTCATGCGTTCGAGCATCTTGCCTGTCATCCAGATCGCCCCGTCGATAACAAGCGGCAGGAAGATGCGGTCACGGAATCTGCACCATCCCGTCTCCTTCTCTGCACTCTCGCGAAGTGCCGCCGTGTACGCCGCCGACACCTCACGCGCTGCGGGAAGCCCCTTCTCGTGCATCCAGAGGACGGTCGCTTCCTTCGCTTCCGTCCGTACAAAATCCCCCACATGATTCTTCAGTTCGTTTTGAATGTGTTCCAGTTTCATCTTCAACACGCTCCTTCATAGTCCGTTACCCCACGCGCAATGGCGCGGGCAAATTCATCCTGCCGGCTGCGGAGCAACTGCGCATCGCCCGCATGGTCGATAAACGCAAGCTCCACAAGCACTGCGACCGCATCAGTGTTGCTCAGAACATACAGACCGTTGACACCGGGCTTTGCGCCCTTTGTGCCGCGATCCGTAGTTCCGAGTGATGTGACAATCTGGTTCTGAATGCAGTTTGCCAGTGTCTCCCCTGCGCCGCTTCCGTAGAAGTGCCAGACCTCTGTCCCGTTCGCACTGCCGTTACAAGCGTTGCAGTGAACAGAGATAAACACATCGGCATCCGCACGATTGGAAGCCGAGACGACTTCGTGTAGGCTGTCGGATTGCAAAGTGCCAACTACCTCTACACCTGCTGCAGCGAGATAGCCCGCAACAAGGTCAGCGACGTTCTTTGCCACATCACACTCGCGCAGTCCGTAGCCGCACGCACCGGGGTCTGGATTGCCATCCGGTGCATGACCCGGATTCAAAAACACACGCATCAAGATTTCTCCTTCGATTTCGGCACGTCCGCATACGGAATGCGCTCACCGTCACGTTCCAAAAACACATCTTCGGCATTCCCGTCTTTGCTCTGAATGTACCTCTCAACAGCGACATCCACGAACTTCGGCTCAAGTTCCACGCCATAGCAGATACGGTTCAACTGCTCACAGGCGATGAGCGTTGATGCAGAACCAAGGAAGCCGTCGAGAACGATGCCGTTCGTCTGCGTACACTGCTTGATGAGATACGCGATAAGCGGCACGGGCTTCGAGGACGGATGTCCGCAGCCGTCCTTCTTCGAGTCCTTGATACGGTCAAATGCAAAGACAGTGGTCTGCTTCTGATCGCCGTACCACCTGTGCCGTCCGTCCTTCCTCCATCCCCAGATAATTGGCTCGTGGATGTACTTCCAGTCCGTGCGCGTAAGAACCAGTCGGTCTTTCTTCCAAACCAAGCCCGCGCCAACTTTAAAGCCCGCATCCTCATAAGCGTCATGAAAGATGCGGGCTTTTGCTGTTGCGTAGAAAACGTAGATGGAAGCGTCTGTCGCCATTGCCGAGTGGAAGGCGGTAAAGGCAGATTTGAGGAACTCGTAGGCGTCC
Organism: Selenomonas sp. oral taxon 137 str. F0430; assembly: GCF_000183625.1. NCBI lineage: Bacteria > Bacillati > Bacillota > Negativicutes > Selenomonadales > Selenomonadaceae > Selenomonas > Selenomonas sp. oral taxon 137. Next base: position 230,080 of record NZ_AENV01000006.1, read on the forward strand.
TTGTCATTCAGATCGTCGTTCTTTATTTTCCCGGAGGAACTTTCCAGAGCCACAAAATACGGCGGGTCCGTGCAGACGAGATTGACCTTCTCGCCGCCAAGCAGACGCTCGTATGTCTCCGGGAGAGTGGAATCTCCGCAGATGACACGGTGCTTGCCGAGATGCCAGACATCTCCTGTTTTGGCAACGCAGGGCTTTGCCAACTCTGCGTCCACGTCGAAGTCATCTTCCTGCGCCTCCCCACCATCCAAGGAGAGCAGGTCAGCAATCTCGGACTCATCGAAGCCCGTGAGAGATACATCGAAGTCCATACCCTGCAAGGCTTCCATCTCGACGCGCAGCATATCTTCATCCCATCCTGCATCGAGTGCGAAACGGTTGTCTGCGAGGATGTACGCTTTCTTTTGCGCTTCCGTCAGATGGTCGACGAATACGCACGGCACATTCTCCATACCCTCCGCCCGTGCCGCCGCAACACGCCCATGCCCTGCGAGAATGCCGTAGTCCTTGTCGATGATGACGGGACTCACGAATCCGAACTCCCGCAGACTTCCGCGCAGCTTGTTGATCTGCTCCGGCGAGTGTGTCCGTGCATTGTTGGCATACGGAACGAGTCTCTCGATTGGAACGAGCTTCATCTCCGATGTTGTTTTGTTCAAATGACTTCCCTCCTTACTTCCTCGAGCGCAGCAGCTGCTCCATCCGATCCTCTTGCGGAGAGCCGACGAATGTAGTCGTGCAATTCTGCTTTACGATGTCAAATATCTCATACCAGAGCAGATTGGACTGCTTCTGGAATGCCTGTCCCATCTGGACAAAGGGGCTTGCAATCGCTCCGCCTGTGGTCGGATGTTTGCCAATGAGCCCGTATTGACTCATTGCTTCCTCACACTGAATGAAGCGGGCAAATGCCTGCGCGTAGCTTTCAATCAGGCGAGGATTCACGAGACGCTCACAGCCGCGCTCCTTGAGCCACAGCCACGTCTCGCGGAAAATCTCGTCTGCACCGAGCGGTTTTCCGTTCCTCTGCCGTGCCGACAGGAACTCGCTCGGGGTCGGCATCTCCTCGCCGTAGAGGTCGGCGGCATCCACAAGATCTGTGCCGTCCAGTTCCGTCATGGGGAACTCCATGATGTGCGCCGTTCGCCCGCCTGCAATTTTGTCTGCCAGTGCTTCGGGTTTGTCTCCCGCCCGGATGCGCCGTCCGCCGCGATTTGTACCGTCACGCGCCATCTTATCGCCCCCTTCCTTTAATACCCCGTTTGAACCGATGTTTTTGTGCGTACGCCCCCTCCCCGGTCCAGTAACGGCGCGGTTTTAGAGATTTGACCGCCCCCTAGGGGATCTAGCGGTCGCCACTGCAACGCTGATGAATCCGCTCATGACAAGACACGCAGAGCGACATCAAATTGCTCTCCTCATGTGTGCCGCCGTCCGAGAGTGGACGTATGTGATGCACGAGTGTCGCAAGGACGTATCTGCCCTGCTCTTTACACATCTCACAGAGCGGATGCCCCGCCAAGTGTCTATCTCGAATCCTGCGCCATACGCTACCATACCTCTCGTGCTGATCGTAGCCACGGGAAAAATGCTCGTAATGTCGCTGCACGACTTTCTCATGCGTCTCACAGTAACAGCTTTTTCTGTCTGTGAGGTTCGGACAGCCTGTCATACGGCAGGGGCGCTTCGGCTTTCTCGGCATCGCTTCACCTCCATCTCGGCATGAAAAAACCTCCGCAGGGATTGCTCCCATTGGAGGCTGTCGCTTACACTTTTCTATGATATAGATTACCATGTCAAGCGTGTGACACGCAATGTGACAAGTAGTGCCAACAGATACCATTCGAGTGACACGGTGTGTCAATTTTCGAGATTTTTTATGATTTTTTTGTGAAGACGATGGACGGAGCGCAGACTGCAATCCATCTCCTCGGCGATTTGCGCCCATGATTTTCCCATTACGTAACGACTACGCAGAAGACACTGCCATTGTGGATTGCGGACTCTGCCGATAAAACCGCTGATTTCCATCTTCACGCTTACCAATCGGTCGATATCTGCATCCAGTTCCTTTTCCTTCTCCACGATGCGCTCTACCCACTTGGTATAGGAGGCCTCCTCCGGTGCGCTGCGGCTGACGTGCTCCTCCAAGCAGCCGGCGCTGATGCTCTCGGCAAGTCTGCGGAATTGATTCACTTCCTCCATCTTGGAGTGAATCAGCTGATCCAATTGTAACGCCCGCCCCAAATATTCTTTTACAGCCATCTCAATCATCCTCCAAATCTTTCTTGATCTGCTCAAAAAGCCGATGTCCGTCAATCGATGTCAGTTGCGTAAACCACTTGGAGTGGAAGAACCGCACCGTCTCTGCAACCATCTGCTCGCTCTCCCGAATGGAATCCAACAGGCGCTCTTCCCTGCTCTTTTTCTCTTTCCCGACGGGGAGACGCCCTTTCTTATGCTCCTCGCGCAGTTTTTTCTTTTTAGCAAGCCGCGCCGCGACACGATCCTCCAGTTCCTTTGTGCGAGGGTTCTTTTTGAGGAACTTTGCGGCTTTCCGATAGTCGTCGGCGGCCTGCGTTATGATAGCGTTTGCCAGAACTTCGTATGCATCCACAGGATCATCTCCCCTCTTCCAACACAGCCTTGACATCAGCCACAGAACGAACCACTGCGGCTATACCGCCGACCGCATTGATCTTTCGTATGGTCGCTTCTTGCAGTGCCGTAGGCTTGCCGCGCTCGGTCTTGACCTCAAATCCGTAAAATTTACCGCCAATACAGGCGATGATGTCCGGGATTCCCGCCGTTCCGTACAGCCCTCCATGAGCCTTCCAGCAGAAGCAGTCCGGGCGGGATTTCAAGTACGTCAGAATGGATTTCACGATTGACGATTCTTTCATGTGTTCCACCACTTTCCTTTATTTTCAAGGGTTGGAACACATAGAACACGAGAAAAGCGATTACTATATACATTTTCTATAAAAAATAAATGGGTGGTATTTTTTATAATATATATAGAAATAGGGCTTTTCGTGTTCCACGTGTTCCGAACCGTTCCTTTTCCGTTCATAAAAATCCTTTCGAAACCTTGTCACGCAAGGATTTCCCCGAGTTTGATGCCGACGAGAACACGTCGCTTGGCAATACGGTCAATCTTCCGCTCCAAATGGGGAAAGGCGGTCATGATCTGCTGCACAAAGGTTTTCTGCGAGTAAGGTTTAAGACCGCACTCCTCGCAGTAGCCTTTGTAAGCACTCCACAGCTCCGTAGATCCAACGCAGCCGTCTCCTTCCGACAGAACGATGCAGTGCTCCTTGACGAAGGACAGCACCGAGTCGGATTCTTCCCGGTATTGCTGAAGCTCCGTCCGGTTCTTTTCCGTCTCGGAGAATACATAGTGATTTCCCATAAGCCGCCGCAGACCTTGGAGGGCAAAGAGAAAAATCCCGTCCGCCTCGGCGCGGAACTTCTCCAAAAGCTCCGGGTCGCGCTTTTCCTTTGGCACAGAATGATTGAACCGCACGATGATAAGCCGGCGATAAAATCCCTCGGACTTGTCCCCATAGTTCTTGGGTATGCTGTTGCAGGAAAACAGCAGCCGCGCCGTAGATTGGAAGGAAAACGGATTCTTGTTTTTCTTTTCCACGGTCAGATAGTCCTCGCCCACCAGTGCCTTGAAAATGCCGTTGTCGTCGATGTTCTTCGTGGGGAGGTCGGCGAAAATGTTTGCCAATTTCCCAAACAGCTCCGCCGTTTTGAACCGCTCGTTCAGCGCCTGCCACGACACATTGGACACATTCTGCTTGCCGAGGAGGACGTCATTCAGGACACGCAGGAGGACGGACTTTCCGGCGCTCGCAACACCCACGATGACAAAACATTTCTGGGCAGAATTCACCGGAATGAGAAAGTAGCCCAACATCTCCTGCAAGAGTGCCACCTGTGCCATATCGCCGCCCATGGATTCGGCAAGAAACTGCTTGAAACGGGGACAGTCCGCTCCCTTGTCATAGGCGACATTCAGCTGCACCGTGGAGCAATAATCCGGGGTATGCACAGATAGGGTATCCTCCAACACGTTATAGAGACCGTTTTTCACGTTGATGATAAAGGAATTTGCATTGAGTTCCCGCACATCCCGCTGCACAAGCAGCCGCCACTGTTTTTCGGCATCAACGATATGGCGCATCCGCGACTCACGGAGCAGGAGTTTTTCCTGCACCATCCGCTGGGCTTCCATCTCGGGCATTTCATGATAGACGCCCGCCCGATAGCAGAAATGTTGCTCCGCTGCATAGAACACCTGCTGCGCTCCCGCCATTTCCTTTGCCAGGACGCCCGGCAGGAAACGTAGCCCGCTCTTGGTCGGCTCGTACCAGTCCGGCACGAAGCTTCCCGCTTGAGCGCGTTTTGCTTCCTTGCCGGATTGATATTGACGGCTGACTTCTTTGTACGCCGCATTCAGCGATTTCAAGAAGTTCGCACGGAGTTTGAAGTGCTCGCGAATTTCGGCGTTGATCATCACATCGGCGACGACGACGTCCTGATTGTAGAGATAGTCCGTCACAAAGTCCTTTGCCGCCTGCAAGTCCTTCAGCGTGTCCCCGGTTACGGGAATTTCTGCCAAAACGGCCATCAAAGCGTCCGTATTCAGGGGCTGAAAACATAGTGCTGCCGGAGACTTCACCGAACACACTCCTGCGAGAAATTTGGGACACTTGAATCCCTTCTCGAAGATAACCTTGCAGGTGATTGGCTTTGTACCGCTCTCCAAGAAGTGATTGATTTTCTTCTGCGTACCGTTCTCGCTGTACCCCGGGTACGGCGCGGAAAGAGCATGAATCAGCGCCGTCCCGCCGTCAAAGGGCGCAAGGTTCGTAATCATGGCATACCAGTCATGCTCGGAAAGGTTCGCCGCATCATCCCGGCAATGCTTCAAAAAATCGCAGGAGCGCATGACAATGTCCAGTCCCCGGTCATTGCCGGACTTCTTCTCTACCGTCTGCTCATCCATCTCCGGCAATGCATCGGACAACTGATCCTGTGTGTATTTCCGTTCCGGGTGAAAGCTGATGCACTCCACGCTGACCGGCTCTTTCTTGCAGTGAAGGAAACCGGGAAGGCGCATGACGCGGGATTCGTTGACACAGACCGGATCGCCGTCAAACTGCTTCACCAGCTGTTGCTGGATCGTGCGAAAACGCTCCACCCGTGCCGTGCCGTCCATAAAGTAGTAGACGTGCAGGGATTTTCTGGTCTTTATCACCATCGACGGCGGCAAAGGGAATGCGTCAATCTTTGCTTGCTGCTCCTCGAAAGTGCCGTCGTCCATCTCGAAAAACTGGGCGTTGATGCGGGTGATTGCCCCATCGTCGTGACCGCCGTAGTTCACCACGAAGAAAACGCCGCGATTCTGCGCGTTGTGCTTTTTGAGCGTTTCCTCGATGCCCATGTATTTCCCGCACTCACATTCCAGTTTTGCTCCGTGGAACACGCCGTCCTTCCTGTCCTCAAAGACACGGAAGCAAACGGTTTCAGCGGGATTGAACAGGCAGCCGAGGACATCCATCGCCGTGACGTTCATATCAACACTCTCCCATATCCGGCTGCCGTACAGGAATCCCCAGTCGCTTGGCTTCCTCGATTTCCCTCTTCATGCCGGAGGAAATTTCGCCGTTTTCCGTAAAGATCCATACCTCGTCACACAGCGCAAGAAGGGCAAGCCCGAACATCAAGCCCATTTCCCGTTCATGCGGGGAGCTGTCATTCAAAATCTGCGGATAGAGAAGATGGCTCGCCACGGGCATATTCCCCCGACCTATGACATAACGGCAGAACCGGACGGCATTCTCTTTGTTGGTCGCGACGTCTCCGGCGTACTTTGACACCACGTAAATCTTCCTGCGATTCTTGGCGGCAAAGCGCCGCCGCTGTCTCTGTTTATACTCCTTCAGCACCCGGCTCATGGCCGTCCCTGCCGTAGGGTCTGGATAGCCCTCAGTGTTTTTGAACATAATCACACCTCCAGTTCCTCCATAGCGCCAAAGTTTTCTCCGGCAGAGGCTTTGGCGATAAGAGGCAAGTCAAATTCCGGGAAAGGCTGTTCTTCCATGCACGCACGGATAAACGCTACCGCCTCATCGAGCCGTCCGGCAGGGATAATGAAGGTCAATTCGTCATGAATCTGCAGGATCGGCTTCAGCCAGGGTCTGTCCGGCAATCCCTTTAAGATGCGGACAATCGCCAGCTTCAAAATATCGGCCGCCGTCCCTTGGATGGGAGTGTTCAGAGCGCAGCGCTCTGCAAAGGACTTCCTTGCCCATTCCTTGCTGCGGATATCGGGAAGGTAACGCCTGCGTCCGAGCCATGTCTCCGAATACAGCCTGCGCGCGGCCTGTACTTTCGTCTCTTCCTGCCACGTGGAAAGTTCACGATACCCGGCTTTGAGGTTGGCAATGACGGACTCGCATTCCGGGAGCGTCTTTTCCACCCCCGCTTTGAACTTGAGGGTATTCTGCAGCCCGCGGGGGAACAGTCCGTAGAAGGTGCCGAAGTTGACATTTTTGGCGATGGTGCGCCGCTCCTTGTAGTCGGCTCGATGCTTATCTTGGGCTTCCTCATCGGTCACGCCGAAAATGACGCAGGTCGTGGCGGCGTGAATATCGCCGCCCGCACGGTAGGTCTCCATCATGCGCTCATCCCGGCAGTAGAACGCACCGACACGCAATTCGATCTGTGAAAAATCCAAGGATAAAATCAGGTGACCGCTCGGTGCTTTGATAAAGTTCCGAACGCCGATGGGATCATTGGACTTTCTCGGCATATTCTGGCAGTTCGGCTTTCGGCAGTTCATTCTGCCCGTATCCGTGGAAAGAGCGAAAATGTCGGGATGCAACCTTTTGGTCACGGGGTTGAGGAATTTCAAGTAACCGTCGATGTAGGTGGACTGTATCTTTCCCCACCTCCGATATTCCTGCACCAGCTTGAAGAGCGGCACGAGTTCCGGCTTATGTTCCTCGCACCATTCACCGAGGAGAACCATCGCCATATCGTCCAGAGCGGCTTGGGATTTGTTGGTAACCTTGAGGACGGGCAGCCCTTGACTCTCGAAGAGATATTTCTTGAAATCGGCGGTTGAGCAGTTGGCTCCGATGTTCACATCCCCAATGAGAAACGTGATTTCCTGCCGAATCCGCTCCATCTCCATTTCCGATTCGGCTTTTCGCTTCTGCATCAGAGATTGGTCAATGGGTACGCCGTTGTTTTTCATCACTCCCAAGTAAATAGCCGTGGGAGATTCCATGTGTTCCACAATCCACCGATGACGGGGAAGATAACGGTCAAACCAGCCGTTGAACGTATGATAGAGACGCAGAGAAAAATCTGCGTCGGCTGCACCATAGCGGACAGTTTCTTTGTCCTGTGCGGGAAGTTCGTCAAAGTGTTTTCCCCCCGTCGTCTCGGCGAAGGTGGGAAGAGACTCTTCCAAGAGTTCTCCCGCTAAATGTTTCAGCCCGCTTTCATTCAGTCTGCGGAACTCATATGCAGATCTCGAGGTCATCTGTGCCGCCGCTATTGTGTCATAGACGGGCGGCTGTATCACGATGCCCCTCGCGTATGCCATCGAGGATTCAAAGGCGATGTTGTGGGCGACCTTGGTGATGTGGGGATTGGCAAGGAGATCGGCAAGAAACAAGAAAAACGCGGTTCGGTCAATATTTGCGCCAATTTTATGCGCAACAGGAACATAAATGCCCGTTCTCTCCGAAGCGGAGAAAGCGCAGCCGACAATATGCGCCCTTGCAGGATCAAGCGCGGCTTTCTCCTCAGCCCGATAGGCCTCGTCCGGTGCAGTTTCAAAGTCAAAAGCGATAATCTCTGCATCCCCCAAGTAATCACGAATGCCCTGAACCGTAGTCACGCATTTGTAAACTGTCGGTTTCATTTCACTCACCTCACTTACCGTAACGCCGAGGAATGGTATCCCCGGCGCATGGGCAGTACATATAGAACCTATTTCAAAGCCGGGATAATCTCGCCTGTCTCAGTGTCAACAAAGATTTCCTCATCCACCGGAATAAGGGCAGCCGTGGTGAGATTTTGGGCATACTCCCTCATCTGCTGAACATAGGGAGCGGTTGCCGCTTTTTCCCCGTCGGTGAGGTCACGTACACGCTGAAAGACGGCTTGAGAGAAATCGCGATTGGTCGCATTACTGTGTGCCTTCTTGAGAGATATTTTTACCACCATCTGATGCGGCAGCTTCATATGCTTGGCGAACCACAGCTTAACAAAGTCCTCAAACTTGCGGACAGAGCCGACGGGAAGGGAGAGCATCATGGGGAGCAGTTCACCTTCCTGCAAGATATACAGCATCTTGCGGTTCTGACACGCTTTTCCCTGCCCCTCCGTACCGCTGCCAAAACGGTTATGAGGACACTTGCGGCAGTCGCCGCCGGGGCTGCCGATACCTTGTCTGCCGTCAAAGGAGCCGCAATCCGGAGGATTGCTTCCGCCTTGATATGTCGTGGTGTAATAGGAAAAGGACGGATGGCTGTGGAGGATGATCCCCACAATCTCCGCTACCTGCTGTTCCTCCTCGCCATCGGCGGGAACAGTGAAAAACTTGGAAACGCCGGATGGCATCTTGATGCGATCCATGGAAAACTCCATGCCCACGCAACATTCCATCAATTCGCTCTTGAGATCGGTCAGTCGGGCAATATTGGAAAATCCGCCCGTCTCCACCGTTGCTACTTCGTTATTGGTCTTGGTTGTCATGATAAATTCCTCCAATCTTAACCTTTGCGGATATTGACATTGACTTCCTCGTGCGCGTTTACCACTGCCGCCAGCCAGTCGGGAAGATTGCCGTCATTAAGTGCCATCTGCTCTTTGCAGAAAGAGGACAGTGTCCGAACGTTCACATCTTCCTTGACGAGCGAACCGTACCCGGCTTTTTTGAGTGCAGCACACATCGCAGCTTTCTTCCCGGCCTGTGCCGAGGCATGAACGCCCGTATGCAAGTAGAACAGCTTTCCGCCTCGAGAAAACTTGGTGCATTCGGCCTCCACCATGCCGGAGGAGAGTTCCCTATCGAGCGTTTCAATCGCAGCGTTCAGTTCCTTGACGCAGCTCTCATGATCTTTCTTCTCCTCACGGCAGGCACGGAGTTTATCCGCCAAACTGAAAAGATGCGATATGTCCACGTTTTTCTTTTGTGTATCTTCCACTGAGATAACCTCCTATTCTGCATAGGGGTTGCGCCCCTTGCGGTAATCGTCCACGAGCAGTTTGGCAAGGTCGGCTTTATCTCGGAGTGCCTTCAGCACCTTGCGGTCAACCGTCCCCGCTGCTACGATGTAGATGTAATGGCAGTTCTCCTTTTGGGAGACACGGTGAATCCGTGCCTTCGCCTGCTCAAAATTGCTCATGCTGTAGTCCATGCTGAAAAACACCATCGTTGCGGCGGCGATCAGCGTTATGCCGAGTCCCGCTGCCGCGATCTGACCAACAAACACACGGCAAATCTTATCCTCCTGAAAGTGCCGTATTTCCTCTTCTCTGTTTTTGATGCCGCCACGGACGGAGGCGTAGCCGATGTTTTCTTGTCCAGCAGGTCTTGGATCGCATCAAGCTCCGCTACGAACCGCGCCATAATGACCAACTTTTTTCCATCCGACATCACCGTGTCGATGATGTCGGATAAGGCATCCAACTTGGCCGTACTGATGGGATGTGCGCTGCCGTCGTCGTCCGTGATAAATCCGCCCGTCAATTGCGAGAGCCGCAATAGTTTCGTCAGCACATTCACCGTCGAAACCTCGCCGCAAGCCAGTTCTGCGTAGGATTCCCGTTCCAAGTTTTTGTAGACTTTGACAGCCTTTTCCTCCAATGCAACAGAACGGACTTCTTCGGTGATCTCCGGCAAATCCAAGCACTCCGTTTTTGTTACCCGGTATGCAATGGCATGAAGCCGCTGCAGGAAATCATCTCGCATAGACTCTTTGAAAACGGGAACATACCCTCCGTAGCCCGCCATATCGAAAAAACAATTCCGAAAGGCGAAGAAGCTCGTGCCGAAAATCTCCTTGTTGAGAAAGCGATACTGACTGAACACGTCCAGTTCTTTATTGGTGATGACCGTCCCCGTCAGGAGCAGTTTGTACCGTGCAGCATCGCCCAAATGATGCATTGCCTTAGACTGCGCCGTGCGTCCCTCTTTGAGTTTGTGCGCCTCATCCGCTATGATGAGATCGGCATCGTAAGCCTTGAGCTCGTTCTCCAACCGCCATGCGCTTTCGTAGTTCACAACAACAATTTGGAGATGTTCCCCCTGGACGGCTGCCGTCAGCAGCTGCTCCTTCTTCTTGACACTTGTTCCTTTTAGGACAGTCACCGTATGGGGAAAATCTGCAAAGCGGGAAAATTCCTCTTCCCAAACACCGAGAATACTGAGCGGAGCTACCACAAGAACACGCTTGACTTTATCTGCCCTGCGCAAGGCTCCGGTGATGGCAACGCTGCATAGTGTTTTGCCGCAGCCCATTTCGAGGAGGAGTGCCGCACCACGGCTTTTGATACCCCCACCCTCCAGTCCGAACAGACGGCAAGCAAACTCGTAGGTTCTGACTTGGTGCTGATACGGCTTTGCCCGAATTGGCATGGTGGAGATTTTTATAAGCTCATCCAAATGTCTCTCTTCCTTTCCTCTGAGATGGGGATACGAAAAATATCCCCTCAATTCACAGGCAACAGATTTCCGTCAAAAATTAACCATCCGGCAAAATTTTTTTGAAGATAATTTCCTTCAACAACTTTTCCAGTTTCATGCGACGCTTTTGGATTGCCGGTACAGACACGCCCGCCAGCTTTGCAATCTCCGACTGAGTCATCTCCTCAATGTAATACTGCCAAAAAAGTTCCTGCAGACTCGTCTCCAAATAACTGACCGCTTCGTAGAGAAGCTCCTTCCTGACATCGCGCCGCTGCTCTTCCTCGTTACGATACGCTTCTTCAAGCAGCCTCGTGTTCTCCCGATACGAACCGTCGGATTCGTCCGTCAACTGATTGAACGACAGCACCCACTGAGACTTTTTCCTTAAACCAATGCTCAGTTCCATATCTGCCGTCTTATGATTGACCATCCCCGAAGTGCAGTTCTTGTGATTGTTGTAAACCTTGGCGTCATCAAGGCTATGCAGGAACTTGATATGGATGTCGGTCACTTGGGTTGCCGCATCGGGACGAAGCGTGATGACCAACTGTCCCTTGGCATCGTAATAGTTGTACGTATCACGCCGACTGGTGGGAGTCTTGCGGATTTTCTGTTTCATTTTCGTGTCCTTTCTGCCAATACGCAGGGCAAAGGACACGAACGAAAAAGGTCGGCTGCCTTTCGGTAGCCGACCCGCGCTGCCTAAATTACACATGGCGATAAAGGCTACCGTATATTGACACTCCCATCACCGGAGTGATGAAAAAGTGTCAATATTCGTATCCTTCGCCGTATTACGTAATTCAGGCGCAGATATTTTGTTGTCTTTATTTTCTAACAGGAAAGCTACCCCGATCCAGAGTAGCCAAAATCAGATAAAACTCAGTGGCATCACTTTCTCGTCCTTGACTTAGCCTGCGCCAAAGCACTCCCAGCCACTGATTTGGCAGCCTTGCTGTAGTTGCTGCTGCGAAGAATGCGGCTTGCAATTTGGGCTACGCGTGCACTGGTCTGTTTCTTATTTTCAGTCATCCGAATCACCTCCTCTCAATTGATATGGCATTAGTTTACATTGACGCGAAGCAGATTGACATGATTGAGACTTTACCAATACTTACTTTTTACTTACACTTTTCACGAGATAAAATAGTAAAAACATTTTAGAACTTGAAGATTTTTTTGTTTTCTCAAAAATCGCATTGATAATCGCAAAAAATTATAGTACACTAAAACTGTTGATTTTATCGACAGGAGGGATTACGCTTGAGCGTATGCTACAACTATGACGGTTTATGGAAATTGCTTATAGACAGAAAGATGAAACGAAAGGATTTAGCCGATATGACGCACATAACCTCAGCCACGATGGCAAAAATGAGCAAAGAAAAGCCTGTCAGCATGGAAATCATAGGTCGAATATGTGAGGCACTTGATTGTCAGATAGGCGATATTGTGGAGGTCGTAAAAACAGAGCAATGATTTTAGTTGTGGGGAGATGATGGGATGATACTGTGTTACGGTGTGTTATTGAAGATATTGGTTCTCTGCAAAGCGGCAAATGAGACACAAAAAAATATTAACGGGACATTACTGATGTCCGTTAATAACACCTATGATGTCCGTACCGATGACCATCTCGCCTCCACTTTAATTAGATGCAAGAAAAACCTTACCGAAAATGTTACGAATAAAAAATTCTACGAAAGATCGAGCAAGATGACTTGATAAAATATTTTGAGCGTGAGGTTCGCCCGCTAATCAACCCGGAAAAAGAAAATATCGTTCTTCGAGCATTGCAAAATATCATCATCAGTTCCGATTTTAAGTCACGATATGTGGGGAAATTAGGTCGAAAACAGATATTGAAAGAAGAAAACCTCGCCCCTTTCTTGGCGAATGTTTTTCTTTACACATTGGCTGTTCCTAATAACGTCAAAGAAGGCGAAGATTTTGCACGCTCATTAAATGAGGAAACACTCTCTAGTCTTGCATCTAATACTGTTAAAAGTTCGAGTTATGTACCAATAAGTGAACCGCAGATTTTGCCGGAACAGTTACTCCTCCCCCTTTTGATGGGTGGAAGATGTTTGTCTTGCGGAAAATCCTTAATCCAACGAGATAATGAAGGTGAGTTCTTCCAATCACAGCAAGTAGTGGAATTGACTACCACATCTAACGGGCAAGTGGTGGAAATTTCTTTATGCCCAAACTGTGCGACAAAGTATTCGCAATTAAACCAGAAACAGAAAAATGAATTGATCCGTGCTTTTTTTCAAGCCAAGAAAACGGCACAAATTCCGTTTTATATCACCGATAATGAGAAAACCAATAATTTGATTGCAATGACGATAAAAACCTTGCATGATTCAAATCGATTAAGCGACACACCTCAAAAATATGATCCATCCGAGGTGGAGGAGAAAATTAAAAACGCCATTATCCAGGACAAGATCAGTTCGTACGTGGCAAATCATTATTACTATGTAAATGACATACTCAATAACATGGCAACGGCGAATATGATAACCGCCACAAAAATGGGAAAGGTAATGCGTCGCTTGTATGAAGACGTAGAAGAAAGTTTGAATTGCAAGGGAACCGACATCCCCATGCAGGAAGCAGTTTTTGAGGGCATGGTTACCGAAGTTCACGCCCGAAGCCACCAATTAAGCCGTACTGTTTGCGAATGGCTGATTGCCTATTTCATCCAAGGATGTGCTATCTTCGATGCGATTTCCAAGTAAGTTTACGCCTTATGCCAACAGCATCTTTATCTACTTTCCAAAAATCCTCTCCTTGCTTAATGAACGTGACAGAACGCCCGCTGAATTGCTAGATGAGCTTCAGATTGAGGCGCAGACTTTAGGAGATTTTATCAGTGCCTTGGATTGTCTTTATGCACTAAGGCAGATTGATTTTAACGAGAAGGGACTGGCGCTTCGTTATGTTGGTAAAACTTAGGTGCGAAAAATTCTCCGCGCATATCAGCAAGGAGCACACCATTTCCTTTCACGAAGGCTTAAATGTCGTATGCGGCGATGACAAAGGAAGCAACGCTATCGGCAAGTCTACGTTTCTCCTGATCATTGATTTTGTCTTTGGCGGCAACAGCTATACGAAATTAGCCAAAGATATCATGGAGAACATAGGCGTACACACGTTTTATTTTGAATTTCTCTTTGACGGGGATTCTTATTTTTATAGCCGATCAACGGATACACCCAATCAAGTTGCGATGTGTACCTCAAAATACGAAGTCATCAATACGATAACTGTGGGAGAATATCAGGAGGAACTGGCTCAACAATATCGTATTGACTGTGCGCCACTACGATTCGCTGAGATATCCGAGCATTTTTTTCGTATCTACATCCGTGATAACACATCCGCACGTTTGCCGATGCGGTTCAAGAACGAGAAGATTGCAACATCTGTAGATATTATTCTCCAACTGATGAATGCTTATGATGCTTCTTTGGCCTTGAAAAACGCCGAAGAACATCTTGGATTCAAAGCCGGACAGGACGTTAAGGTCAAAGAGAAAAATTATGTGGAGCAAATAGCGAGAAACGAAACCACGATGGCATTATTGCAGACACGATTAGACAATTTGGTGGCAAATAACCCCGAGACTCAAATCAACATGCTTGAGGACATTAGTGACCAGGAACGCAGCCAGATGTTGGAAGCAAGTACCAAACTCAGAGAAACCGCCCGTGTTTTAGACAGAACCAAGGCACAGATGGCCGCCATCTCATCCGACAGGAATATTGCCTCCAAGGAATATGCCGAGGAATTTTCTGCTCTAGAACAATTCTTCCCTCACTGCAATGTGAAACTCTTTGAGGACATCGAGCATTTTCATAAGCGTATCAACCAAATGCTGCAAATGAAAATCCAAGCAGAGATGAACCAGCTCCAGATCCTTGCCGCTTATTATGAAAAGGAGTTCCAGCGCACAAAGGAAAAATTACAAGAAAATAAATTGGCTCAGAGATACGCGGAGCGGATTCTTCATCAATGTATCTCCATTTCTCTCCAAATTGACAAATTGAACCGAGAAAACGAAGACCTACGGATCGAAAAAGATCGATACGACAAAATCCTGGAGATGCGACAAGAATTAGAGGATCTTTACCATGCACAGGCCAAGCGGATGGCGGCTGTAGCAGATGACGTCAACCGTGCCATGTACGATATCAATGAACAAGTAACCGCAGGGACAGAACAACCGCCGCATCTAACCATTAAGGAAGATAAGGAGATATCCTTTTCCACGCCGAATAACACCAGCGAAGGAACGTCCTTCAAAAATCTGGTGATATACGACCTAGCTATGTTCCTGCTGACCCCGATTCCCATATTGATTCACGATTCCAATATCCTGCGGAATATTGACAATGTACAGTTCCCACGAGTTTTGGATGCCTATACGAAGATCGGCAAGCAGGTATTTATAGCTTTTGACCGCATTGAATCCACTCCCGAGGAAGCCCGTAAAATCATCCGCGATCATCAGATTGTGGCATTGGCTGATGGAAAGGAGCTATTCGGGCGCTCTTGGAGCAAGACGAAAACAACAAATAGGAAGAAGTGAGGATTTTTCATGGCTGCTATTCATGAGTTGCTCCGTCAAATTTCGGATGATACTCTTCGGAATCGTTTAGCGAATGAGATAAAAAACTGGAGCAAAAAAGAAGTTCGGTTTGGTGTTCGAGGAACACCTGCCGGAATGTACTCCCCTACACCAACGGCCCATCCGTGTCGGCTCCCATGTGGCAAAAAAAACAGGTCGTATCGTTGACATATACACCGTGGTGTCCGTCATGGGAAAGAACGCCGTTTGCCAGCCCATTGCGGCAAACGAGTCCGAGATTATTCCTTTGCAGGAACTTGTGATGGTAGCTACATTTGGTGATGCCATTTTCCCCTCCTTGGAATCTCTCGGCAAAGTAAAAAACGCCCCAGAGAGCGGTCTTTGGCACACGCTCATCGAGGCGGACAATTATCATGCATTGCAGCTTTTGGAGTATCTGTACCCGCAGAAGGTGGACTGTATTTATATTGACCCCCCCTATAACACCGGGGCAAAGGACTGGAAATACAACAACGACTATGTGGACGGCAGCGATGCCTATCGGCACAGCAAGTGGCTCTCCATGATGCAGAAGCGTTTGGAGTTGGCAAAGAAGCTCCTCAATCCTGTTGACTCCGTTTTAATTGTAATGATTGATGAAAAAGAATATCTTCATTTAGGATGTTTATTAGAGGAATTATTTCCTGAAACCGAAATGCAAATGGTTAGTTCCGCAATTAACGGAAAAGGTGTGTCGCGAGGAAATGAGTTTGCTCGTGTCAATGAATACGCATTTATAGTTCGCATTGGTAAATGTAGCGTAAATGCGATGCAATTGTCTCCAGAATGGACGGGAAATATAAAGACAACCACTACAAATAAAGTCCGTTGGGGTAGTCTAATGAGGAGCGGTACAGGCTCTGCCCGCGAAGATTCACCAGGCTGTTTTTATCCCATTTACATTTCTGATGATAAAACGAAATTCATGGGCGTAGGTGAACCGCTTCCTATTGGAGTTAGTAGATATACTGTAAAAACTCCACCAGGACAAATTGCACTTTGGCCTGTTCATGCCGATGGAAAAGAAGGTCGGTGGCAATATGGAAAAGACAATTTTGAAGTTATAAAAAACAAGGGGTATGTTAGAATAAGTACCCAAACAAATAGAGGCGAGGCAACTTTAAGATATATTTCCGAAGGATGGCAAAAAAAAGTAGAGGATGGAACCATAAAAGTAATAGGAAAAGCTGATGACGGCTCTTTACTTTTTGATGATGATGAATATCAGAAAAGCTTCATTCCTGGAAATCAATGGTGGATTCCATCACATGATGCCACAGAATTTGGTAGCAAGGAATTAAATAAAATTATCGGAAAAAGGTTTTCCTTTCCCAAATCCCTCTATGCCGTACATGACACCGTACGCTTTTTCGTAGCCAATAAACCCAATGCCCTAATCGTCGATTTCTTTGCCGGTAGCGGCACGACACTTCACGCCGTAAATCTCCTCAATGCTGAGGACGGTGGCAACCGTCGCTGCATCCTCGTCACCAACAACGAAGTCTCCGAGAGTGAAGCAAAGAAGCTAACCAAGGAAGGTCATCAGCCCGGCGATGAGAAATGGGAGCACTTGGGCATTGCCCGCTATGTCACTTGGCCACGCACGGTGTGCAGCATTAAAGGGCATGATGTAAACGGCAATCCGCTGAAAGGCAATTATCTCGGCAGTGACCGTCCTATGAATGAAGGGTTCCCCGCCAATGCGGAATATTTCAAGTTGGGTTTTCTTGACAAAGACTCCGTGTCCCTCGGCGCACAGTTTCGAGAAATCTTGCCGCTCCTATGGCTCAAAGCCGGAGCCGTAGGTGAACGCCCGGAACTGCCGGGAGAAGACGAACTGTCTATGCTCATCCTGCCAAAGAACGATTTTGCCGTTCTCTTGGACGAGGGCTGCTTTGGCGAATTTATGGATAAGCTGGGCGAAATACCGAAACTGTCCACCATTTACCTTGTCACGGACTCCGAAGATCTGTTCCGCAGTATGGCAGGGCAGCTTGGCGAAGTGGATGCTTATCAGCTTTATCGTGATTACATTGATAATTTTGTCCTTGGAGCAAGAAACAGAGGAAACGAAGCATGAGATCACAGTTATTTTCTTTCCAAGAGGCGGCTCTTTCCGAGCTTCACGCAAAAATAAAAAGTGCCCATGCCGACTGGCATGAGGGCGAGTCCCAAGCCATCTGCTTTTCCGCGCCCACGGGATCCGGCAAGACCATCATCATGACGGCACTCTTTGAAGAGATTTGGTACGGCACGGGTGAGGCCTTTGAAGACCCTGACGCTATTTTCGTCTGGCTCTCTGATTCCCCGGAACTGAACGAGCAGACGCGCCGCAAAATAGAGGCCAAGTCCGATAAAATTCTCGTACGCAATGTGGTGATGGTGGACGGAACCTATGACAGGGAGCATTTTGCTAGGGGGAAAATTTATTTTCTCAACACGCAGAAAATTGGGAGCGACAAGCTCTTGACACAACACTCAGATGCACGCACTTACACCATCTGGGAGACGCTGACCAATACGGCGAAGCGTTACCCGGAACATCTGTATATCATTATTGACGAAGCACATCGCGGCAGCCTTACAAATGGGAAGGCCTCGGGAGTTGCTAGGTCCATCATGCAGAAATTTATCTTGGGCAGTCCTGATGACGGACTTTCCATCCTTCCTCTCGTCATTGGCATGACGGCTACTCCTCAGCGTTTCCTTACGCTTTTGGAGAAGGCTGACAAGACCGTGGTTCGCAAGGTGGCTGTATCCCCTGCCGATGTGAGAGACTCAGGGCTATTGAAGGACAGAGTCATCATTCGTTATCCCGATATCGCCATCAATGCGGACATCACCATGTTTTCCGAGGCGGCCAAGAACTGGCAAGAGAAATGCCGCCAATGGGAGAATTATTGCCGCGAGGAAAATGAGCGTCTCGTACGTCCTGTTTTAGTGGTGCAAGTTGAGGATGCCGCAGGGAAAGACATCACGCGCACAGACATTGGTTCTTGCATTGATGCCTTGGAGAGCGTATTGGGCAGAAAGCTCAAGAAGGGCGAGGTGACACACACATTTGACTCCCCCAGGCCTCTTACTGTGCGCGGCTTGGATATCCCCTATGTGGAGCCGTCCCGCATTGAAGACGACGAGGATATCGGCGTAGTCTTTTTCAAAATGAACCTCTCTACGGGCTGGGATTGCCCGCGTGCGGAAACCATGATGTCATTTCGTAGCGCACAAGATTTTACCTATATTGCCCAACTATTGGGACGCATGATAAGGACGCCGTTGGCACGACGCATTGCCGTTCGTGCGGAACTTAATGATGTGTCTCTGTACCTTCCCTTCTATAACGAGAATACCGTTGAGGCTGTCATTAAGGCGCTCAATGAAAACGAAGCCATTGCTCCGACAGAAACCGGGTCAAACCGGGAACTTGTCACACTCAAACGAAATGATTCCTTTGCTGACATCTTTGCCGCGGCAGAAAAACTCGTCACATATCGGCTGGACTCCGTACGAAAGCAGCCATCTATCAAGCTCTATGTCCTGTTATCCAAAATGTTGGAGATCGACCGCATCAGCCATGGAACGAAAGAGGATGCTCTAAGGACGCTCATTGGCATCATGGACGAGCATTTGGAAAAACTCAAAGAAAGCGGAGAATATGACCGCCGTGTGGCGAAAATGACGGGATTTGCCGTAGGAGTCGCAACTTATGAATACGGAGAGCAATCCTTCACGGTGAATCCCGAAACGCAACGGATGGAGCTTTCTCCCTTTGATATCAGACATCATTTCGATCAGGCGGGACGGCTCTTCGGCGAGGGTTTGCACCTCGAATACTGGCGCAGACACAGCAAGGAAGACTCCTCCGAGATAAAACTCTCCATCATTGTCATGGCAAACGACACAGACTTGATGGAAAAGCTGACAAAGCTGTCCGAGGATGGTTTTTACAAGACCTATCACAAATACAATGAAGCCATCAGCAATTTGCCGGAGCATAGACGAAATTTTTACGACCGCCTTATTGGTGCCTCGGCTAAACCCGTCTCAGTGCCTTGGAAATTTCCACTGTCCATTGATTTCAATGTGTCCGAGTGTGCTGAAACCTATGACAAACACCTCTACCTGCCCGAAGGAACGCCATTCACGGCAAATCTTAACCCGTGGGAAAACGACGTTTTGCGAGAGGAAATGGATAACGGCGCAATCGCTTGGCTTCGCAATCTCGACCGAAAGAAATGGGCATTGGCTATTCCCTACGAGATAAATGGCTCGACGCTCCCCATGTATCCCGATTTACTAATTGTCCGCATGGGCGATCATGGCTATGTGTTCGATATTTTGGAGCCGCATGATGCCAGCCGCAAGGATAATTACCCGAAGGCCGTCGGCTTGGCAAGATTTGCCGAGGAACATGCCCATATCTACGGACGCATCGAGCTGATCCGCAAGCAAAAAGCGCCGGACGGCAAGGAGCATTTCTTCCGGCTCAATATAGCAAACGTCCTCGTCCGCAAGAAGGTGAAGGCCATCCACTCCAATCAGGAGCTTGACCTGATTTTCGAGGAATATGCCGAGCGGAAGGACTAGTCCTTTCAGCAACAAAACTTGAGGTGCCAAATTGGAATCTCAAGAGGAGATAAAGTAATATGAATGAAATTCAGCCTGTGTCCATCTCGCCGACCACGGACACTCCAAATATCAGCCGACTTATTTACACCATACGCAATCAACAGGTAATGCTTGCCAGCGACCTTGCTATGCTCTACCAAGTGGAAACACGGGTCCTGAATCAGGCCGTGAAGCGGAATCAGAAAAGATTTCCCGAAAGATACTGTTTCCAGTTAACCAAAGAGGAAGCGGAAAACTTGACATCACAAATTGTGATGTCAAGTTCCTTACATGGCGGGCGGCGCATTCCTCCTTACGCCTTTACCGAACAGGGCATAGCTATGTTGTCGGCAGTTCTCCGCAGCGATGTTGCCATTGATGTCAGCATCCGTATCATGGATGCTTTCGTAGAGATGCGGCATTTTATCTCGGGCAACGCTCACCTTTTCGAGCGAATAGAGCGTGTGGAGTTAAAGCAGCTCACCTATCAAAAAGAAGCCGATGAAAAATTCGAGCAGATATTTGATTTCATACACACTCATACAGACTCCAGCCAAAAGATATTCTTCAACGGACAAATTTACGATGCCTTCAGCTTGTTGGCGAGCTTGATTCAAAAGGCTACCAAGGACATCATTCTCATTGACGGCTATGTGGATATAGGAACCCTCAATCTACTGGCAAAAAAGCAAGTCAATGTCAGTGTAGAAATCCACACGTTCCGTAATACGAGATTGACGGCAGCAGATGTTACGACCTTCAACAGTCAATATCCAACGCTTACCATCAATCACACCAATGCCTTTCACGACCGCTTTCTGATTCTTGACCACCAAGAGGCATATCACATCGGCGCATCGCTCAAAGATGCCGGAAAGAAATGTTTTGCCATCACACTTTTGCAAGATGAGTCACTGTTGCGAGAACTACTGGCACATTTGTGAAAAGGCATTCACAGCATGGTGAGGAGGCTATGCAGCAAAAACCATGAAGAAAATCAGAAGATAAACCGAACGGCGTGCAGCTAAAAGCTACGCGCCGTTTTTGAGTGTGAAGTCTATGCGTAAATTGTTTCCCATAAATCGTCCTATAATTTCCCCAAGAAATAAAAATCTGTAAAGGAACTTCTATGTACTCGCCCCTACAGTTTCCTGTAGTGCCCCCCACCAATTGGTATAATTTTGTAGAATATCAAGCTGCCTCTCGTTCATCATTGCATTGTATCGTTATCGACGTTACTTCGTTCATTGCCGCTACCAAAATGATACTAGAGGGAAAGGTCAGCGTCGCGTTCGCACGCGACACCGTAATCTGACGATCCTCAATCGGTTCACGCAGCACCTCAAGCGTCTTCTTGCTGAACTCCGGCAGCTCGTCGAGAAAGAGCACGCCGTGATGCGCGAGTGTAACCTCGCCAGGACGCGGAATGCTCCCACCTCCGATCATCGCCACCGTCGAGGAGGTATGATGCGGACTGCGGAAGGGACGCGTCGTCACAAGCCCCGTATCCTTGCCGAGCAGCCCCGAGATGCTGTAAATCTTCGTGATCTCGATGGCTTCTTCCTTCGTCAGCTCCGGCAGAATCGAAGGCATCCGACGTGCCAGCATCGTCTTACCCGAACCGGGTACACCGACCATGAGGACATTGTGCCCTCCTGCCGCTGCAATCTCAAGTGCACGCTTCGCCTGATACTGCCCCTGTACGTCTGCAAAATCATCGGTAAAGGCATTGTCTTTTGTGTCTTTGATTTGTTTTTGCGCGGCGGGGGTCAGCATCTCCGTTCCCGTCAGATGGCGCACAAGCTGTGCCAAGTTATCGACCGCATAGACCTTCAGCCCATCAATGAGGAGTGCCTCGTCTGCATTGGACGGCGCAACGTAGAACTCCGTCAAACCGTGTTCCCGTGCCGTAATCGCCATTGGAAGGATACCGCTGATCGGACGACAGTTCCCGTCAAGAGAAAGCTCCGCTGAGAAAAGTGCGTTCTGCACTGCCGTCTCGGGAACCATACCGTAGGATGCAAGCAGACCAACGGCAATCGGCAGATCAAGCCCGGAACTGTCCTTTCGCACATCGGCAGGCGCAAGATTCACCGTCACACGCTCCTGCCGCAGCTGAATGCCGGAGTTCCGAATCGCCGTGCGTACCCGCTCCTTTGACTCCTTCACCGACGTATCGGGAAGCCCGACCAACTCAAAGCCCGGCAGCCCCGGTGACACATCCACCTCAACGTCGATAATCCGTCCATCAATCCCGAGGGTCGTCGCACCATAAGTCTTTGCAAACAACGGCCTTCCCTCCTACGTTTCAAATATAAGAAAATTATAACACAGGATAGGGTATGTTGCCTAATGATTCTTTGCAAAAGAAAAAAGATTCCAAACGCTAGGTAGAGCGAATGGAATCTGTGTTGTGTGTGGAATTTACCGTATGACAGGAATTAAGCTCCGACTGTTGCGGCTTTATATTCAACCGACGCACCATCGGACGGCATATCATAATTCACCACGCCGCGACGTGCCAAACAACCTCGCAGTATATGCCTCGTAAGCGCAGCATGTGCGACGTTGTCCAAGTGCGTCAGATAAAGACGGGCGTTAGGCGCAGTCATTGCAACGCAGTGAACATCCTCATCGTTCATGATGAGGCGTCCGTTTTCCACGGTCTCTGCGGCACAACAGTTCAGGGCAATCACCTCAGGCTGATAGTTCCGCAGTGTCTCAGCTACGCCGGAATACCAGACCGTATCCCCTGCCAAATAGAAGGTGTTCTCCTCCGGTGCCTCAAACACAATCCCCATCGCGTCACCACACGGAACAACGGTACCGTGCAGGGCAGGGACGCGGGTCAGTCTCGCCGCACCGAACTCCATACCGCTTGTCGGCAGGACGATTACCTCTGAAAACCCGGAACTCCGCAGAACAGAGGCATCCTCCTCCGACTGACAGATGACTGGCACCGCCTTATCAAGCGGCGCACCGATCGTCCCGTCCGGTGCCATATCAATATGATCGGGATGCAGATGCGTAACGATGTAGTAGTCGACACCGCTCAAAATCTGCCCCATATCCATCGGCAAATTGTAGAACGGCATCGGAAGATGCTCCTTCATCGGATCGGGGATGTGGAACGGCATGTCTGGAATATCGACAAATGACAGCTGATGTTTCGGCGCAAGCCACGGGTCAATCAGAAATACCTTCCCCGCATAATTCAAACGGTTCGTTGCATTGCGAATCTGTGTGAGTTTCATAAGTGTTCCTCCTGTTCATCATTTGGTTGATCTGTTTCAGCAGTATATCGAACTTCCCAAATGATAACAAGAAAAACAACGGGGCTTGCCGCAACAATATTGTTGCAGTAAAATAGATAACGATGAAAAAGCTGGGAGGTATGAAGATGAATCGAAAACAGATGGAGTATTTCATTGAGGTCTATCGCTGCGGCAATATCCAGACGGCAGCAGATCATCTTTATGTTGCAAGACAAGGTCTCAGCAGAGCGATGAGATCATTGGAGGCGGAGCTTGGGCAGCCGCTTTTCACCCGTACCCCACGCGGAATTATTCCGACCGATTATGCAGCAGCGCTACTGCCCCACGTTCAACGTATGCTGGATGAATATCAATCCATCGAAAGCATGAAATCCCTCGCCACTCATTCAAAAAGTGTCGTTACCATTTTTGCACTGGATCACGTCTTTTCTTATCTCGGAGCGCAATTTCTACAGGATTTTCATGCCGCCCATCCGAGCATTATTTTGAGCATTGTCGATACAACGGACGACGATGCAATGGAGGGACTTCTAACAAAGCGATGTCATTTTTCCATTGTCACCGCCCCTTTTGATCAGACACGCTTTCAAGGGGACGTACTCTTTTTCTCCCGCTACTGTGCTCGTCTCTCTGCGCATCATCCCTTGGCAGAAAAGAGCCGTATCACCTACACAGATCTCGACGGGCAAATGATCATCAGTAAAGGACGCGCCTATCACTGTTTCCGTCATAATATCGACAAACACATCCTCCTGCCAGGTCTCAAAATCGAGATTCTAGCCGAAACTGCCGATGAATCCCTCATTGTTGATCTGCTGCGTCATAATCCTGCGATCAATCTCGGCTACGACTACGCAGCCGTCGTGAACAGACAGCCGGACATTGTCATGCGAGAACTTGGCGACGGAAAAGATGCGGGGCAGGAGGTATGCCTCATACAGGACAAGACCGTCATCCTCACCGAAGCGGCGCGTACATTCCGTCAATTCCTCTTGGATTGGCTGAAAAAAACGAGAAAGGATCGTATCATATGGTAACTGATGAACAGAACCATTCTATTGCTATGGGGGTCGCCCTCATGTGCCTTTACAATGGTTTCATAGGGGAGAAGTCGGTCACTCATGGGGCAACACCTCCTTCTGTGTTTTTTGCACAAAATTTGAGGCTGCTGCACGTTTGTTTCGTGCAACAGCCCCCTTTGATTACCCACCAGCAAGGACAGACGGGGCTGTCAACGGTGGGCGCAGCCCATTCACTTGCCGTTGATCGGCTCGGCTGGATTTGCTAAATCAATTTTTTCAAAAGTTTTTCTACTTCTTTTGATTTCAACACCTTTCCCATAGAAGCAACCTGCTCATTTACAACAAGAGCTGGCATACTCATTACTCCATACTGCATGATTTTTTCCATGTCTGTAACATATTCAATCTCAATAGTAAGTCCCATTGAATGAACCGCTTCCTGAGTTGCTTCTAACAGTGCATGACAGCTTTTGCAACCAGAACCTAAAACCTTAATACAGCAAATTCCGTCCACTGTTTTTCCGCAACACTCTTTTTCCAGCTTGATTTCTGTTGCCTCGCTTGTCGGGCAGCCGGCATTACAAGCACACGCAGGCGATTTTTCTTCTTTGTTTTTTCTGTTAAATAATGACATAATGAATACCTCCATTTATTTTTCGCTTTCAAAGCGTTTTTCAAAACCTCATAATGATTTCGATTGCTTTTATCCCCACCATTATCCGGGAACAAGCAATAAGGCAAACTATCCGTTGTACGGTGCTTTATGACGCAAGCACAACACCTCCCATGATTTTGGCACGATATTTTAGGACAAATACATTCTTTTACATTTTAGCAGTGTGTTTTTCTGCCTCATTTCAAATTAGTATTGGCTGAATGGCGTTAAAGAGATAGCCAACCAGTATAATTCCTACAGTACAGATTGCGATAAAAATCCATAAAAGTTTAGGTTTTACAGCTTTACGAAGCATAATCATTGAAGGCAGGGACAAAGTGGTAACGCCCATCATAAAAGATAAAACAACGCCCAACAATGCTCCCTTTGCCAGTAGTGCTTCTGCAATCGGAATTGTTCCAAAAATATCTGCATACATAGGTACTCCGGCAATAGTTGCGATAATTACACCAAATGGGTTATTAGCTCCGAGTATATTAACAATGATTTCTTCCGGTATCCAGTTATGAATAATAGCCCCGATACCTACACCGATCAAGACATAAGGTGCAACCTTTTTCGCAGTAGATACATCCTGTTCCCATGCAAAATGAAGTCTATCCTTAAAGTGCAATTCTTCCTGCGGAATATCAACGGATTTTCCATTTTTAATGTATTCCTCTACTTCATTTTCAAGGTGTAGTTTTTCGATTAAACTCCCTCCTGCAACAGCAATTATAAGTCCGAGCAGAACATACACGATTGCCACTTTCCAGCCGAATATGCTCATAAGGAGTACAAGAGAGCCGAGGTCTACCATAGGAGAAGAAATTAAAAAAGAAAACGTAACACCCAGCGGCAGCCCGGCACTGGTAAAACCGATAAATATTGGAATGGACGAACAAGAACAAAACGGCGTAACTGTTCCCAAAAGGGCAGCTATCATATTTGCCCCTATTCCTCGAAATCTCCCTAATATCTTTTTGGTTCTCTCCGGCGGGAAATAACTTTGAATATACGAAATTATCAAAATTAAAACACCCAGCAATAGCATAATTTTTATGGTGTCGTAGATGAAAAACTGAACGCTTCCCCCGAACCGAGTTTCAGTAGATAGACCACACGCTTCTAACAGATTTCCTATCAGTTGGTTTAGCCATTTCATACCGAGGATTTCATTCTGAAAGAAATCCCAAACACTTTTTAGTGCCTGCATATCCTAACCTCTCTTTCTTAATAAATCAAGAATTTTCGATTTGATATTCCTAAAAAAAACCGTTGCCATATTGGAACGGCTTTTAGGTGTTTGAACATTTATTACAACTCATATTTGTTTCGTCAATAGCAATCGTATCTTTCAATAAAGCCAGTACCTTTTCACTGCCTTGCTTGCTGATTTGGTAATGTGTCCATTTACCGTCCTCACGACCTGTCACAATACCTGCTTCACATAGGATTTTCATGTGATAGGAAAGCGAAGATTGAGGCATATTCACTTCATCGGTTAAAGTGCAAGTACACTTTTCTCCATTCCGCAAAAGTTCTAAAATGCGTAATCTACGCTCATCACTTAAAGCTTTAAAGATTTTTGCTCTTTCCTCATAAATAGTTGCCATGCTCTCACCTCAAATCCAAATTTCTTGATTTAAGCATATGCTTCAAATCGAAAAAAGTCAATATGAAATTATAGTTTTTCTAAGGAAACACTGATAAATTCTTATGTTGCGCAACTTTACCTCGAAAGATTACAATAGAGAAAGACAATAAACGATGAGGGAGAGACAAAAATGGTGCAGCAAACATTTACAGACATGGAATACGCAAACCGTAACAGAACAACAAAGCGTGAAGCCTTCCTGGATGCCATGGAATCCATCATCCCTTGGAAAGAATGGATGGAACTCATTGCGCCGTTCTACGTCCAGAAAGAGCGTGGCAGAAAGTTAATCCCGCTCGAAACGATGCTGCGCATGTATCTCATGCAGAACTGGTTCGGTCTCTCGGACGAGGGAATCGAGGATGCAATCTATGACAGCTATGCCATGAAGCGCTTCCTGAAGATCGACTTCTCCATCGAACGGACACCGGATGCTACGACACTCCTGCAGTTTCGACACCTGCTGGAAAAGCATGACATCACCGCAAGATGTTCGATGACGTGAAAGAGCGGCTGGACGCCGCAGGACTCATCATGCACGGCGGTACATCGTTGACGCCACCATCATTCATGCACCAAGCTCGACCAAGAACGCCACGAAGACCCGCGACCCTGAAATGCACTCCGTCAGGAAAGGGAATCAATGGTTCTTCGGCATGAAGATTCATTCCGGTACGGATGCGGCAACAGGCTACGTTCATACAATCACAGGGACAGCAGCCAACGTGCATGACATCGTGCAGGCGCACGCATTGATCCGAGCGGATGACCACAGCGTCTATGGGGACTCTGGGTATCTCGGCGTGGAAAAGCGCGCAGAAATCCTTGAAGATCCTCATCTATCGAGCGTGGATCACCGTATTGCAAAAAGACCTTCACAGAACCGCACAACAAAGGCGTATGCAGGAGTCAACTGGGACAAGAAGATCGAACACGAGAAAACTTCCATCCGCTGCAAGGTGGAGCATCCGTTCCTCATTGTGAAGCGGCTGTTCCAAGCGGGCAGGACAAGGTATCGTGGCATCAAGAAGAACCTGCTCCGTTACTATCTGCTCTTTGCATCGGCGAACCTCGTCATGTGTTTGAGGGCAGGAAGGCAGAGGGCGTTCTGCATGACAATGGGATAAGTGCGCCCTTTTTCCCAAATTTCCCGGTGAAACGGGCGATTCGGGGAAGAAAAAGGGGCAATGAGAGCAGTATTGCACGCTCTTTTGTATTGCAATTTGTGAAATTTGTGTCTGCGGATCAGCTGGCTGTGATTATCCACTATTTATCAGTGATTCCTTGAAAATGTTTCTTAATTAAATCACTGTTCAACTTGCTCTTGCAATTCACGCTTTTCTTTTTCAATTTGCATCTCTTGCAGGACGATGTGAGGATGACAGGCAGCGAATTCTTTCTCCACCATCGCGATTACGTCATCGGGCGTATAAGGGGCGCTGTTTTCCGTTGCCAGTATGAACGAGCAGCCAGAGAGAAAAGAGGTGCAGACGAGCGCTGTGGCAGTGAGGATGCGAGGCAGGATTCGTTTCATGATGGGCTCCTACTGCCTACAGACACTTTACGGCTCGATGGGGAAATAATCCGCAGGGACGGGGGCGAGGATGCCGACAAAGACAAAGTCCTTCGCGCCTGTATTTTTCATCCCGTGGCACATGCCCTTCGCTGAGACGATGACATCGCCCTTCGCGATGGGGTGCTCCTCTCCGGGGGCAGGGTAAAAGACGCCCTCTCCCTCAATGCAGATCCATATATCATCTGCATTGGCGTGACCGTGCGGCTGAATCATCTGCCCGGGCTTTATGACCCAGACGACGCCGCTCGTTGACTCCGTGCTGTAGATTGGCGTGCGCGTTGCGACATTGCCCGCCTTTGCCACATCTGCCACGCGAAAACGGCGCGTTGCAAAATCGTTTGTGATTTCATTTGCCATGATGTTTTCTCCTTTCGGAACTTCGTATTTTATATCGTTTTAGGGCGCTCAGTCAAAGTAATCATCGTCATATCCTTCGCCGTAGTCGTTCCAATCATTATATAGATCATCCGCGTGAATTGCAAGAGCAAGTTGAACAGTGATTTAATTAAGAAACGTTTTCAATAGCGTATACTTCATCCAAGAAGGTGTTAAACAGTTCTGCCGGTGTTTGATAGCCGAAAACTCGGCGAGGGCGGCTGTTTATCTCATCCGCTATGTTTAGGATGTCCTCGTCACTGTATCCATCGATGCCCGTTCCTTTGGGGATATATTGGCGGAGGATGCCGTTGTGACGCTCGTTCTGCGGGCGTTCCCATGAGCTGTAGGGGTGAGCGAAGTACACCTTCGTGCCGAGGCTCTCAAGCTGCGTGAACGTCTCGAACTCTGTCCCGTTGTCAACGGTAATCGTCTTGAACACTTGGCTGAAACGGTCCTCTCCATATTCCGATTTCAAATGGGCGATGGCTTCTTCAATGCCGGCGCACGTGCGACCCGAGATGCGGATTGCGATGTAGTCGTGCGTCACCTTTTCCACAGCGGTAAATACGGCTGCGCCGCGCCCTTTCCGCGATCCGACAACGGTGTCGGCTTCCCAGTGTCCGATTTCCGTGCCTTCGTCCACAAGGGCAGAACGCTCCTCTATACTACGCCCTTTCAGGCGCTTGTTCTTGCGGTTTCGCTTGCGCTTGCACTTTCGTCCGAGCGCTTGCGGGACATCGAACAGCGTCAGCGGAATCCTACCCGCCCACAGCATATTGTCAAGCGTCTTGGTGCAAGGGATACCATCCTCGTCGAACCGTTTGTTCGCCCTAGCATCCCCGACGCACATGTCGATCGACCACTTGTTCTTACGGATTCTTTCGGTCATCCAACGCAGGAATGGCGCACAGCCTGCGCTGTCAACCTTATACGGTCGTTTGGAGTTCTTTCGATGTTCGAGGTAAGCCCGTTGCCCACGCCTTGCCGTATATTGTGGAGACCGCCCGCGAGCAGATCGGCGTTCAGGCGTCCCACGTGTAATCTCATAGTGGATCGTTGTATGCGAGCATCCAATCCGTGCGGCTATGGCGCGAAGCGAGAATCCCTCACGGTGGAGTGCCTGTATTTGCCCTCTTTCATCAAGGGTAAGGTGCTTTCCCGATTTACGAATGGCCTCCGTTGTGGTAGAATAGGCGTAATCCATAGTGATTGCTCCTTTGCTGATGTTTTGTAGCGGAACCATTATAGCACGGGATGTCACTATGGATTTTGTTTTTGTTTAGCTGTTCAACTTCATTTTACAACGAACCGATGGAATCTTTTGCGTGAAAGGTGATCTCTTGAATTTATATCTTCATCCCTCAATTGCAGTCTCAATCCCACCCTTGAAAACAACAACTACCGCGCCATCCTCTTTGACCACGATGTGATCAAGCAGCCCGCCCCATAGCTCCTCATCGAATGCAACCTGCTCCCCGTTGATACCACATACCACTTGAATCATGCCCTCTAGGATATTTCTCTTACTCTCCCTCTCGGCAATTTGCTTGTCTAGCTTCTCCAAAGCTCCCTGCTTTTCCAGATAGAGAGCGCGAATCTCATTCTCCTGTTTCAGATACGTCGTCTGATCCTGTGCCACGCGTGCATTCTCGCGAATCAGTTTTTCAAGCCGTTCTGTCAAAAGAGTGAGTTCTTGCTCTACTCTACCGTGTTCCTCGACAAGCTCCCCTGTTTGGCAAACGCTATCAATCAGAGCGCGAAGTTCTGCAATCACGTTCTCTTTGACTTCCATCAAGGAGTTCAGTGCTTTCACGAAAATCTGTTTGATTTCCTCCTCCGTCAAGTGCCTCGTACTGCACGGCTTGCCCTTGTGGGCATATTTCTTGTTGCAGCGGTAGATCACCCTGCGGTACTTGTCCGTGGAGTGCCATACCTTCGCACCGTAGTAACCGCCGCAGCAGCCGCATTTGATTTTGTTCGCGAAGATACTCACACCACTGTGCTTGCCGTTCTGCTCTCTGCGTTTTATCTCCAATTGCACAAAGTCGAATAAGTCTGGCGGGATAATCGCCTCGTGGTGCTCTTCCACATAGTACTGTGGAATCTCGCCCGTGTTCTTCCGTCGCGTCTTATCGAGGAAGTCTGCCGTATACTCTTTCTGGATCAGTGCATCGCCACGGTACTTCTCATTTGTAAGGATGGAGCGCACCGTAGAAATGTACCACTTTTCCTTTCCCGACGGGGATTTGATGCCCCGCTTCTCCAGTTCCTTTGTAATCGCATAGAAGGATCGCCCGCCAAGGAAGAGTTTGTAGATGAGCTTCACCACTTTCGCCTGTTCCTCGTTGATTTTGAAATCCTTGTCATAGCCGAGAAATGCACTGTAGCCCACACTGGTTTTGCCCTCGGCGAACTGCTTCCGCTTGCCCCATGTGGTGTTCTCCGAGATACTGCGGCTCTCCTCCTGCGCTAGGCTCGACATAATCGTGATAAGGAGTTCTCCGCGCGTGTCGAACGTCCATATGTTCTCCTTCTCGAAGTAAATCTCTACACCATGTTCCTTGAGCTTACGGACATTCTGCAGCGAGTCCACGGTGTTTCTTGCGAAACGGCTGACCGACTTTGTAATGATGAGGTCGATCTTGCCGGCAAGGGCATCCTCAATCATCTGGTTGAAGCCGTCACGCTTCTTTGTGTTGGTGCCGCTGATCCCCTCGTCCGAATACATGCCGACGAAATCCCAGTCTGCACGGCTTTCGATGTAGTTCTTGTAATGAGCCATCTGCATTTCGTAACTGGAAGCCTGTTCTTCATGATCGGTCGAAACTCTGGCATATCCTGCCGTCCTGCGCCGTCTTGGTTCTGCCGTAACCTCAGAGCGAAAGATTTTAGGGCTTGCAGGGATGACCCTCACTGTCTTTGCCATCGGTACGCGCCTCCTTCTTTGAGTTGAAATATGACCTCATCATCGGATATGATGATCCGCTCGACGTTCTGCACAATCTTGCCCTCGTAGCAGTCACCGAAGAAAGATTCTGCCGCTTCCTTTAGTTCGGATTCGGGCAGCCGTTTCAGTCGGCACTTTGTGCGCGGCTGACTGCAAGCCCACACCTTAATCCCCTTCGTCCAAGTGTCACGCTCACACTTGCTGCCGCAGGAGCCACAGTACACTTTGTTCATGAAGGGATTACTGCCGCGCTGCCCTGTGTATATTCGGGCAGTCTTTTTTATGTGACCGTTGATTAGGTGAAATTCCACACAGTCATTGTGAATGACGATCTTAGAGACTTTTCGTCTGAGTTCTGCGGTATCGAAATCATCCTTCTCCATGACGTCTCTGACCGCAGCCACAAGCTCCTCCTCTTTGATCGGACGGCTGTCACAGGATTCCCTACCTTTCCGCTCTCTCGTGTTGCATGCCCACCGCCTGTACTTCCCGGCGGTTCTTCTGCTGAAGCCGCCGCCGCAGCATCCGCATTTCACCATTCCGGAAAACGGCATCAGCACAGGATTCCGATTGCTAGACTGCGCGGCTCTCCGTTTCCGTATCTCCTGTGCCTTGTCGAAATCTACCTTTGACACGAGTTGCTCGAACATCCCCTCCACCAGATACATGGGAAGTTCTCCTTTATTCCGCTTGCGGATATGACCTTCTGTGATGTAGTTCTTCTGCAATGCCATCGTACCCGTGTAGGAGATGTTGGAGAGGATGTCCTTTACCGTGGTCTGCTCTATTGGTCTCCCCTGCCGTCCTGTGATTCCGCGCCCCGCAAGTGTATTGGCGATGGCGTAGGCAGATTCTCCGGCAAGGTATCTGCGGAAAATTTCCTTGACGATCTCGCCCTCGGAAGGAACGATGCGGAACATCTCGCCGTCCCAAGTGTAGCCATAAGGCGGTTTATGCCCGTTCGGGATCCCCTGTCTAAAACGCCTCCGCACACCCCACCGAATGTTGTCGCCGATGCTTCTGCTCTCCTCTTGGGCAAAAGATGCGAGCAGCGTCAAGAGCAGCTCTCCGTCCTCGGACATGGAATCAATGTTCTCACGCTCGAAGCGGACGGCGATCCCCTTCTCTTTCAACCGTCGAACGGTATGAAGGCAATCTACGGTGTCACGGGCAAAACGGCTGATGCTTTTAACCAGTACCAGATCAATCTTTCCGGCGTTGCAATCGGCGATCAGGCGCTTGAACTCATCTCTGTGTGTAGTGCTTGTCCCTGTGATACCTTCGTCCGCATACACGCCTGCGTATTCCCATGCGAGATTTTTCTGGATGAGACTGCTGTAGTAACTGACCTGCGCCGCAAGGGAGTGGTGGAGCGTATCCACAGAGACGCGGGCGTAGGCAGCCACACGCAGCTTTTTCTGCAATATATGGCTTGGTTGAACTCTTCGTATCTTCATGGTGCTCCCTCCTTTCCACTCCCATGTTCCCGTACTATCCGCACGATAGCAAGTCAATATCTGAAAATAAAAGTCCGATGACGGGACGATATTTCTCGCGCATTTTCGCTTCAAACGCAAGATACTCGTCCTCTGACAAAAGCCCGCTCTGCAGCATTTTCCATGAAGCACGCATCACCATCTGATACGTCATTTCCCGAAGGCCTTCTTCCTTGCTCATTTCAACATCTCCCTTCATGAAGCAGCGGACAAAAACGGCTCTTGTGGTCACCTGTTCGGGCATAAAAATAACCCGACGGTAAGCCGCCGGGCATTGAGGTTAAAGCAGTTATTTATCTTTGAGGCTGTGCATCATGTCCTGCAATTTCTGTGGAACGGGAAGCCCCATCCGTGCTGCGTTCTCGATGATCGAGATTCCTTCATTCGAGATGTAGAAGAAGATCACGGCAGAACGCAGGACGCATCCGCTTCCGATGATGTGAACATCTAACACATTCGCCACGCCGACAAGGGTGAAGATGCAGACTTTCTTGCAGATTCCCTTGAACCCTATCGCACTGGACAGTTTCTTTTCCACAATCGCACGGAGAACACCAGTGATGTAATCCGTCGCCACAAATGCGACAAGGGCATAGAGCAGATCGTCAAAGCTGCCAAGGAACTCCCCGACTACGATGCCAATGCCCGCCGCATACAGGCGTATTGTCAAAATCTGATCCATCATCAAAAACCTCCTGCCTTTTTCCATTTATTGAGATTGCTCATCCTGCGCAGACGGTAGTTATAGCATCCGCGCAGAAGCTCTGTAAGCTGACCGTCCTTCCATAAATATAAGGGCGATCCCGTGCTGACCAGATATTTCCCCTGTCCCAGAGGGCAGAGACTGGTACGAGCCGTTGGATTTGTTGGAATCTCCATGAGCAGTTCATCCTTTGCACTGTAAATCTTTGAAATATATTTTTTCCCGGAGATAAGGTAATCCAGATTTGCGGGAAAACGCATATACATTCCGTCATGGATTGGATAGCGGACACTGTAATTCGGTGCGCTCCATTTGCTTTCCGAAGTATGGGATTCCCCTGTAACAGAGTCTCTTGACGTTGTTTTGGTTTTCTCCATCCAAGGCTCAAGATTGCTGCCATCGAAGAACACATAACGGTCGGTGCTGACATGGCTTCCGTCTCCCCTATGCTCTGATATGGAGTGCCATATCATCACTTTGAAGTTTCCAGCTTTATCCACCCGCCCGCCTTCTGTTTGACAGCTATAGAGGTCAGTGGGACCGGATACGGCGGGAGCACCAAACATCTGCACAAGATCGTATGCGGCGATGATCTCGCCGTTGCGTTTGACAGAGAGAATACTGTCACGCTGATCTGCCCCGATGAGCGGGAACACGAGGACATTCACGGCTTCGAGGGTATAGAGATTTCCCCGCTCATCCATTTCGGCATCGAGCATTCCATAGCCTGAGACATACGCGAAGTGGCGGCTGCTGTTGACCATCCATATATCCTCTTTGGAAAAGCCGAGCGGATGAATTTTTCCTTTCGCATAGTACGAATGGAGCATCTGGTTTTTTTGATCCTTCCACTTTATCTGGAGGAGAGGTATGCCGGAATGATCATTCGTCGGAACGTAGCTGCCGCCGCCCTCGGATTCATGCCCGTAGACGCAATGACCGTCCGTCCAGATCCATTCGCCTGGATAGACTGTTCGATTTCCAATGCAGATCAGCCACGTACCATTCGCAAGCACCCGATTTCCGCTCACATCTTTCACTCTAGCCCTGTGCATCGTCTCACGCTCCCACGATTACGGCAGTACCGCCCCTAGAAATCTGTACCCACACCAAACTGCCGTCTGCCGTGTTACAGTCCACTGCCGCACGAAATGGATAGGATCGCTCGCCGATATGAACACGTCCATTCTGAATCCTTCCGCGCTGAGCCTGTGACTCAACCACCTTCGAGTTCTTTATCCCTGCCCGTATCGCCGCTGCGAGCCCCATAACGCCATTCATCCATACCATCTCACCATCTTGATCGTCTGCCGCAGAAGGCGCGGCGTAAGTTCCACCGTATTGGACTGCAAGAAGTATTCGTGCCCCTCAAAACGGATGCGCTCGGTGAAATCGACGATGTGGTCAATGTCGGGAACGCCGTTTTGAATCCGTGCGCGAATTTCCACCGTGACCGTCTCCTGCGTCTTGCGGTTAAGCCACTCGATTTCTCGTGTCAAGGCACGAAGATAGTCCGTCCCCACAACGGGAAACTCCGTGTCGATGAGGGAAGAATACGGAAGCGCATCGTCACTCGCGTAACTTGCACCAAGGCTGAGATTCGACTGCTCGACGGTGAACTGACTCGCCTTGCCGCCGGGCTTTCCCTGCGACAAGCTGCTGCCCTCCAATACGCCGTCCACATAGACGGTGGTCGCATACCATCCATAGCCGAGCGGCGCGTGGTAGGTGATGCGTTCCGTTCCCTTTTCTCTGTTCCAGTCCTCCCAGTCATATTCATTGTGCTTCTTCCCATCATTGACCGCCTCGGTGGTACGTTCCCACTCCTTGAAGAGGTAAACGTCGCGACCTGTGGAGGCGTATGCATAATCCGTGCGGCTGGTCGAGCCGTCCGTGTTGTGCGTGCGCTTTTCGGCGAGATACTCCCCGTCATAGGAATAGGTACTGTAGCCGTTTTCGTTCGTCTCACGGACAAGAAAACCGTTGGAGTAAGTGCGGCTGATCTCTTTGAAGGAAATCGTGCCCGTAAAAGGAACGGGAGACGTGTCCTCCTCGTTGTGCGCTCCGGTGGAATCGTTGTGAGAGCTGTGCCAGACGGAGCGCAGGAGCTTCCGCTCTACGGTCGGCTGTGCGTGCGGCCAGTTCGTAATGTCAATGACAGACTCCTCCATGCCGCGCTGAATGATGTGGAGCGTATCACCGCGAATAAAGACGTTGATCTGACGCTGCGGGAGTTTTGCCGTCCATCCAAAGAGAGAGGAGATGAAGTCATGGTAGGTCATACCGCTGCCCTCAAAGTTCTGCGACGGTGTAAAGTCGTCCGTCAGACGATGAAGCTGAAGCCCGAGTGCCGATGCAATCTCCGCCGCATAGCGCGACACCTTCGCCCGCTCCACATAGATATGGATGGGGGTGTAGAGAAGCGTGTCCTTACTGTACGTTCCCTTGACAGACTGCACGATGCCGCGCTGACTTGTTTCCTCGACGAGGAAGCGGAAGTCGTAGTCCATTACACGACCTTGGACGTTCGCACCAATGGAAAGAGGATTCACGGTTTCGAGTTGAATGTTATCCGAGAGACTGAGTTCGCCGAGCGTCACGGAGAACGAGCGAATGCCGCGCTCTCTAAACTCTGCATATCTGATTGTATGCGGTATCTCAATTCTCGTATCTGCAAGAATCCGCAACTGCCTAATGAGTCTGCGCTTTGTATCTCCAAGAGCCACATCGCAGCGACCGATACGTCGCAACATATCTGCCTTTACACTGATCTGCTTGACGATCCGAATATCGCGCAGGGTATCCGCATGCGTAGCGATGGATCTGTTGAGACTGCGCGACGTATCTCCGCGCACCTGCACGGGCTGACGAAATACTGGAATCACCGTGGCATATATAATTTGTTTGAGGTGAATCCTGCCAAACGGCAGCCACGCAATGCAGACGCTTGGTTTCAGCTTGATGCTCATGTTCCCGCTCTCCATCCGAACTGCCGTCCCGTGAGTTCCGCAATCGTCATGGAGACGGCGCGCGTGTCCATAACGGTGGAAGTTAGATTCTGCTCGACGATATGCCTTCCATATTCAGTGACCGTCCCACCGCTCTTTTCAATCGCCGTCAAAGCACACAGCCCTTCTGCCGTGCGGTAGGCAGGATTCCCGATGAGGGAAATCCCCGTCACACGCGAGTCTGCGCCATACTGCGTAATAAGTGATGCGGTATCCACAGATTGCAGAATCTCCTGATTCGTAGCCGTCGCCTCATAGCTTCCATCACCGCAATCGGTCATATCCGTCTGTGTCGCTTGGACGGGCAGCATGATAACCTGCTCCCGTGGGCTGATTTCCTCATCCGAGAGGATGAGGTTCGAGACGAGAATGTCCTCTGTTCTACTGTAAACCGTAATGGTCTTTTCACTGGAACTGTAGGCGTACCAAAAAGAGCAGTCCTGCTTGTTATAAACCTCGCGTTCGTTCAGGAGTGCCCGAAAGATACCGTCATTGTTCTGCCCCGGTTTGACGTGGAACCACAAGGTATTGACTGCATTTACGCGAATGCTGTCGGAAGTGGCAATGGTATCGTTATTGTTGTCTCCCTTCATGCGCCACCTGCTCCAGGACGTTTCCGCACTAACGATGATGTAGCCTCCAATTGCAAGGGTAAGTTTGGCACGGTCTGCATTCTCCGGTGCTTTGAAGTACAGATCCAGTTTCCCGTAAAGCTCTGCAGGGAATTCTGAAATCGTCAGACCTTTATCACCAGTCGGCTGCCAGAAGGATACGCCTGTCTTACTGTACTGCTCCCCTGTTACCGTCGTGCCTCCACGAGCCGAGAGCAGCTCCGCATAGCCCGGATTGATGTATTTGAACGCCATACGAACCTCCTCAATTCGACACAAGCAGCCCCTCTGCTTGAATGTCCACGCTCGTATCCTGCTGCGGTTTCTCGTCCGCTGTGCTGATTGCCTTTACCCAGAAAATCGTATTCCTGTCTGCAACATTGGATAATGAGATACTGTCTTTCCATTCGGCAGACTCCAATGCCGTTTCGGCAGTGTATTTGTTATCCGTCGCGACCTTCCACTTATCCGCATGGCCGCCGACGAATTTGATTGTAAGTGTTCCGTCAATATGGAATTCACTCTCGCAGCGCACGGCACATTTGACGGCTTTCTGCTCGCCCTTGCCCGCATCGAGCAAAACAGAGATGGGAGCTAGTTCCGTCCCGGAGCTGACCTCCGTCCCGTCTTTGCCGCCCTCGGTTGGATTGTTCATATAGATATGCAGCAGTTCTGCCATTGTCACACCCTCCAAAATTCCAGAGACAGTTTATATACCTTCGGAAAATGAGCCATATACTCGTAGGATTTCACCACGACACGCATGGAGGGCAGAACATTCCCACCCTCATCCGTTACAGATACCATCGTGCGGCTGTCCCAGTAGCCCTTGATCTTTTCCCAGTCGGCAGCAGTGATTGTGACTGTACAGGAAATACGGTCGCCCTCCGTGATGTGTCCGAAATCCTGCACGACTGCTCCGCCGACAATTTCCAAAAGCTGTTGACGGTCGTCGGGAATGGTCTGCCAGTTTTCAACGGAAAATGTCCGTACCTCACCAATGTGAATATGAATTGGAATCACCCCCTAGGGCATTTTCAACGGCAGGACGGATGCGGTCGGCGACATGATCGGCAAGCATACGCATTCCCTCGTTGTCCTCCGTAACGGCGTTCTCGATTTGCACCTGTATGTGAATCTGGCGATTGTCCGTCATGGAGGGAGCGGACTGAGCAGCTCCCGACGAAGCATTTGCGCCCTGCCCCGCAGTTTGAATGCTCTGCGCCTGTTTCCCCAATCCTGCCATCATCTGCACATACGAGAATTCCTGTCCATTGACACGAATGCGTGAATTGTCCTCACGCTTCTCGGGGGCAAAATTCGGCAGGAGATTCTCCATCGCCCATTTACGCCCGGACTGAAACTGTTGGAGAAGCTCCGGTGTCAGCCCCAAGTCCTCTGCCGTAAACTTGTTCTTTTTGCGAAGGTACTGCATCAATCCGACCTGCCCGGACTCCTTGAATACCTTCAGTTCCTCTTTCTGGGAGCGGAGAACTTCCAAGGCGGCGTTGCGCTTGACATCGAGTTTCTGCTTCTCTGCCCACCGCGTCGCCTCGACCTCGTCCAATCCCTTCTGCACCCACGCTTCCTTCTCACGCTCAATCTCCGCAAGGCGATTTTCGAGTTCGGTCTTCCAGATGGCACTGATGTTAGAAGCGACATCCCGCTCCCACTGCTCCATTACCCGCGCCTTGCTCTCACTGAGCCAGTTCTGCGTCTGTACCTCGTCCAAGCCCTTCTGACGAAATGCATCAGCTTCACGGGCGATGGAGTCCAACTTGTTCTGCAGGTCAGTTTTGTAGAGTGCATTCGCCTTATCCACAACGTCGCGCTGAAAGTCAGCGTAAATCTTTGCTTCCTTCGCAAGACGGTATTCGTCAATGAGATGCGGATCTGCGCCCTTCTGAAAGAACTGAAATGCCTCACGATCCAGAGCGTGAAGGCTGTTCTGGATGTCCGTGTGTGTCAGTGTATATAGACTGTCCGTCAGCTGTGTGGTCGCTTTTGCAGATTCGCTGACCGTCTTTGCGGCATCCTTTTCCGCAGCTGCACGGATCGCCGCAGCTTTGGCATTCTGCTCCTGCGCCTTGGCATTCTGCTCCGCCTCGACACGGGCGCTCTCCTCTGCCGCTGCTTTCTCTTTGGCAATCTTCTGCTGTTCTTGGTATTGCTTGTATTCGTCCCCGTAGAGAGCATCGAGAACGCTGCCGCCGAGGAACGGAACAGCAATCAGCGGAGATGCCACGGGGTGATTTTTCACAAGCCAGCTGTTCGCCTCGGCGTGTTCATTGACCTTATGAATTTGCTCCCCGACAAAACCTGCAAGCTCCGCGACGGTCTTGAGTGCTTCGCCCCATCCGAGGACGGCATCCTTGATTTCGTCCTTGTTGTCCCGAATCGTTTCAACCAGAGATTCAAACCCATCGTTGATCTCCGGCATCAGCTCCTCGGCGGCAGGAAGGAGTGCCGCACCGAGAGCAAGTTTCAGCTGCCCTGCTTCCATCTCCATTTCGCGCCATTTGAGGTATGTCTCATGCGCCTGTTCGGGGTCGAGCAGTCCCGTGGTCTTGACGCGAGAGGAAATCGTCATTAAATCGTCATACTGTTCGAGAATCGGGATAAGCGCCGCACCACGCACACCGAGGACTTCGGCGGTATATGCTTCCTCCATTCCTGCTTCGCTTGCCGTCTTGTATCCCTTGGCAAGCTGCGCCAGCTGCTCATTGAGCGGCAGGAGATTGCCCTGCTGATCCTTGAGTACGATGCCGAAGCGTGAGAGTGCGCGAGACGTGTCATTGCCAGAATTGCCCGCTGCAGATACCTGCTTGTCGAGACGTGCGATCAGAGGTATGACGCTCTTGATATCCGTATCCGCAAGCTGAAACACCCGATTGAGCGTCGCCGCCTCACCCGCAGAGACGTGAAGCCTCTGCGTCAGCTTATAGACATTCTCGCCCGCAAGCATCGCATCTTTCGTGATATTGAACAGCCCCGCACCCGTCGCTGCAACTGCCATAACTGCGGCCATCTTTGCAGACAGCACATTGAATCCGCTCGTGAGATTCTTGACACCTGCCTGTGCCGCCGTCATCCCTGCAGTGATACGCCCGCCGAGCGTTCCTGAGAGAACGGCACTTTCTTTTAGGCGGTTATTCAGCTTTCGCACCTCGGCTTCGGTCTGCGCAACTGTCCGTTGCTGACGTAACAGGTTACTTTCAGCACGCCGATAGGACGCACTATCCGCGCCGTCATTCTTCTTTGCGGATTGGAGGACAGCGGCAAGAATCTGTTCTTTCTGCCGCTGAATATCCAGTTCGCGATTGATCGCCTGATGGCGTACCCTGATCTTGTCGAGTTCCGTCCCCACACCGTCGAGTTTGGCAAGATCAGCATCCAATTTCAGATGGATGTTGTTTGCCTTGCTGTTGAGCCGCGCAATGGAATCCGAGACAGTTTTCCCCGCCGTGTCGAAATCCAACTGCAGCTGTGCGATGTTGAGACCGATGTCGAGATAGAGTTCGTCGATCTTCTGTCCGCGCTTTGCCACTCCATCTCCCTCCCTACATCACGTCGTCAATAAAGCGTTCACATTGCTGCTGTTCGCACAGTGCCGTTACCACAAGCTGATCGAGCAGGAACGCAATCTCGTGCCTGTCGATTTCCTGCATCGTCCATCCGTAGGCGGACTGCAGTCGCTCGTAGTAGCGCAGTAGATTCTGGTACGGAGAAAGAACTACGCCTCTTTCCCCGTCTCCTCGTTTGGGAGGTTCACCAGTTTGGAGAACGTCAACGACTGAATCCATCGAAAAAGGGAGCGCGTCAACGGTACGATGTCCGCAACGTCCACGTTTTCGTCGATGACTTCCTTCGTCACTTCCTCCCGTCCGAATCCAAGGACAATCAGTCGGACGTGCTCGTCCA
Source organism: Selenomonas sp. oral taxon 137 str. F0430 (assembly GCF_000183625.1). Taxonomy (NCBI): domain Bacteria; kingdom Bacillati; phylum Bacillota; class Negativicutes; order Selenomonadales; family Selenomonadaceae; genus Selenomonas; species Selenomonas sp. oral taxon 137. The sequence goes on from NZ_AENV01000006.1 coordinate 271,293, forward strand.
AAAAGGCCTCAAGATTCATGTCCTGTTTGTCGGCATCAAAAAAGGCAAGGAACTCACGCCAGACCTTCATCTTCGGAGGGTTCGGCGTTATCTCCCTGCCCGCAATATGCAGTTTCGGCGTTTCCATCGTGTCCTCCCTCAGACCTGCTCGTACCACTTCGTCCCAGTCTCAGCGGCAAAGCCTGCCGCCTCTTCGTCTGCCTTGGCGTAGGACAGCCCGTCCGAGAGACGGTAGATCGCCTTTGCCGTCAGCGTCGGTGTGTCGAACTGAATGCTCTCCTGCTTCGAGTTGCCGCTCTCGGAGGGTTCCGTGAATTGGACTTTGTAGAATTTAGTGAAGCGTTTCTTCCCGTTCCTCTTATCCGACTGGAAGAGGACGGCGAAGTACGGAGCGACATCGTCCTTGCCCGCCTTCATCACGCCGTTCTCGATACTGTGCCCCAGAAGGTAAGCCGTATATTCGAGCGGCAATGCGGCAGTGTCGAAGGTAAGGTCGTAAGATGCGGTATTGGATACCGTATCCACGGACTGCCCGTCGGCAAAAAGCTCCGCCTGATTCGTCTGCGGCTTGATGTCCACCTTGCGTAAGAGCTTCCCAAGTGGGATGGGCTTCTCGTAGGTCGCCGTGCCGCCCGACTCGTCGGTGAGCATTTTTGCGATATGAAGTTTCTGGATGTTGATGAATTGCCCGCTCGTAAGATTCCCTGCGGGCTTTCCTGTTGGTGTTGGACTTGGCATATTATTCTCCCTCCATTGCTGTTCTGTAATCCGTAATTTCCACAAAAATATCTTTCTCAACAAGCTCCTGTGTCTGCGCACGGACAAATCCGAGCGGCAGAAGCACATTCTGCACGGCTTTATGAATCTCCGGAAAGCGTCCATCCTTTGTCAGAATGTGGATACGCACTGTCACGCGCCGCTCCAGTTCCGTGCCGTCTGCCGAGAGTGCTGGGACATCGGAGATCACCGAATAGACGATGATCGGATATGTCCCAGCATCGGGGCTGCGTCCGTGGTAGATGCCCTTCTTCCCGTGTGCGAGAAGCTGTGTCAGCTCCTTCGAGCGCACAAGTGCCTGATACACCATCCGTGCCGTACTCATTTCCCCCTCCTCCGAATGGCAGACCTTACGGCATCGACGATAGCAGAACGGATCCCGTCCTTCTTGGCATCAAGCGCGGGATAGAGAAACGGACGGTTGATGCGTGGGCTGAACTCAACGAGTGTACCGTAGAATACGCCGTCACTGGATTCCGCATCTGCTGCGATCCTCCAAACAGAGCCATCCTTGCGTCGCAGTCGCTTATGGATGGAGTCGCGCAGCGCACCTTTGACCACGCGCTTATCTGTTCCCGTATAGACGGGACAGCGGTTCTTTGCCTCCGCGACCACATCATCCGCGCCATGTGCGAGTGCTGCCTTTGCTGCAGCCGTCGCCTCTGCGCCAAGCTCGGACAATATCTTCTCGGCAGAGACGAATCCTCGGTATCTAGCCATCTTCCACCAACTCCCTGCATTCTATGACAAGCCACCGTTTCTTTCCACCAAGCGGATACGGCGGCGCGATAGGTATGAGCGTTTTATCATCCCAATGGATACGATCCGTCACTCGGACATCCGTGCGGTAGCGGATCACAATGCGGTAATCCACCTCCTGCACCTTCTCCGCATAGCCATCGGAGATTTTTTCCGCAAAGGGCAGAACGAGTGCCCAGGCCTTTGAAATCTCCTGCACAGAAGAGGAGCAGATATTCCCCTCATCATCCGTATCTGTCACAGGGCGCAGGATGGAGATTCGATGACGCAGTTCACTCATCGACACTCTCACCTAAAAGACCTCCTTCCGCACACCGAAGAGCAGAGAGCGCAGTGTCAGCGCAAGCCCTCTGTGATCCGCTTCCTCTCTGTGTTCATAGAGATAGGATACGGCATAGAGGATTGCAACGCGCACAATCGCCTGATCTTCGACCTTGGACAGTTTCTTCACGCGCAGTAATGCAGTACAAATCTGTTCTGCTGTCTCCGTAAAGTGTGTGAGGAGATCATCTTCCTCATCGCCGTCAATCCTAAGATACTGCTTGACTGCTGCAAGCGGCACAAGCATAGAACCACCTCCCCTCTTTGCCGCAAAAACGAAATTCCGTCAAATTGTTGCTGAATTTATCAGGGATTCCATACATCAACCCTTCATCTTGAGCGTCTGCACGGCTTCCTCAAGAACGAGTTTGCCGTCCACGCGCTCCTTCATGACGTAGCCGACCATGCCGTTGCCTGCAAACAGCTCCTTGAGTTCCTGCAGGGAACGTGTCCCACGGTCGCCGATGTTGTAGTAGGAGTAGTCTCCGAATGCGATGACAGTCTTGCCCGCCTCGACAGCAGGCATATATGCCGAAGAGTACACGGGATAGCCGAGCAGACGGTCCGGTTCGCCCATCTGGTAGGATGGCTGCCAGAAATACGCTCCGTTGGCATCCTTGAGTTTGCGGATGCTTGCAAGCGTCTGGTCGTTGACGATGAACGCCGCATTCTTGCGGTAGGGACGCTTGAGGCTGTAGACGAGTGTCACAAGTTCATCCGCTTTGAGGTCTGCCGCCGCTGTGGTGACGGATGTCTTTGCGGAGGCAAGGAGTCCCTTCGGCTTGTGCGTCCCGTCGCCATTCAGGAACGCGTCCTCCTCGGCGTTGCCGAGTGCTTTGCCGAACTGTTCGATGAGATAGTTTTCAAGCTTGAAGGCGTTGTCATAGAGCAGCTCCTCCGTCACCTTGACCGCAACGTGGAGCTTGTGCGCGTCGAGGACGATCTGGTCGAAGGTCGCCTCACCGAAAGTCAGAGGTGCGCCCTCCTCAACCCACGATGCGGCGGGCTTTGTGGCGGCAATGTTGATCTTATGCTCCCCGCTCGTGGTGATTACCGTCGCAAGCGGGCGCAGGACGTTCTCCTCATTCAGAACGTCAATGAGACGCTGATCGTATTCCTCGGGTACGAGATAGCCGCCGTTTGCATCCACGCCTTCCTGCAGGACGTTCTCCACCTGCCGGAAATTCGTACGCAGTGCCTTGAGCATTGCCGCACGGTATGCCTCGCTTGCACGTCCCGTCTTTTCAGAAGACAATCCTGCCCCCGGAGTGTTGGTGATCGCCGCTGTCACAGGCTTTGCGAGCTGCGCGTCGAGAATCGCCTGACGTTCCATGCGCTCGATGTCCTTCCCGAGCGCAAGCACCTCGTTCTCCATCTGCTCATACGCCTTGGCATCTTCGGCTGTGAGATGCCCGTCCTTTTCGTGAGAATCCAGAAACTGCTTTGCCTGTTCCCACATTTCTGCACGCTTCTCGCGCATTGCCATGATCTTATCCATGATCTTTTTCCCTCCGTTAGTGTGAAATAGAAAAGAGCCGTCTTTTCAGAGGCTCTACATCGACATTGTTTGATGGTGTTCCCTGCCCGAATTTCGAGAGCAGAGAGTTCGTGACGGCGGCACGGGAGAAGATCAGCCCGTCTGCCGTATCGGTCACAGGGCGCTGTGCGTCCGCATAGAGAACGGCATCTGCAAATCCAAGTTCCACTGCTTTCTTTGCATTCATCCACGTCTCGGCATCCATCAGCCGTGAAATCTTTGCACGGGAAAGTCCCGTCTTGAGTTCGTAGGCGTTGATGATACTCTCCTTGATTTCAGAGAGGAACGTGATTGTCCGCTCCATCTCATGTGTGTCTCCGATGGAAACGGTCATCGGATTGTGAATCATAATGGTGGCTACGGGCGACATCTCAACCGTTGATCCTGCCATCGCAACGACGGAAGCAGCAGAGGCGGCAATCCCGTCAATCTTGACGGCGACATTCCCCTTATACTCCATGAGCATATTGTAGATCTGTGCTGCCGCATAACAATCCCCGCCCGGTGAGTTGATCCAAAGGTCAACATCTCCCTCGGCAGCGTGAAGCTCGGAGCGGAACATCTGAGGTGTGACTTCATCGCCCCACCACGTTTCGTCCGAGATTTCACCATCAAGAAGCAAGATTCGCTTCTCTCCTTCGTTCCGTACCCAGTTCCAAAATTTACGTTTCATCACTTACTCCCTTCTGCCTAGCGGCAAACAACCCTGCGTCCCTCAGTTTCGTCATATTCCCGTTGATGAGATAGAGATCGCCACCCTCGTCCGCTTCGATGGGGTTCATGTCCTCAAGACTGCGGATGTCGTTCGCCGAGAGCCATCCGTTCTGCCGCCCGATGGCATAGCCTTCCATACGGCTCTTGTAATCCCCGCGCAGCAACCCATCCACATTGAAACGAATGAAGTAATCCTTCCGCTCCTTCTCCGTCAGCAATGCTTTTTGAAGCGACTGCTCCCATCGCATTACCCACGGATTCAAGGTGTATTTGACGAACTCCAAGGACTGCTGCTCGATGTTCGAAAACGAGGATTTCTCCAAGTCTCCGACCATATGCGGCGGTACACGGTAGAGCCGTGCAATCTCGTCAATCTGGAACTTCCTCGTTTCAAGGAACTGCGCCTCCTCGGGCGGTATGGCAATCTGCTGATACTTCACGCCCTCCTCGAGGACGGCGATCCTGCCCGTGTTCATCGTACCGCCGTAGACGGCGTGCCAACTCTCTCGCAGCTTTGACGGGTCTTTGAGCACCCCCGGATGTTCGAGTACGCCACCCGGACGCGCTCCATTCTTGAAGAATGCCGCGCCATACTCTTCCGTTGCAAGAGCGATGCCGATGGCGTTCTTTGCCATAGCGATTGGGCTATAGCCGACAAGTCCGTCAAAGCCGAGTCCCGGAATATGCAGCACATCCTCACGTCGCAGACGAATCTGCCCCTTGTCCGCAAAATTCGGATTCTCCTCCGTGCTTCGCATATAGGTGTAGTAGAGTTCCCCCGTGTGGCTGTCACGGCTGACCTCCATCTTGTCCGGGAGCAGCGGATAGAGTCCGAGAACACACCCCCTGCCATCCCGCAAAATTTGTGCATAGGCATTTCCCCACAAAAGAAGGTGACTCATCAATGTTTCGCGAAATATAAAGGAGGTCATCTCGGGATTCGGTGCATCGTGGAGCAGGAAGTACAGCGGATGTTCCGGCACGCGCTCTTTGCCCTGCCCTTTATATTTATATACGTGGAGCGGCAGTCCCGCGATGGATTCAGCGAGGATGCGGACACAGGCGTATACTGCCGTCGTCTGCATTGCCGTCCGTTCGTTGACTGCCTTGCCCGCCGCCGTCTGCCCAAACAAAAAGGACAAGCCGCCAAGATGATTCGTAGGCTTGTCCCGCGAACGGAAGAGTTTGCTAAATAGGTTCATGGAATCCTCCATTTCCAAAACGGCATGTAAAAAATCTCGCCACAGAAGATGATGAGAGTAAGAGCACCGCCCTTCCGAGCGGCACTCCCTCATTTCGGTTTAGAAGTTTTCGATGCAGGAAAGCCCCATGCTGTTGATGTCGGCTGTGAATTTCGCGCCCCGCGCAATCTCGTCGGCGGCTTTCAAAAGCTCCTCCGGCGTGGGATTTCCACCCATCTGGCAAATGCTGGCATTGGCTTTGATGTCTCGGAAAACCTTGCGGGCTTCCCAATCCGTCTTCTCGTAATCCGTTTCTTTGCGAATCTCGATGCGGATGCAGGTGTCGCGGTCGCTTTCGTTCGCCCAGCCCATCGTGTTTTCCTGCATCGCGAATCCGTATGCGGCGGCCTTGCTCTCGATGATCTCGGCAATTTCCTTCTTCGTCATTTTCTTTTCCTCCGTTTCTTGGTTCTTCGGTTTTCCCTTTCGGTATGTGTATATTCCCGTACTATCGGCAAAATAGCAAGGCCATATGTGAAGATAAAGAGTGTATACGATCGCCCTAAAACACCCACACACCACGGCTCTCATACACCGATTCCGACGTATCATTCCCGCAACGGATCGCACGATCCAGTGCCATGATAAGTGCGATCACACCGTCGATCTTCTCCATAGATTTCTCCTTATCTGCCTTGATGTTCCCCGCAGGGTCGGTGCGAATGAAGATGTTGTCTGCCATCCAGCGCATGACGGGATGCCCGCCGTGCGCTATTGTCTTTTCCAAGGTCAGCTTCATCAGTTCCTTGGTCGGCGGGCTCATATCCTTGAAGCCCTGCCCGAATGGAACAACGATGAATCCCATGCCCTCAAGGTTCTGCACCATCTGCACCGCGCCCCATCGGTCGAAGGCAATCTCGCGGATATTGTACTTCTCACCCAGTTTCTCGATGAACATCTCGATGAATCCGTAGTGAACCACATTTCCCTCTGTCGTTTGCAGGAAACCTTGCCTCTCCCACACGTCATACGGCACATGATCACGCCGCACACGCAGGTCAATGTTCTCCTCGGGAATCCAGAAATACGGAAGCACGGCAAACGGCTCATTTTCCTCCGTCGGAGGGAATACAAGAACAAATGCCGTAATATCCATCGTGGAGGAAAGGTCAAGACCGCCGTAGCAGACGCGCCCCTCCAAGGACTCGGCATCCACAGGTGTGGCGCACGCATCCCACTTATCCATCGGCATCCACCGTACAGACTGCTTCACCCACTGATTCAAACGCAGCTGACGGAAGCTGTTCTCCTCGGCGGGATTCTGCCGTGCAGAGTCACAGGCTGCCTGTACCTTGTCGATGCCGACTGTAATCCCGAGCGACGGATTCGATCGTTTCCAGACCTCCGGGTCTGTCCAATCCTCATCCTCCTTCGCTCCGTAGATCACGGGATAGAAGGTCGGATCAATCTTTCGCCCTTCGAGAATATCCTTTGCTTTCTGGTGTGTCTCGTAGCAGATGGACTGCGTATCCGTCCCCGCCGTAGTGATGAGGAAGTAGAGCGGCTGCATACGCGCATCGCCGGAGCCTTTCGTCATAACGTCAAAGAGCTTGCGGTTCGGCTGTGTATGCAGCTCGTCAAACACAACCCCGTGTATATTGAAGCCGTGTTTCGAGTACGCCTCTGCCGAAAGCACCTGATAGAAGCTGTTCGTCGGCAGATACACCATCCGCTTCTGGGAGGCGAGGATCTTCACCCGCTTGCCGAGTGCGGGACACATCCGCACCATATCTGCTGCGACCTCGAATACGATGCTTGCTTGCTGACGATCAGCAGCACAGCCATACACCTCGGCACGCTCCTCCCCATCGCCGCAGCAAAGAAGAAGTGCAACGGCGGCGGCAAGTTCGCTGTTGTGCGTTGGAACGAAGGATTCCCCTACCAGATAACAATGGCTTCTGCTGTCCACTTGAATGCACTGCATGGGGACTCTCTCTGAGAGCGGCACAATGTCTGCCAGATAATGAAAACAGGAGCGAGTGACGGGCAGGTTTCTTTTCTCGATCTGCAGCGTCTTTGCCGCAGGGATACGGATAACAGAGCGATGCACATCTTTTGCATTCCCCCTATATCGCTCGCGATATTCCATCGTCCGACGGTAGATTTCGCCCGTTGTCCAAAGTACGGAGCGCGGCTCACCGATGATGTAATCCACATTCCAGAGATGCCGCTCCCCTGCCACGATGGACGATCCGTCGCGGAAGGTCAATCGATAGGCTTGCTCCGTATCATCCACATCGCTCTTGGCGACAACTCGGCAGGGCTGTCCGTTTTCGTCAAAAACGGTATCTCCCACACGAATATCACCCATTGTAGTGAATCCGTTCGGTGTCGGGATTTTCGTATTGAGTGCCAACTGTTTTCCCTGTTTCTTGGGAATCTCAACATACGCCGTGTTGAACTGGCGATACCCGCTCGGCTTCAAAATTCCGAAAATGTCTCGGATAATGCGCTCCTGCCAGTCGATGAGTTCGAAGGGCTTTCCTGCCCACGTCCCCTTCGTATGGCACAGGCACTCGATAAAGCCCACAGCATAGTCCGCAGCGGCTTTGTCATAGTGCGATTCCTCTGCCATGAACTTTGTCGGCTTGTAGTCCGTCAGTTTCCGCAAGCAATCACCCCCATCAAAAAAGAGCCGCCGTCAGCGACTCAAAAACACAGAAACGAGAAGCAGCCCCGAAGGGCTGTTTTGTTGTTCGGCGTGGCTTAGATGCGCTTCATGCACCAAGCCATCGCGTGACCGCCGTCCTCGAAAAGCTCGGTGGCGGCTTCGACAAGGTTCAAGCGGCATTCAATGTCCGCGAAGCCTGTCTCCTCTGGCGTTTCGACCATCTCGTAGACGGCTGCGTGGAAGCCCCAGCATTCCATCCCGACGACAAGGATCTGCTCGCCGTAGCGAAGGATCGCGCCGCTCGTTCCGAACCGCATCTCATCGAGGTGCTCCATCGTGGTGGTCTTCGGCCATCTTGCTTCTGCGTTTCTCATTTTGTGTTCCTCGCTTTCTGTGTGTAGGTTGTTCCCTTTGGTCATGTACATATATGCCTCTAAACGCAGAATATAGCAAGTCGTATTTTGAATAAACTACACTTATTTTTCGAGAGAAACACAGCCCCGAAAGGCTGTGCTAAATCCCTAGAATCGTAAGCTATTTTTCACCCGTGAGGATAAATCGTACATACGTCGCACGGTCTTCCTCGATGAAGCAGACCAGTTCGTAGAACCCCATCTCGAACGCCATCCGCTGAACTCTGGGGACGTCGAACATATTCACCCGCCCGGAGTTGCGGATGTCCATGATCTGGGAAACAACCTTCTCGTTCATGATCTGTCGCCTTTCTGCACGATGTGGAAAGAGTCCACACCGGGGATCAGGCTCAGTGACGATCCTGTCTCCCACCGAACGAGAAGCTGTCCCGCGTCATCGACGCCCATGACCTCGCCCCTCGTCCCCGTCGGCGGGGCTTGCGGATCGTCCATCGAGAGGAGTTCCACTCTCGTCCCGTGCGGGTACCGCTCTCGAAGTGCGGCAATCTGCTCTCTACTCGGAAACCGCATGATCTTCAGCCTCCTTCCGATGTCCGCTCTTGAACGCGCTGCTGCCGATGAGGTTCTGCAGGAGGATCTTGCGGCTCTCCTTGTAGGCGCTGCCGATCATGCCGAGGCGCAGGAGGAAACAGCGGAATGCGTATTTCTCGTTGTCCACGATCTTCTCCTTTGCCGTGACGCGCTTCTGCGTCCGTGCCATCTCGCAGAGCTTACTGATAAACTCGGCGTATGCCTTTGCCGTCTCGTCGGTGATTGTGCCGTGTAGCCATGCAAAGGTGATGCGGTCATCGATGAGTGTGTAGGTTGCCTCTTTGATGTCAAAGGCGTGGCGAATCAGCCGCCCCTTGCTCCGAAGGAGTGCGTCCAGATTCTTCAGTGCCGTCTCGGTGAAAAGGCTGCGTGGGAGACTGATGGAAAGGTTGTCCTCATCGGTTGCTGCAACGACAGCTTCCTCCATCGCAGTAACTTCTGCCGGCGTTTCTGTTGGTGTCAGCTTATCCTCTGCCGGATCAACTTCGCTAGGCTCTTCCACCGCCGCTTCCGGTCGGCTCGGCTCATTCGCCCCTGTGTCCCCGCAGAAAGCCTCGTTCTCCCCATCCTCGGACGTGAAACCTGCCTCGCGTAGTGCCGTGCGCACACGCGTAACAGTCGCTTCGTCTGCGGCATCATCGAAGCAAAGGATGCCGTCCTTCGTGATTTCGAACGCACCGACCTTGTAGGAAAAGCTCGGTGCGCCGCAGTATGTGGGCTTCGTCTCAAGCACCTTGCCGACGATCCCGACCATCGCCTTGCGCTCTTCCTTCTGGATGTTGTAATTGACCTTCATTTTGAAAACCTCCTTTATGAACTTTGGTCATTACATTCATCACTCGTATGGGAAGAATTAGCAAGCGGATTGTGTTGTATACACCATAGCCTCAGTGAGATAAACCACAGAGTATTATCATTTCACAGAATGAGGAGCAGTCATCCGCTCGAGCATCTTGCCCGTCATCCAGATCGCCCCGTCAATGACAAGCGGCAGGAAGATGCGGTCACGGAATCTGCACCATCCTGACTCCTTCTCGGCACTCTCTTTCAGTGCCGCCGTATACGCCGCCGACACTTCACGCGCCGCAGGAAGCCCCTTCTCATGCAGCCATAGGACGGTCGCTTCCTTCGCCTCCGTCCGCACGAAATCTCCCACATGATTCTTCAGTTCGTTTTGAATGTGTTCCAGTTTCATCTTCAACACTCTCCTTCATAGTCCGTTACCCCACGCGCAATGGCGCGGGCAAATTCATCCTGCTGCGAACGCAGAAGCTCTGCGTCACCCGCATGGTCGATAAACGCAAGTTCCACGAGCACAGCGACCGCATCGGTGTTGCTCAGAACGTACAGACCGTTGACACCGGGCTTTGCCCCCTTCACGCCGCGATCCACGGTTCCGAGTGCATCCACAATCTGATTCTGGATGCACTGTGCCAGTTTCTCTCCCTCTCCGCTTCCGTAGTAGTGCCAGACCTCCGTTCCGTTTGCCGTGCCGTTACAGGCGTTGCAGTGAATGGAGACAAACACATCGGCATCCACACGGTTGGAGGCCGATACGACCTCATGCAGACTATCGGACTGCAAGTTGCCGACCACCTCGACACCTGCGGCACTCAGATAGCCCGCAACAAGGTCAGCGACGTTCTTTGCCACATCACACTCTCGCAGCCCATACCCAAACGCACCGGGATCTGGATTCCCGTTCGGTGCATGACCCGGATTCAAAAACACACGCATCACGATTCCTCCTTCGCTTTTAACACATCCGCATACGGAATGCGCTCACCGTCACGTTCCAAAAACACATCCTCGGCATTCCCGCCTTTGCTCTGAATGTATCGCTCGACAGCGACATCCACGAATTTCGGCTCAAGTTCCACGCCGTAGCAGATACGGTTCAACTGCTCACAGGCAATCAGTGTCGATGCCGAACCAAGGAATCCGTCGAGAACGATACCATTCGTCTGTGTACACTGCTTGACGAGATACGCGATGAGCGGAACGGGCTTCGAGGACGGATGTCCGCATCCGTCCTTCTTCGAGTCCTTGATGCGATCGAATGCAAAGACAGTGGTCTGCTTCTGATCGCCGTACCACCTATGCCGTCCGTCCTTCCTCCATCCCCAGATGATTGGCTCGTGGATGTATTTCCAGTCCGTCCGTGTGAGGACAAGGCGGTCTTTCTTCCAAACGAGTCCCGCACCAACTTTAAAGCCCGCATCCTCATAAGCGTCATGAAAGATGCGGGCTTTTGCTGTTGCGTAGAAAACGTAGATGGATGCGTCCGTCGCCATCGCCGAGTGAAAGGCGATAAAGGCAGATTTGAGGAACTCGTAGGCGTCCTTGTCATTCAGATCGTCGTTCTTGATCTTCCCGGAGGAACTTTCCAGAGCCACAAAATACGGCGGGTCCGTGCAGACGAGATTGACCTTCTCACTACCGAGCAGTCGCTCGTATGTCCCCGGCAGAGTGGAATCTCCGCAGATGACACGGTGCTTGCCGAGATGCCAGACATCGCCCAACCGAGCGATACACGGCTTTTCCAGTTCTGCATCCACATCGAAGTCATCTTCCTGTGCTTCACCGTCATCCAGTGAGAGCAGGTCGGCAATCTCGAATTCGTCAAAGCCCGTGAGTGAGATGTCGAAGTCCATCCCCTGCAACGCTTCCATCTCAACGCGCAGCATATCTTCATCCCATCCTGCATCTAGTGCAAAACGGTTGTCTGCGAGGATGTATGCCTTCTTCTGCGCCTCGGTCAGATGGTCGACGAATACGCACGGAACTTGCTCGATGTTCTCTGCCCGTGCGGCCATAACGCGCCCATGTCCTGCGAGGATGCCGTAGTCCTTGTCAATGATGACGGGACTGACGAATCCAAACTCACGCAGACTGCCGCGCAGCTTGTTGATCTGCTCCGGCGAATGCGTCCGTGCGTTGTTGGCATACGGAACGAGTCTCTCAATTGGAACGAGCTTCATCTCCGATGTTGTTTTGTTCAAATGACTTCCCTCCTTACTTCCTCGAGCGCAACAGCCGCTCCATCCGATCCTCCTGCGGCGATCCGCTGAATGTGGTGGTGCAGTTCTGCTTTACGATGTCAAATATCTCATACCAGAGCAGATTGGACTGCTTCTGAAACGCCTGTCCCATTTGAACAAAGGGGCTTGCAATCGCTCCACCTGTCGTCGGATGCTTGCCAATGAGCCCGTATTGACTCATTGCTTCCTCACACTGGATGAAGCGGGCAAATGCCTGCGCGTAGCTTTCAATGAGGCGAGGATTCACGAGACGCTCACAGCCGCGCTCCTTGAGCCACAGCCACGTCTCGCGGAAAATCTCGTCTGCACCGAGCGGCTTTCCATTCCGCTGACGCGCCGACAGGTACTCGCTCGGATTCGGCATCTCCTCGCCGTAGAGGTCGGCGGCATCCACAAGGTCTGTGCCGCCCAGTTCCATCATCGGGAACTCCATCATGTGTGCTGTGCGCCCGCCCGCGATTTTATCTGCGAGTGCTTCGGGTTTGTCTCCCGCCCGGATGCGCCGTCCGCCGCGATTTGTACCGTCACGCGCCATCTTCCCGCCCCCTTCCTTTAATACCCCGTTTGAACCGACGTTTTTGTGCGTGCGCCCCCTCCCCGGTCCAGTAACGGCGCGGTTTTAGAGACTTGACCGCCCCCTAGGGGGCTAGTGGTCGCCTCTGCCGCGCTGATGAATCCGCTCATGACAGGATACGCAGAGCGACATCAAGTTGCTCTCATCGTGCGTGCCGCCGTCGGCGAGAGGTCGAATATGATGCACGAGTGCCGCGAGAACGTATCTGCCCTGCTCTTTGCATTGCTCGCAGAACGGATCCCCCGCCAAGTGTCGATCACGAATCCTGCGCCATGCTCCGCCGTACCTCTCGTGCTGATCGTAGCCACGGGAAAAATGCTCGTAATGTCGCTGCACGACTTTCTCGTGGGCCTCACAGTAACAGCTTTTTCGATCCGTCAGGTTCGGGCAGCCCGTCATGCGGCAGGGACGTTTCGGCTTTCTCGGCATCGCTTCACCTCCATTGCGGCATGAAAAAACCTCCGCCGGGATTGCTCCCATTGGAGGTCGAGCCTTTAAGCATACTTTTCATGACACCATTTTACCATGTCAACACCGGAACTCAAGAGAATTATAGTGAAGTCTTTTTACGTGATTTCATTTCCCTGCAAGAATCTTATCCACAGCAGTGAGCGCTTTGGAATGGAGAATATGCACCCAGCGGGAAGTATAGTGCATCTCGCCCGCAATTTCGTCCCACGACATAAAGCTGAGATACCGAAGCTCCAACAGCATGAGCGCATTGGTGTCCTGCACCTTGCTAATGGTCGCCATAACCTCACGTTTCAAATCTACCAAATGGTCGATGTCATCGTTGATCTCATTCTCCAAGTCGACAATCTTGTCGATGGTATCCGCCAAGCGATGAACATTTCTCGTGCCACTGACAGGCTCCGTTCCCATTGTGGACGTGGCTCTGGTAGCAAGATCACGCAGGGAGTTCACTTGGCGGAGCTTGCTGTTGACCCGTTGATCAATACGATATGCCTGACTGAGATATTCCTTTGCGGTCATGCAAATTCCCTCTCTAACTGTTGAAGAAGCCACTCTCCGTTTATACTCGTCAACTGACCAAACCATGCGGAGCGAAAAAACCGCTCCGTCTCAGAGCGCATCGCTGCCGCTGCAACATTCTCCGGGTCTTTGCCGAGAGCCGTCCGCGCCCACCGATAGTCTTTCGCCGTCTGTTCGATGATTGCATTGGCAAGAACCTCACAGTTCATCATGGGAAGCCACCTCCAGATTTGCTTTGACGGCATCAATGAGTGCCGTCTGCGTTTTGTTCTTTCGCCCGAGAGCCTGCATGACATTCTCATCAATTGTTCCCACCGTTATGATGTGGTGGATGACCACAGTTCCTTTTTGTCCCTGCCGATAGATCCGTGCATTGGTCTGCTGATAGAGTTCCAGACTCCATGTAAGCCCAAACCAGATGAGCGTCGAGCCGCCGAATTGAAGATTCAGTCCGTGTCCCGCCGATGCTGGGTGAATCACGGCGACAGAGATTTTTTCTGCGTTCCAATTCTCAATATCTGCGCTCGAGCGAATCTCTTGAACGGGCAGCCGCTCCTTGATACGCTCAAGGTCATGCCGATACCAATACGCAACGAGTACGGGCTTTCCATTCGCACTCTCAACGAGGTCTTCCAATGCATCCAGTTTGCGGTCATGCAAATGCACGGACTTCCCGTTCTCCGTATAAACCGCTCCGTTTGCCATCTGGAGGAGTTTTCCGGAAAGTGCCGCCGCACTAACGGCATCAATCTCCGTACCACCAAGGGCAACCACCATGTCCTGCTTCATCCGATCATAGAGATCCCGCTCATGCTCCTCCATAGCGACACACACGCTATTTGAAATGATCTGCGGCATTTTGAGATAATCCTTTGAACGCATGGAAATCGTGATATCCTCAATCCGACGGTAGATTTCATCCTCCGCACCCTCGCGTGGCTTATAGCTGAACACCATCTGTTGATTCCGTTTGTCGGGAAGGAAAAAGTCATTGCGGTAATGGGAGATGAATCTGCCGAGCCGCTTGCCCATATCCAGAAGACGAAACTCAGCCCAGAGATCCATAAGCCCATTTGCCGACGGTGTTCCCGTAAGCCCTACGATCCGCTTGACCGTGGGACGCAGCTTCAAGAGTGCACGGAACCTTTTCGCCTGATGAGATTTGAACGATGAGAGTTCATCAATGACGATCATATCAAAATTCATTGATGCGCCGCTTTCTTCGATGAGCCACTTTACATTTTCTCGGTTGATAATATACACATCCGCATGTTGCATGAGTGCGGCCGTCCGTTCCCTCGGTGTTCCCATAACCACAGAGACGCAGATATTTCTCGTATGCTCCCACTTTGCGATCTCCGACGGCCATGTGTCACGCGCCACGCGCAGAGGAGCGATAACAAGTACCTTTCCGATCTCGAAGAAGTCGTGCAGGAGTTCCTCGATTGCCGTAAGAGTGATGACTGTCTTCCCAAGCCCACAATCCAAGAAAATCGCGGCTTCCTTGTGATGAAGGATAAACTCCTTGGCGTATGTCTGATAAAAATGCGGTTCATAACGCATTGATAATTCCTCCGATCTCTTCTTTCCCATCGACCACATAGACCTTGAATCCGAGCGCACGCAGCTGCTCGATACGCCGCACCTGCAAGGGGCGCGGCTTCCTGCCCGGAGCCTTAAGTTCCATAAAGCACATCTTGCCGCCCGGCATAAGTACAAGGCGATCCGGCACACCTGCACATCCCGGAGATATGAACTTCAGTGCAAGTCCGCCGTGTAATTTTATGTATAACCTAGTGAATTTTTCCAAATCTGATTCACGCATTGAGATTCCTCGCTTTCCAGATTTCTTGTGATAGTGGTGTGTGTCACCGCCTATACTATATATATAATATATATTTATATATCCTATACTCTTCACTCTTTTCTCTATCCCTATATATAAAGGGTATAAGAAGTATCACTTCTGTCACCAAAGGTCTGTATCCCCAAAAACCACAGGGGCGGAGTACGGTGATACCCTTGTGGGTTTTTACTCACCGCACTGCCACAACCTGCATCTTAGCCTTTCAAAAAATCATCTTCGGGTGAACTCCAGAAGCCTGTATATTCCTGAAGTGCTTCCGGGGTCAGCAGGAGATCCCGATAGACATTTCCATAACTTCGACGTATGGTCATTGAGCTGAAATCTGTGTGATAATACCGAGCCAGAGTGGTTCTGAACTCCCGCGCCGTCTTCGCATAGCCGTTGTTGTTGAGTCTGCACCATGTCTGGTAGATACGGTAGACCTGCCCCGTCGTGACCTCGCTGCATTTTACGCCCTCGGGGCGTTTCATCATGCACTCTGCATGGAAGGCAAGCACGGAGTTGTTCTCGACCATGTATTCCTCTCTTGCCGCCAAAACGGACTGCGGTTCCGTGAATCGGTAGCCGTTTTGGATGACCGCACGCAGGGCGTGGACTGCCTTACGGACAATCCCGTCACGCTCGGCATATAGCTTTTCTCCGAGAAATCTGTCCTGCTTGTCGATGGGAATGGCATTTTTGCAATGTACCTGCATGATACGGTCATGCACCCACTGCCCGTCATCGCCCCCAAACCTCGGCAACTGATTCATGCAGAACCAGAACAGCCCGTTGAAGGTGAACTCAAATCCGTTCTGTCCCTTGAATTCCGCGAAGATGCTGTCCCCGCCCGTGCATTTCTTGAAGGTCTTGAGTTCATCCACGGTGATGAAGCTCATATCCGAGCTGCCCGCAAGGCGCATTCCGTAGATCAACCCCGTGCCGAACCGTGCCTCAATCTCACGAAGATCAATGCCGACATAGTTCCCCCTGCCAAGCAGCTGCTCCACCAGACATTTGAGACGGGATTTTCCCGTATCCCCCGCTCCGTACATAAAGAGAGCCTTCTTCATGCGCCATCCTTTGACGTTGGAAAGACACGCTCCGATAAACTCGAGCAAAAGCTGCTGAATCTCCGAATCCCCGTCCGTGAGGGTTTGCATGAAACGGTCGAATACCGGTGTCGCAAGATCCTCCTGTGACCACGCGCACGGAATCTGTATGGTGGATAACAGGTCGGAAGCATGCTCGGTCAGTTCCATCGTGGAGAGATGGAGAATCCCGTTCTGAAAATTGATGATGTCCTCGTCGGCATTGAGGTCGGAATCCTTGATGTAGTTCAGATCCGTTGTGAGGATGCGGAATGTCTCGTCTACCTTCCGCATCTCGATCATCTCCGAATCGTAGGATGCAATGCAGTTCTTGATGAGACCTTTCAGCATATCGTCCGCATAGAGACGGTACACTCCGCCCTCGTAAACATACCGCAGGACACCGTGCCGCGCACTGTCGCGGACAAAGATGTAGTGCAGGTTCTGCCGAATGTAATCTGCAAGTGCCGGACAGCTGATGACAGGATTTCCCTTTGCGTTGAAGTGAATGAAATCCGGGTGATCCATTACCGATGCATGGAACACGCCGTGACAGGCTTCCACGCCGACGCGGATCGTTGCTGCCTTGTAGTCCTCGCGCTCCCACTTCCGGCGGTAGAGTGCGGACTTACGAAAGACGGCATCAATCAGGGCTGCATCGTTTCCCGTCCGAAAGGCAATCAGGGCACAGAGGGCGGCATCTGCTTCCGAGGCACTGCCGTACTCTGAGATGTCACCACGGTCGAAGAGCCGTGCAAACTTCCCACCGTTCTTCGCTTTTCGCAAAGAACAAACGATGTCGAATACGGCGCGGTCACCGTCCTCCTTCGGACGGTAGTTCACGGGCTGCTTGCGAAGCATATCTTTCCGCAGTGTGGTCAGCACGGCTTCCGTCCCGTCGGCAAACGGTACGTCGTGCAACACATCTCCCGTGAAGACGGCAAATCGGTTGGTCAGTCCGCCGACGTAAAGCTCCATTCCATTGTGCGGATTCTTGACGTAGAATTTCGGATCGAGTTTTTCCTTGCCGTCCTTGTCCTTTGTTTTCGGAATGCGGTCATAATCACAGCAACCGTAGATGTGTATGCCGTTTCCGCTGACGGATTTCTCGGCGTAGGTGTCATGTCTGCGGATCTGCAGCTGCACCATCGCATCCGCTTCGTCCCTGTGGTCAATGTCCAAGAAGTACATTCCCTTGGGGATAATGAAGCCGACTCCACCGTAGGACGATGCCTCTGCCGCACGCCGGGCTTCCTCGAACGTCACCCAACTTGCCCGAAATGCATGATTCGATCCCGTGATACCGCCGTCTGCGGCACAGGGCTTCTTCGTTCGATTGCCATTCTGCATGGCATAGTTCCAACAGATCCAGATTTTCTGTGTTTTGAGTTCGTCGATGGTCATCCCCATACGACCTCCTCGCACTTGGTGTTGTAATAGCGCACCGGAATGCAGAGTGATCTTGCCTTTGCAATCTCCATCTGCATCCCCTCGGTAATTTCCATGCCAAACGCCCAGAGTTCCTTGCACTGACGCAGGAGGACAAAGTTCATATGGATGGCAAGTTCGCGATCCTGCTCCTCGGACATGAACTGTGGGAACAGCAGATGAGGTGCCAGAGGAATACACCCACGCCGCACGGCGAAGCGGCAATACTCCCGTGCACGCATGATATTGACACGTGGATTATTGCGATACGCCGAACAGATGTAAATGATTGGGAAAGATGCATTCATCTCCCTCTCGAGAGTCCTCATCGCTGCTCCCGCCGTCGGATCCGGATAGTGTGATTCATTGAAGTGTTGCATAAATTTCTCCTTTTTAATCACGGGGAAATCACATCCCCTTTTCATAAGAGTGCAGACAGAAAAAGGGGATGTGGTCACCATTTCTTAAAAATTTTTCAATCAAATTTATTTTGACAAATATTCATGGTTCAAAATCCTTCATAACCTCTTTGCAGGAAAACTTGTTTGTGCACGCGAATATTAAAACGAATAAAGGAGGAGACAGATGGTACGACCTATTGTCAAAGATGCCATGTTTCTGGGACAGCCATCGGAGGAAGCTGTGAAATCCGATCTCTCCATTGCAAACGATCTGCTCGACACACTCAAATCCCACGTCGGACATTGCGTCGGACTTGCTGCCAACATGATCGGAGAGAAGAAGCGCATCATCGCTGTATGTATTGGAAAATCTCATCTTGTTATGCTGAATGCGGAGATTGTAAAATCGTCCACGGAACAATATG
Source organism: Selenomonas sp. oral taxon 137 str. F0430 (assembly GCF_000183625.1). NCBI lineage: Bacteria > Bacillati > Bacillota > Negativicutes > Selenomonadales > Selenomonadaceae > Selenomonas > Selenomonas sp. oral taxon 137. Next base: position 290,017 of record NZ_AENV01000006.1, read on the forward strand.
AAACGGAGGAAGGATGCCTGTCCCTCCCCGGACAGCGGAAAACCATGCGTCATACGTGGATTGAAGTCACATACCGCGACATAAAGTTTCGCAAACAGAAAAACAAGTTCTCGGGCTTTACGGCTCAGATCATTCAACATGAGATTGACCACTGCAACGGCATTCTGATATGAGATTTTTGGAGATTTTAGGCTCTATTTGTTTGCGTGAGCTAAACACTGCCTTACATATCAAGCGATGCCAATTGACGGGATAGAGACCAAATATCTCTAAAAAAGAATATATGCACAGGAAAAATAAGCTCTTTGTCCAAAAAGATGCAGGAGGGATACTACTATGAAATATTTGTTCCGTATTCTGTCCATATTGGCACTATTCGTCTTTTCCCTTTGGGGTACTGTATATGCTCAGGAAACTCCCTTCCTCACGCCCGGAAAAGCCACCTTCCTTTACATGAACACCAAGGAAGTCAACGCCTCTTATGACAACGAATCCTTAAAGTTTGTGACACTGAATAGTGGGGTTCTCAAACTAATGAGTCGTGACGGGCGACATGACTATATGTCCTTTACCGGCTACGACGGTACAAATGCGGGTATCGGATACGCCGTGCGCGAAGTTTACACAACGAATCCCAGTATGAAGTTTTTTGAAATCATCGCAGACCGAGGGGCTCATGCCAAAAACTGTGGATACTGGATCGTTGGAAAAAGAGACGGTAACTGGGTTTGCTTTGTCTCCATTGACAGTCTCGCACAGATGGGATATACCTCGGGAGACTGGCATCAGATACGGACAGCCATCAACGAGGACGGCACTGGCAGATTCTTGCTCACAAGTCAACATGAGTACATGCCGCCAGGAGCGCAGTTCCAGTATCAACGAAAATTTGCAGTCGATTTACGGCTGCAGCTCTTTTGGGATCAAAATGCACGATGGTTTGGCATTCGTAAGCTCTAGCATGAATCAGGCAGACTGCAACATTCGCAGTCTGCCTGATTTATTTAGTCCTTCCGATAAAATTCGCACTCATACCCATCCGCCTTAAGCGGCAACCCCTTCGCCCACGGTGGATTCTCAGCCATGATGGAGCATATCTCCTCCACCGACGAAACTCCGTATGGGACTTCGAGTACGATTTCGTCATGAACGTGCATCACAATGTCAAAGCCCCTGTTTCGAAGCTGTTTCATTGCGAAGACGAGCAGATCACGAGCTGTTCCCTGTGTGATATTTTCAACAAGTTTCCCGCCGAAGGTTTCAATCCTCTCCCACTTCTTTGTCATACCAAGACCTTCATAGGTGACGGATTCCCCTCCGAATCGATTCTCTCCGATGCGCGGCTTCGCATACGCAAGTTCTCTGCCACTCGGCAATCGTATAAACAAAACGCCGCTCTTATACACACAACGAATGCCATGTGTTTCTACTTCAACGCGTCGTTTCACACAGGTCTTGACGGCACGATCCACATCCCACCAGAATTGCACGATATGTGGATTTGACGCACGCCAGAGATCCACAAGAGGCTGAAGCTCCTCTTCCTTCATTCCGGACTCGACCGCGCCCATCGCAACAAGAGCGCCGACGGAGCCGCCGTATCCACAACTCAAAACTGCCTGTTTCCCTTTCTGGCGCAGATCTGCATTCTCGCCATGCTTTTCAACTTTGCAATGAAACATACGCGATGCCGTTTCACAGTATATGTCCCCATGCTCTCGGAACACGTCGAGCACCCACTGCTCCCCTGCAAGCCATGCGAGGACTCTTGCTTCGATGGCAGCATAGTCAGCGACAACGAAGCGGCAGGCGGGGTGTGGCACAAATGAGGTGCGGATAAGCTGCGAGAGAACATCCGAGGTACTGTCATAGAGCATATCCAGAAGCTCGAAATCACCGTCTTTGACAAGTGTGCGAACCTCCTTCAGCTGCGCGAGATGGTTTTGGGGCAGATTCTGTAATTGAATGAGTCGCCCCGCGAAGCGCCCCGTTCTGTTTGCACCGTAAAACTGGAACAATCCACGCGCACGGTGATCCGCTCCCGTGACCGCTTCCATTGCCATATACTTCTTGACGCTTGTCTTGGATAGTTGCTGCCGCAGTTCCAATACCTCCCGCACATCTCCCGTTGCTGTTTTAAGCATTTTGGTCACTTCACTCTTTGCAAGAGATTCCACCGAGAGTCCTTTCCCGTGCAGCCAGTCCATAAGCTGAAGCGGAGAGTTCGGGTTCTCAAGATCCGTGAGATTCTGCGCCCGTTCAAGGCAGACCGCCTTGCTCCGCTCATCGCAGCAGATCGCCTGTGTGACAAATGTGGTGTCTACCAAAATCCCACGGTCATTGATTTCTTGGTCGATGACGTAGTTCTCCCACTCACTCTCCGGCACAGGAAATTTCTTCAGCCGCGCCTGAATTGCCATCTCCGTTTCCACATCCCGCTTGTTGTATTCCGTGAATAGTTTCCATTTTTCGGGAGCATCTGCAGGAAGATTACGTGTCCTGCCGCCGTTGCTCCTGGTCGCCTTGCACGGGACACAGAAATACCGTATAAGGTCTTTCCCCTCCTCCAACTTCTGCCGATCAAGCCACAGCACAGCCCCTACATCTTTTAGAGATAACGGCAGTCCAAGCGTTGCCGCCCAAATCATGGAGCAACGCCATGCGTTCGGTTTTAGGTGAATGCCTAGATGCCGTGAAAGGCATACGCGCTCAAACATGGCGTTGAACGCCCATTTTGTGACAGTCTCATCCGTTAGTGCCGCAAGAATCTCTTTCGGGATCTCTTCCCCATTCGCCAGATCCACAACCTGCACTTCTCCTCCATCCACAGAATATCCGAACAGCAAGATTTCAAAATCCTCCGATTCCGCATACTTATATACGCCCGCCTTGGCAAGCGGTACGCTTGAAAATGTCTCAACATCGATACTGATGGACTTCATATCTCTTCTCCCATAAAAACAGGCAGCGGCTTGCGCCGCCGCCCATTCCTGCAAAATCCGATTGGTCAGCTGAGGAAATCCTCATCCTCACCGTCAAGACTCTCAAAATCCAATGCTGCCGATGAACGCCCGCCGAGGGGTTCGCCATCCTCGAGTTTCTGGATGTTCCCGAGTCCGCAGGCGATGCCCTTGTTCCCGTTGGAGTTGAATGCATAGAGCGTAATGCTCACGCGCGCATAGCACCCGGAGTACACCTCATCGCGATCCAAAATTGGCTGAACCTTGCGGTTCACAATCTGCGGAGCCGTCCGCGCATTTGCATTGATGAAGTATGCATCCTTGTAGTTTTCGTCATTGGGACGCTCAACATCGCCGTCACGTAGCGGCAGCTTGATTGCGCCCTTGTTCGGTTTCTTCCCGCCGAACTTGCCGATTCCCGCTTCGATGGCAGCATCCACCGCCGCTTGAATATCCTTGACCGTCTTGGTATCCGATTTCGGAATGATAAGGCTGACGGAGTATTTCTCCTCGCCGCCGTTGATGGATACCGGCTCCCACACATGTGCATAGGAGAGACGAACCTTGCCCGTGATAACCTTCGTGTTGTTGTTTTTCATTGCCATTTTAGTTTTCCTCCATAATAGTTTTGAATTCGGACTGGACATTACCTGTGTGAATCGCCGAACGCTTGTCCGATATCGGGACGAGTGTCGGCTTTCCGGGCGGCTTTTCGATAAGACCGCCAAGAATATCTGTAAATGCTTTCTTTCCCATTAATTTTTCCATCTGGGTCAGTGAAATGAGTTTCCTATCGAAGATGTCCGTATACCCTGCCGATTCTGCCTCCCTGGCAACGGCATCTTCATCCTTGTACCTGCGGACGGAACGCCCCTCCACAATCTTGAAGCCCGTCCACTCCTTGCCGTGGTTGAGCGCCGCATCCGTCGCATAGGCGAGAATGGCATTTGCCCACTTGATGAGTTCCGGGATTTCTCCGAGAACGTCCTCAATCTCCTCGTCCGTAATGAGCGGTGGATACTTGAACTCCTCTTTGGCAAGCCGCAGTTTCTCCTCCGCACGCGCCCTGCACCGAACAGCTGCACGGCAAAACGTACACCATTTGCCTGCGCAGTATTCTCCCTCGCCCGCATAGGCGAGGCGCGCTTTCTCCACAAGATCGTCCCTCGCCCAACGCAGAAGCTCTTCTTTGGGGAGCGACCATGTGCATACATTTTCCCTTCGAGGTTGGAAGATACTCACGGAGATTTTCTGGATATCATAAATTCCGTCGAGAAGTTCCAATGCGCCGAGTGCGTAGAGCATCATCTGGGGATTGTGTTCCGCCTCTACGAGTACGCCCATGCCATACTTGAAGTCAATGACATGGAGCATATCCCCGCCGACAAGGATGCAGTCCGCCGTCCCAAATGCTTCCGGAACGTAGCGTGTGAGATCGATCCGCTGCTCAACCAGCACCATCGGGGACGGGATTTCTCCCATCTGCTCCTGCACGAACGAAACATACGCATCGGAACAGCGCTCCATCTCATCGTCCTCGAAATCCGAGTGCGGTCGTTTGCTGCGCAGTTTTAGAAACTTGCGGAGCTTGTGCTCACAGAGCGCATGCGCCGCTGTTCCTTCAGCGGCGGCTTCGCTCGGCGAAGACGGAAACTCGCGCTCAAGACAAGCGGACGGCGGGCAGCGTACCCACCGATGCGCCGCCGACGGTGAGAGCAGTGCGTGCGCCCCCATCAAATCCCCTCCGCTTCCTGGAGGAGGGCAACGAAGGCATCGGGTGAAATGTCACTCAGACGCTCCGCTCCATACTTTGTGATAAGATCCTTGACCGCCTCGCGTTTTCCCTCCGTACTCTTACGCACGAGAACGGCACGAACATCTTCAAGACTTACACTATCTACAGTTTCTTTGAGCTGCGGCACAGCAGCTTCGAGTGCATCTGCTGCATCACGTAGCACTTTGGACAGGTTTTTCAAATCAACCATTTTCATCGGTTCCTTTCATAAACAGAGTTTCTTTCGGCAGTTTGGCAATCTGTCTGATCGCCGGAAGACCAACGGTGAGTTTTACCTCACAGTTCTCTTTCCCCCTTTCACTAGAGTGCAGACAGAATGCGGCTTAATGGTCACCGTATTTTCAAGTTTTTTTCGGAGCATCACGAAAAGTTTTTCTTTCCTCTTGTGGATAGCCGTCTTTGATCTCCCACCCATAATTCTTGCAATCTCACGCTCCGATACAGCTTCACCAATCAATTTAAGGAGGAGCTGATCCATCGGAGCAAGTTTGTTGACTTCGGTGATGAGTGCTTCAATCAGCAGCCTCTTTATGCAAGTAGTTTCCAGCAGCTCTGAAATGAATATTTCTTCTTTCACAACTCCAATCCACGATTCTCGGTACACAGGATGTGTACAACTCTCGCAGTCGTGGTCGCACTCATTTTTGCGATTCTTGTATATGCACGAATACTTTGCTCGACATTCTTGCTGTTGCTCACGTAATACTGAACGTTTATAAAACGTGGAGACCTCGTATGTAGCTAAGACTTTCACAACCTGTACCCTACGATTTCCTATTCGACACCACTCAACTTCATTGCAGGAAATACCATAATCACGAATTGTCTCAGCAGTGACTTCCATCAAAATAAATTCTTTCATCGTTGTATCCTTTCTGTCTGAACGAGGTCAGCGGGATACAACGAAGGCCGATGCACTTGACGTACACCGGCCGCAATTACCTAAAAATGGACATAGCGGTAAACGGTGGGACATCGAAGTGCCATATGCGCTGCGTATGCGCAGCATGGTCTTCGTATGTTCCCGCCGCCTTTAATGGCCATCTCAAGGCTTTGAGATTGTGAGCTGAATCATCCGATTCAGTTCATTTGAAATAAAATCTTTATCTTTTCTCATAAAAAACAAGAAAATAAACTCTTGCTCGTGTTATAATTTAGACATCATCTCCTCTCACAGTCATCAACACTTTCTTTTGAATTGACTTCAGTATAAGACACAGGGGCGGTACACTCGGGGACGCTGTGGTACTCCTCGGTACACTTTGGGACGCTTCGGCAGAAAGGCTCAATATGACATTTACAGAGTTTGTAAGCCGTCTTTATCCTATCCTTGGGGAAGGGAGCAGCACTTATACTTTTGCAAAATCCATGCTTTCTTCTATAACTACAGAAGCCGCTGCTGAAATCCTTGATAAGCACACAAACGACACTTATAAGTCCTATTTCAACGGCAAGAGAACTGTCAGCAAACTTGCAAAGGAACTGGCACCTTACATCGAACCAGAAAATTTTATCAGCTATATAGACGAACTTCCCTCAGATGCATTGAGAGACTCCTTATGCAAGAACTTCTCCGATGTTTTATCTGATGCCACCCCCTTCAATATAGGGGAGGAACTTTCTGTTGTGTTCGCCAGTATTCTCCGAAAAGAAGCCTCAAAAACAAGAAAAGCACCCCAGAGAAAATCCTCTGAGGAGCCTCATGAAGAAGCGGATGATGGACGAACAGCTGTTTTGGATGAATCGGACAATAAAATAACCGTTATCCATCATCAGACAAATGTGGTTCAGAACGGAACCAACAATGTCAATCTGACAAATAACGGTACAATGACTTTCAATCTGTGAGGTTGTCTATGAACGAACTGTCACGCATTTCTCCCGTGCAGCCGGCTGCTTACAATCTGAACCAGACTGGTGATAAAAACATCAATATATTCAATCATGCCGACGGTGTGATTAATCTTATATCCCCATCTCCGTTGCAAGTTTCGGAGCAGAATACAGAGCAGCTTATCGCCATACAGAACTTCAGCAAAGAATACTATCAGCTGATTGTCACAACGACAGAAGATATTTTCACGAGCAACGAGCTCATCATTCCCGTTGACCAAGCTTTGACCCCAAGCCATGCTCCTTCGGAAATATACGACCGATGCGCCGCCTTATCTGAAGCTGGCATTGAGGAGTTGAAAACATTTCCAGCTCTGATATGTAACGAAAATACAGAATATCACGGCGTGACAGATGCCAAACAACGGGCAATATACGGTTATATCAAACGAATAAAAAAAGAAGGCAGAAATATCAAAATTTCATTTTGTCCCCTAGCTGTGTTTTCCCAACAAAAGTTATGTGAAAATCCCGCCTCTATTTACTTTGACCTCAACATGGGATGTGCTCTTACAGATTTAAACCGCAGTGCATGGTCGGTTCATAAAGTGAATCTTTTTAAGGCTTTCGATGTCATCAACCTTTCAAATATGCCGCGACCGTAGTGATAAAGGAGGAAGCGTTATGTCAACAAAACTTCCATGCGAGATCACAAAAATCGTACTGGACGACGCCAGCTACAAAGGAACCACGACTGAGGTTTTTCCTACCTATATCAATTATTTCTTCGGCAACAACGGAACAGGAAAATCCACCCTCGCCGGTGCAATCGGAAAAGGTATCGGCGTCTCCTATGCCCCGGGAAAATCGTTCTCGGATTACATCATCCATGTATTTGATCAAAATTTCATTGATGGTAACATGAATCGCTACCATAATCTTCCGGGCGTTTTCACGATCAACGAAATAAATGTGGACATACAAAAGCAGCTCGACAAAAATACAGAAGAGCAAACTGTTGCAAATAAACTCTTTGCCGAGGCGGCAGCAAAAAAAGATGAGAAAACAAAAGAGAAGGACAATCTCCTCGACAAAATGTATAAGGAGTGTTGGAAAAAGTCAGGCGAACTACGAACTGTTTTTGAAAAGACCCAGGATGGAAAGAAAAGAGCAAAGCTATTCACCGAGGCTGTAACAGCACATTCTCCTATCGAACATAACATAGATGAAATGAAGCGAATGTACGAGTCCGTGTATTCGACATCCGCAAAAACCTATCCCCCCTTCAGTGAACTTGACAATCCTGCCGTTCTGGATTCTCTGGCAGGACAGGAAATTCTGGGTCAAGCAATCGTAAATACCTCAAATACACCATTTGCAGACTTTCTAAAAAAGGTCGGTTCAATCCAATGGGTGCGTCAGGGACATGATGCGTATCATGCAGCAGCCGAGGGGTACTGCCCCTATTGTATGCAGGAGCTTCCTTGCAATTTTGAAGAGATGCTGTCCGCAAGCTTTGATGACCAATACAACGAAAGCCTCTCAAAACTCAATGAATTTCTCTCGACATACAGGGCATCTGCCAATCAACTCTTCATTTCATTAAGTAAGCTGCCGGCAGAAATATATCCTTCGGTTGATGTAGCGCCCTATAATGAGAAGTTCACCGTTATAAAAGCCGCCATTCAATCAAACGTCGATAAAATCAAAGAGAAAGTAGAATCCCCCGCTTTGGTCGTTACATTGGAAGAAACTGCGCCTCTGCTCCTTGAATTATCAACGATGATTCAAGGCTATAACAAGCTCATCGACGCAAATAACGAGCTTGTTGCAGCCGGGCCGAAGAAGAAAGCGGACTGCACAAAAGCTGTGTTTGAGCATATTGCTTTTACTCTCAAAGACGTCATCGACGGGTATACAAGGAGCGAGAAGGCTTTTGAGCAGGAGTTGACAAAACAACAAAAAATCATCGATGAACAGAGCGCTGTTCTACAAAGACTTCGAACAGAATATCGTACACTGAGCAGCAAGACCGTGGAAACCGAAACTGCCATGAACGCCATCAATACGATGTTGCGCGATACCGGTTTCCAAGGATTTGCAGTGCGCCCACATAAAGAAGCGAACAAGGCCGCTATCAACTATGAGGTCATCCGCACCGATACAGGAGAAATTGCAGAGAACCTCAGCGAAGGAGAGAAGAACTTCATCGCCTTCCTCTATTTCCAGCAGCTCGTGTTTGGAAGCTCAAATGCAGACGGAGAGTTCAAGGATAAAATCGTTGTAATCGACGATCCCGTTTCCAGTATGGACAGTAAGGCTCTGTTTGTCGTAGGCGCACTGGTCAGAAAGATGATCGAAATCTGTAGGAACAATGCGGACAATCGGAACGCCCTCGTTGCGGGTTTGTCAAGTAAAGTGTGTAAGTTTCTTATAGAGCGGAATATTTTCGGATCATCTGTCCGACCCGCTCATCAATACAGAGTTGATTCATCACAATCGCCCAGTTCTGAATGGAGTGTCCCTTCCATTTCTTGTACAGCTCCTTGATCCGTAAGTAAAGCACCTTGAACACAGCCGTCTCGCTTTGAAATGCCCCCTGCTTCGTTACTTTGCGAAAACTTGCATTGACACTCTCTATCGCATTTGTTGTGTACATGACACGACGGACATCACTGCCATATTGGTAAAGTTGTTCAACATGCCGGAAGTTGTCCTTCCATACGCGAATTGCGCCCGGATACTTGCTCCAAGTCTCACAGAATTTCTCAAATTCGCTCTGTGCAGCCCGAAGGCTAACTGCCCCATAGATCTTTTTAAGTTGTGCCGTAAATGCCTTGTAATCCTTGCTCGGAACGTATTTAAGAGAATTGCGTATCAGGTGACAATGCACCGCTGTACCACCACGTTCTTAAGATCGACTTTGCGCCGTCTTCCAGGCCGCTCACTCCGTCCATTGATATGAAGCCGATGTCCTGTACGCCGCGTGCTTTGATCTCGTCAAATACCTGCATCCAGTGATGTTTGCTTTCCGTATCGCCCATCCATAGCCCTAGAACGTCTTTCTTGCCTTTTAGGTCATATCCGAGGATCACATATACCGCTTGATCAGATACGCCTTTGTCACCGCGCATTGAAACATAGATACAGTCAACGAAGACAAACGGATAAAATGCCTTGAGCGGTCGATTTTGCCATTCATGCAGCTCGTCAAGCACACTGTCTGTAATATGCGAGATTTGCTCAGCACTGAGCATAAAGCCATAGATGTCATCGATGGTGGAGGAGATGTCTCGCTGACTCATTCCTCTGGCATACATCGCGAGGACTTTTCTTCAATGGACGAAACGTCCGTCTGTCTTTTGGGAACGATTTGCGGTGTAAAAGAGCCGTCACGGTCTCTTGGGACGCTGATGGGAACCTCGCCTGCCGAGGTTTTGAGGACTTTGGGGGTATATCCGTTGCGGCGATTTGCTGTATCCTTTTCGCTGCGCTCGTTGCTCATGTAACCGAGATGGTTTTCCATCTCGCCGTTGAGCATGGCTTCAAACATGGGACCGAAGATTTCTTTGAGGGCGTTTTGCATGTCTTCTACACTCTTGGGCTGATACTCTTCGATAATTGCCTTAGCGAGCGTTGCACCGCGCCGTGGGAGCCTCTTTGACATAAGGGTTCCTCCTTAGTTTTTGACTTCCCCTCACCGGGAGTGTTCCTAAGCTGTCTTCCTACTTACACAGTTTATTATACACTCCCCTCGTTGCAGGGAACTTCATCAAGCAGATATTTATACTCACACACAACGCGTATTTCCATAGGGAAGTTTCCTACCCTCATGTGAAGCGATACCGTTTTGTGTCCTTCTATCTCATTCAGAAACGTGATGGAAAATCATCCATCCGTCTGTGCGAATGCCCAAATCCCAACTGCCCTTCAGAGCAGATGAACGTAAACCCTGTCAAAAATTCCTATGCAGCACTATGGGAGGAATACAAAGAAGTCTCCTCCCCCATCCCTTTGATGAATATTATCCGCCAAATTTTAGAGTATTACTTCCTACAACTTTGCGGATACGAAGGAGAGTCACTGAGGAAACGCATACTCGAGGATCACAAGGAGGAGTTTATATGTGATAATGATTACACAAAGTTCGATATGGCTTCTTCCATGTTATCCTACATTTCAAGCACAGCATATGCCATCAACGACGATATGCACTATGTGGACGATTGCTCTGATACCGATAAGTGCCGCGATACCTTTAGAATGATCTTCCAACACATGGGACAAGAACAGCATTTTGAGATGATGGTCGGGCTATAAACTATATCAGATGCATAGAAGTGTAGCAGGCACTATGTGTCCTTATCATGCGAGAAAAGAGTGTGTGAAAGAAATTCTGTAAAAACTTCTGACTCGAAGGAATAAGGACTTCTATGGTAAAATCAAATCATGGGAGGTCTTTGTTTATGGCAAAACAACAAAAAGAAGTTCACAAAGTCAAAATGACCGATGGGAAAAGAGCGATCATTCAGCAGCTCTTTCAAGAGTATGACATTGAGAGCACATCCGACATCCAAGACGCACTAAAAGACCTGCTGGGTGGAACCATCAAGGAAATGATGGAGGTGGAAATGGACAGCCATTTAGGCTACGAAAATCCCAACGCTCCGCCAATGAGAACGCTCGCAATGGGTACAAATCCAAGACATTAAACAGCAGCTATGGGAGCGTTCGGATTGAAGTCCCCCAAGACCGGCAGTCTTCTTTTGAACCACAGGTGGTAAAAAAGCGGCAGAAGGATATCTCTGCGATTGATCAGAAAATCATATCCATGTATGCCAAGGGAATGACTACGAGACAGATTTCCGAAACGATCAATGACATCTACGGTTTTGAGGCATCGGAAGGATTTGTATCCGACGTAACCGATAAGATTCTGCCCCACATTGAGGAATGGCAGAACCGCTGCCTTGTCAGCGTTTACCCGATCGTTTTCATTGGATGCCATCCATTTTTCCGTGCGTCAGGACAGCATCGTAAGCAAACTTGCGGCCTACGTCGTTGTAGGGATTAACGATGCCGGGCGAAAAGAAGTCTTAACCATTGAAATTGGAGAAAATGAGAGCAGCAAATATTGGCTTGGCATTCTTAACAGCCTAAAAAATCGGGGGGGTTCAAGATGTTCTTATCCTTTGCTCTGACGGGCTCAGCGGGCTCAAGGAAGCGGTAGAGGCGGCCTTTCCGGAAACGGAGCATCAGCGCTGCATCGTACACATGGTACGCAATACCCTGAAATATGTGGCGCATAAGGACATGAAATTCTTTGCCAAGGATCTTCGCAGCATATACACGGCTCCTGATGAAAAGACCGCCCTCAAAAGACTAGAAGAGGCAGATAAAAAATGGAGTTCCCATTATCCAGCGGCCATGCGGAGATGGTACGATCATTGGGACGTCATAACACCGATATTCAAGTTCTCTATGGGGGTT